>CADACW010000029.1 GCA_902786565.1 uncultured Prevotellaceae bacterium | reverse complement strand
TATCTCCGAGATAAAAGGCACTTATCTCCGAGATAAAAGGCACTTATCTCTGAGTCCGCTTTACCCTCCCCTTAGCGATGTAAAGTATTTTCTGTTTCCTTCCCTGCTTGCGCAGCCGATGCCATAGGCATCAGGCCCCTACGGGGCATTGGCTACGCGTTGTGTTCAAGTTTTGCGCACTGATGCCATAGGCATCTGACAGGGGTAGCCAGCCATTTCAATGGCTGGTACGGTTATGGCCGCCACGGCGGGCGTGCCTTTAGGTACGCGACCTGGGTGCTGTGTGGGTCGCGCACTTATCTACAGCTTGTGCCGGAAGGCCTGTCAAGTTTGGACGGCCCTTTCTTTGCATTTGTCCCCTCATTTCTTGCGCGTTTCGCGGAAAATCACTACCTTTGCAGCCGATTTTCAGCGAGTTGAAGATTACACCTAATTTTATTATAGAGAAATGTTTAAGAGTTTTTATGGATTTCACCTGGTGGAAGCCTACCACGCCAAGCGGCGCGAACAGCGTTTCCACCCCAACCGTGTGATTAAGAAGACCACACAGGCATTGATTGTGCTGTTGGTCACATTGCTGCTGTGGAACATGCCCGGCGAGTGGTATGGCATTGCCAACCTGACGGTGGTGCAGCAGCGCATTATCGCCATCTTCGCCTTTGCCACGCTGATGTGGGTGTTCGAGGTGGTGCCGTCGTGGGCCACGAGTGTGGCCATCATCGGCCTGATGCTGCTCTTCACCTCGAACAGCGGCATTGCCCCGATGTGCCAGCCCGACGTGGTGGGCGACCTGCTGCCCTACAAGGGCATTATGGCCTGCTTTGCCGACCCCGTCATCATGCTGTTCATCGGTGGATTCATCCTGGCCATCGCCGCCACCAAGACGGGGCTGGACGCCCAGTTGGCCAAGGTGCTGCTGAAGCCCTTCGGCACCCGCAGTGAGATGGTGCTGCTGGGATTTCTGCTGGTGACGGGCCTCTTCTCGATGTTTGTCTCCAACACGGCCACGGCCGCTATGATGCTCACCTTCCTCACCCCGGTGTTCAAGCAGCTGCCCCCTGAGGGTAAGGGCCGCATAGCCATGGCGCTCTCCATCCCCGTGGCTGCCAATCTGGGCGGCATGGGCACGCCCATCGGCACGCCGCCAAACAACATCGCCCTGAAATATCTGAACGACCCCGAAGGGCTGAACATGAACCTGGGCTTTGGCGAGTGGATGATGTTCATGATGCCGCTGGTGGTCATCCTGCTGCTCATCAGCTGGTGGCTGCTGAAGACCCTGTTCCCCTTCTCGCAGAAGACGGTGGAGCTGAAGATTGAGGGCGGCATGAAGAAGAATACGCAGACCTACATCGTCATCGTCACCTTCTGTGCCACTGTGCTGCTCTGGCTGCTCGACAGCGTGACGGGCATCAACTCCTATACCGTGGCCCTGATACCTTTTATGGTGTTTGCCCTGACGGGCGTCATCAACAAGTACGACCTGGAAGAAATCAACTGGAGCGTCATCTGGATGGTGGCCGGCGGCTTCGCCCTGGGTTATGGCCTGAACCAGTCGGGCCTGGCTGCCAATGCCGTAGAGAGCATCCCCTTCGGCGAGTTCTCGCCTGTGCTCATCTTGGTGCTCTCCGGTCTGCTGTGCTACGGTCTTTCCAACTTCATCAGCAATTCGGCCACGGCCGCTCTGCTCATGCCCATCCTCGCCGTTGTCTGTACGGCAATGGGCGACAAGCTTGACCCCATCGGTGGCACTCCCACCATACTTATTGGTGTGGCCATTGCCGCCAGTTCGGCCATGGTGCTCCCCATCTCTACGCCTCCCAATGCGCTGGCCTTTGCCACCAACCTGGTGAACCAGAAGGATATGTCGAAGATAGGTCTCATAATGGGTCTCCTGTCTATGGTGTTGGGCTATGCCCTGCTCTACTGTCTGGGTACAATGCATGTTTTGTGACACCTCTCACCTCTCACCCCTCACCTCTCACATCTCACCTCTCACCTCTCACCTCTCACCCCTCACCTCTCACATCTCACCTCTCACCTCTCACCCCTAAAAAAATGATCTCTGTAGAAGGACTGAAAGTAGAGTTTGGCATCAAGCCACTGTTCACCGACGCATCGTTTGTGGTGAATGCCCGCGACCGCATTGCCCTTGTGGGCAAGAACGGCGCAGGCAAGTCGACCATGCTGAAGATTCTGTGCGGACAGGAGCGCCCCACGGCGGGCACCGTCAGCGTGGCACAGGATGCCACCATTGGCTATCTGCCTCAGGTGATGAATCTTCAGGACCAGACCACCGTGCACGAGGAGGCCCAGAAGGCTTTCGCCGACACGGCACGCCTGAAGGAGCGCGTGGAGCGGCTGGAACGGCAGATGAACGAGCGCACCGACTACGAGAGTCAGGACTATATGGAACTGGTGGAGCGCTACACCACCGAGCACGAGCGGCTGCTGATGGCCGGCGCCGAGAGTCAGGAGGCCGCCCTGGAGCGCACACTCATGGGCCTGGGCTTCGAGCGCACCGACCTGCAGCGGCCCACCAGCGAGTTCAGCGGCGGCTGGCGCATGCGCATCGAGCTGGCCAAGATTCTGCTGCGCCGCCCCGACGTGCTGCTGCTCGACGAGCCCACCAACCACCTCGACATCGAGTCGATACAGTGGCTGGAGCAGTTGCTGGCCCAATGGAGTGGGGCCGTGGTGCTGGTGAGCCACGACCGCGCCTTCATCAACAATGTGTCGAACCGCACGCTGGAAATCAGTTGCGGCCACGTCGTAGACTACCGTGTGAAGTACAACGAGTATGTGGTGTTGCGCCGTGAGCGGCGCGAACAGCAGCAGCGGGCCTGGGAGAACCAGCAGCGCGAGGTGGCCGACATGAAGCAGTTCATTGAGCGATTCCGCTATCAGGCCACCAAGGCCGTGCAGGTGCAGCAGAAAATCCGACAGTTAGAGAAGATTGTGCCCATCGAGATTGACGAGGTGGACAATGCCGCCATGCATCTGAAGTTCCCACCCTGCCTGCGCTCGGGCGACTACCCCGTCATCTGCGACGAGGTGCGCAAGGAATATGCCCATCTGGTGTTCGACCACGTGAACCTCACCATCAAGCGGGGCGAGAAGGTGGCCTTTGTGGGCAAGAACGGCGAGGGCAAGTCGACGCTGGTGAAGTGTATCATGGGCGAGATTCCCTTCGACGGCACGCTGAAGATAGGCCACAATGTGCAGATAGGCTACTTTGCACAGAACCAGGCGCAACTGCTCGACGAGAGCCTCACCGTGCGCGACACCATCGACCGCGTGGCGCGGGGAGAGGTGCGCCTGCGCATCAACGACATACTGGGCGCGTTCATGTTCGGAGGCGAGGCTGCCGACAAGCGCGTCCGCGTGCTCAGTGGCGGCGAGAGGAGCCGGCTGGCCATGATTCGGCTGCTGCTCGAACCGGTCAACCTGCTCATCCTCGACGAGCCTACCAACCATCTTGACATGCCTTCGAAGGACGTGCTGAAGGAGGCCATTCGCGCCTTCGACGGGACGGCCATCATCGTGAGCCACGACCGTGAGTTCCTGGACGGCCTGGTGACCAAGGTCTTCGAGTTTGGCGGAGGGCGCGTGCGCGAGCATATCGGCGGCATCTACGACTACCTGCGCGACAGGGCTGGCAGTGTGGTGGTGAGAGGCGAAAACCTGGAAATAAAGGGCGAGAGCAACACAAAGTCAGACACCAAAACCATTCTCCCGCCTCCTGCCTCGGTCTCGCCCCAGAAGAACGACTATGCCGCCCACAAGGAGCAGCAGAAACGGCTGAAGAAGGCCGAGAAAGCCGTGGAGGAGTCGGAGAAGAAGATTGCCCGCATGGAGCAGCGGCTGAAGGAACTGGACCAGCTGCTCTGCGACCCAAAGAATGCGTCGGACATGACCCTCGTCACCGAATATACCGACACTAAACGGCAACTGGACGAGGAGGTGGAGCGCTGGGAACAACTCTCAGAAGAGCTGGAGACACTCAATACTTGAAGCTGCTGCCGCCCACGAACTCGCGCATGATGGAGGTGGGCGGAATCTCCTTGTCGCTCACGGGGATGAAGTAGTGGATGAACTTCAGCAGGCGCTTGGCCTCGGCATATTCCGGACAGTTCTTAGGCACCGACGACAGGATGATCTCGGCGTGGGTGCGCAGCACGGCAAACTCGATGTTCAGGGCCGAGTTGAACATCACGTCGGCCGTCTCCTGGAAGGGAAAAATCCACTTGTCTTCGGCCTCGCACACATTCTTCCACTGGCTGATGGTTTCTTGGGCCGTGAAGGCACCTTTGTTGTAGTCGCGGATGATGCGGCGCAGCAGACGGTTGTCGCGCACCGGAATCCAGTTGTGGTCGTCCAGCGAGATGCTGGTCAGGGCCGAAATGTAAATCCTGAACTTTGCCGAGTCTTCAATCTTCTGCGTCAGCAGGGGGTTCAGGGCGTGTATGCCCTCGATGATGAGCACGCTGTCTGACGAGAGTCTCAGTTTCTTGCCGTTCCACTCGCGCTTGCCGGTGACGAAGTTGTACTCAGGCACCTCCACACGCTCGCCGCGCATCAGGCGGAGCAGATGGTCCTCCAGCAGGTGATACTCCACGGTCTCGATGTTGTCGAAGTCGTAGTCGCCGTTGGGCAGCTTGGGCGTGTCGAGGCGATTCACGAAATAGTCGTCGGTCGATATGGACAGGGGGCGCAGTCCGCAGGCCAGCAGCTGCACCGACAGACGCTTGCAGAAGGTGGTCTTGCCCGAACTCGACGGCCCGGTGATGAGCACCATCCTGACGGGGTCTTTTTCGGCGTGGAAGCGCCGGTCTATCTCCTCTGCAATCTTCACAATCTTCTTTTCCTGCAGGGCCTCGCTCACCTGAATCAGTTCTGAGGCGTGGCCCTTGAGCACCGCCTTGTTCACGTCGCCGGCATTGGAGAGTCGCATGATGATGTCCCAGCGTGTCTTCTCGGCAAACATCTCGAAAGTCTTGGGCATGTCCACCTTCTCGGCCAGCACTGTGGGGTTGTTCCAGTCGGGCACGCGCAGCAGCAGCCCGTCGTGCAGTCGCTCCAGCCCCCACACCGTCAGGTAGCCGGCCGAGGGCACCAGCGGGCCGTAGTAGTAGTCGGCCGTGTCGCCCAGCATGTAATAGTCGCTGTAAATCTGGCCGCTGGTCTCCAGCAGTTTCACCTTGTCGGTGAAGCCGCGCTCGGCAAACACGCGCACGGCCTCTTCGGTGGTGGCCTCGTTGCGGCGGAAGGGCATGTCCAGGTTGATGATTTCCTGCATGCGCTGGCGCAGCCGCTCCACGTCGTCGTCGGCAAGCGTTTCGCCCGCCTTCTTCTTGAAGTTGCAGTAGTAGCCACGCGAGATGGTGTGCTCAATGAAGAGCTTCGAGCCGGGGAACAGGTCCTGCGTGGCTTTGTAGAGCACAAAGCAGAGCGACCGCACGTAGACACGGTGGCCGCTGCCCTCGCGGGCGTCGAGAAACTCTACGTCGCGGTTCTGGTAGAGCCTGAACTTCAGGCCCTGCGAGGCATTGTTCACTTTGGCCGAAACCACGGGGTAGGGGAGATGCAGCTCGTCGGCAAACTCCTGGTAGACATCGAGCAGCGAAGAGCCTTCAGGGAAACTCTTCGTGATGTTGTTGTTCTTGCAGCGGATTTGTAGCATTGCGTTAGTGGGGGATGATGCAATTTTGTTGCAAAGATACTTCATAAATTGCAGACTGCCAAACAAATTACCCTTATTTTTATTCATTTGCTAAATAAAATTAAAATCTTTGAGGAATTATCCGCTGTGACATTTTTTTTTCTTAAATTTGCGCCAACTATAACTAATGATTAACAACAAAAGAATTATACCATTCATTATTTTTATTAACTAACTAAATTATTAACATTTATGAAAAAGCAACTACTCAAATCGATGCTCGTGGGCGTGATGACGCTTGCGGCATTGGTTGCGCAGTAGGAAAATAAACAATATATGAATACAACAGCAATAAATATCAGGTCTGACCTATATAATAGTGCGGTTGACTACGCCCAAAGACACAACACCAGCATAGACAGTTTGGTGGAAAGCTGTATATTGGCCCTCTTGGTGCAGAATACTAAAAAGCCCAATAAGGAATACACAAAACTGGCTCCTGTAGTGGAGCGGCTGGGAAATTACAATGTTAGGGAATTCACGCAGGAGGAGCTTGAAGATGATCCGAGGCTGGCATATATCATGGAAAAAAACTGAGAATGAAGATGAAAGTTTTCCTTGACACGAACATATTGCTTGAGGTGGTGATGAACCGCGAGAAGAAAAACAGCTGCCAGCAAATACTACAGGCTGGCTTGGAAGGTGACATTTCTACGTGCGCCTCCTTCCTCTCCTTTGCCAACATTGCCTACATACTTCAAAAGCAAAGATTCCCAAGACATGACATTTACTCTATTGAAAGAGATTTTGAGTCTATTGTAGATGTGCTATACATGGATGGAGGCCAACTTCGTGCGTCACTTCAACGAGAGGTACAAGATTTTGAAGATATGTTGCAATATCAGTGCGCTGCCAGTAACGGATGTGACATGATAGTAACCATCAACACCAAACATTTCCTTCCGTTCAGTTCGCTACCAGTCTTTACACCAGATGTCTTTATGACTCAGCTTAAGAGCAAATTCTAATTATTTTTTTTTACTAACCAAATTATTAACATTTATGAAAAAGCAACTACTCAAATCGATGCTCGTGGGCGTGATGACGCTTGCGGCATCAGGTGCGTGGGCAGGCGACAAGACTGTAGTCAAATACAGTTTTGACGATGCCGCATCACCTCAGGTGACAGCTGGCAGTCGAGTGTCTCTCGACTACACAAAGACCTCAGTCATCACGAACACCACGTTCCTCAATGCCTGGAACAATACCAACGGCGATCCGGGGGCTTCTACCATCTCGCTGGGAAGCACCGATCTCTCGGCAGAGACATGGACGCTCTCTTTTGAATGGGCTGCCGTAGGCGGATGTAACAGTAAGGCTGACCACACCACACTGAAAGCTGGAGATGTTAGTCTCTTCGACATTAGCGGTAACTCCAACTGGAACACCACCGTTACGATGAGCGTCGGAGGAACTGCCACGGAGACAACACTTCCCGTGCCAGGCTGCGACAAGGGCTATCGCTTCACAGCCAACACTGGTAATCAGCTGAACACGACCGCCTACTGGCATCACTTTGTCATCACCGGTAGCTCTGAGGGCGTGAAGCTGACCATCACCAACTCCAGCACTGGCACTGCCATCGTGACCGATGCAGTTCTGTCGGAAACGAATGTCAACCCCACGGAACTGGTCATCGAGCCTTGTTGCGGCGGTGCCATCGGCATCGACGAGCTTTCTCTGTCTTACTATGTAGAGGGTGAGGTCGTCCAGACCCCGATGGCTGCCTATACAAAGGTTGACGGTATCAACCGTACCATCACCGCCACCTGCGACACCGAGGGGGCTACACTCTATTACTCTTTGGACGGTACAAACTGGACTGAGGGTGCTGAGGTGACCGTCAGCGAGAGTGGCAACATCTATTTCAAGGCCGTCAAGGGTACTTCTGAGAGCGACGTGCTAACCTTCGCCGCCGAGGCTGGCGTGGAGATTGTGCTTAACGCTCCTGCCATCGTGCGCAACGCTAACGGCACCGTGACTATCTCCGCCGATCAGAGCAAGCTGTTGCTCTCACCCGAGGCCACCATCTACTATACCTACGGTGAGGAGACTGGCTCGTTCACGGGCACCAAGGAGCTGACCGTGGCTGCCGATGCCACCATCACTGCCTATGCAGAGGCTGAAGGCTATGCCAAGTCGGCCGATGCAACCCGCGCCGTGGCTCTGTTCCCAGAGCATGTGAACACGCTTTTCAGCGCATCTGCCGCAACGAAGGGATGGTCGGCAAATGCCTTCAGCGATGAAACTATCACCGCCTCGGAGCGTACCTACGCCACCCTGCTGCTTGACGAGGCTGCATGGAGCGAGGCCGTTCTCTTACAGACCGATGGCTCTTGGGGCCTTCGTTCCAGCGGAAACTGGTACATCAACAGCAATACAGCTAACTCATGGCTCCTCATTAAGGATACCAAGGCTGGCAACATTGTGGTGGTCGACGCCACATTTGCTCCCGTTGAGACTGTGAACGCCGTCTATGCCGAGAAGTACAGCTTCGGCACCAAGCACGCCTATATTGTTGCTGCCGACGGCAACGCTGAGTTCGCTCTCATCAAGCCCTCCGCTACCGAGATGGACTACCTCTTTGGCGTGTATGGCTATAGCGTCATGACTCCTGTAGAAATTGCAAAGAGCCAGCTCAACGAGGCTATCACTCAGGCTACAGCCCTGAACGCATACGCCAACGATGCCGAACTGGCCAGCGTCATCACAGGTGCTCAGGCCACTGCGGAGAACCCATCTGCCACCTTGGAAGATATTGCTGGAGTGCTGACGGCTCTGCAACTCTCTGCCACGAATGCCGCCAAGACCACGCTGACGGATGCTGTGGCAATGGCCAAGACCTTCGGCATGGACACCACTGCTGCACAGGCCGTGCTGGACAAAGAGGATGCCACCGTTCAGGAACTGGCTACAGCGCTGAAGGCTCTCTACGACGCTGCTGTGCCTGCTGCAAACAAGATTCTGAGCGAGGCTAAGAGCTTCTTCAACACCTTCGACAAGACTACCGCAGCGGCACTGGCCGAAGACTTCGCTGCCGTCGAGACCGCTCTTGCAGGCACCGACATCAGTGCGATCAAGAATGCTGCCGAGACGCTGATTGCCAAGGCCATTCCCGCTGCCAAGACTGCACTGGGCAAGGTGGTCGGCTACCTCGAAGTGATGGACAACGAGGCCATCAATGCCGACATGGCTGCCCTCAAGGCTGCTATGGAGGCAAACGACCTCAACGGCATGCTGGCTGCCGCCAAGCAGACCAAGACCGACCTGAAAGATGCCGTTGATGCTTTCCTCAAGCAGGTGAAGGCCACAATCGAAGCCGGCAAGGATGACGGCAAGGATGTCACCGCCCTGGAGGCCGCTTACAATGCTGCAACTGCCGCAATTGCACAATATGTTCTTGCTGGCGACAATGGCGATGTCGTTGCCGTTGGTCAGTCCATCTACAATGTGATTAAGGCCGCCCAGGCCTACGAGGAGGCCAACAGACCCGATCCTGCCGGCTACATCGTCAATGCTGAGTTCAATCCCGAGGCTGACCCCATCGGCTGGACAGGCATTCATTCAGATATGTACTATGACTTCGGCATGGGCCTCATCGGCACCTATCAGGTGCGTGGTGAGCACCCCGCTTCAACCGTCGACGAGACCCACCTCGCCACCGAGTTTGCTGCCGGACTGGAGTGCCGCTGGCAAACCAACTATGCTGCCTACACGCAGACCACGGTTGAGATTCCTGCCGGTGCCTACAAGCTGACCTTCGACGTGGAGAACACTAACGCCACCACCACAAAGGCCAACTACGAGAACCGCTTCACCGTCACCGTGGGCGAGACCGTCTACACCGACGAGAGCACTGAGTGGATGCAGGGCAAGAGTGCCTGGACCACCCACACCATCCCCTTCGCCCTGACCGAGGCCAGCCCCATCACCATCAGCTTGGGCTTTGGCACTGGCTCGAACAACTTCGGAGTGGGCAACACACCTGCCCTCTTCGTGAGCCACCTGAAGTTAGAGGCTATTTCCACTCTTGATCTTGCACTTGCTGACCTCCAGAAGGCTATCGAGGCTGCTGAGGCCCAGGCCGTCACATACACCATTGGCGATGGTCTGTTCCTGTATCCTGAAAGCGAGATTGCACCGCTGAACGAGGCTATCGCAGCCGCTAAGGCCGCCTTCGATGCCAAGGAGTCAGAGGAGTCAGTGAAGGCTGCAAAAGAAGCACTCAGCAATTTCCTGGCTGGCTTCGCTCCCGCCATCAACGCTCCTAAAGACGGACAGGGCTACTACATTGCCAACAAGACAGCCGAGGGCAATCTGAGCATCAACGAAACAAATGTAACCGTCGCCAAAGACGCTGTTGTCTATATCACTGCTGTTGAGGGTGGCTATGTCCTCTCCAACGAGGCTGCACTGTATGTCTTAAAGACCACAAACAACACATGGACATTCTCTACCACAGCCAACAAAGACGAGGCATACATCGTGAACTTCAACTATCAGCCCGACGGTACCTACACCATCAGTGGAGCTAACGGCTTGTTCGGTACTGACAACCAAACCGAAGGTTCTACCGTCTGGGCCAATAAGAAAGCTGAAAACAACGGCTACTGGACCATCATTGAGGCTACGGCAGACGCTGCTCTCAAGGCTGCCCTTGAGGCTCTGAACGCCGAGATTGCTGCCGCTAAAGCCATGAAGACCACAGGCCGCACACAGGGTCTGGATGAGTTCAATGCTGCCATCGCTACCGCCGAGAGCGCAACGACTGCTACCACCGTTGAGGAACTGACCGCTGCACTGCAGGCACTTAAGACTGCCGAGCAGACATTCAAGAAGGCTAATTGGTACATCAACTTTGCCGCTGGCGAGTACTACGTCATCGACGCTGAGACCGACCTGAAGATGGCTGCCGGCCACGACTGGGGTACACGCGGTATTGTGAATGAACTTGGTCTCGACCTGACGCTCACTCCCAACGAGGAGACACACACCGTGACCTTCGACTCAAAGGTGAGCAACGGTGGCGACAGCCACTTCCTGGGCAGCAACCTCTATATGGATGCACCAGCCTATGGATGGGCACTGGAGTATCAGGGCTTCGGATTCTACATCGTCGATCCCGCCAGCGACCAGTACATCAACTTCGACGCCGACAATAACCTCGTGTTGAGCACTACGCCGCGTGAGTTCATCATCGTCACGAAACTGGGTGTGATTGAAGAGCGCATGGATGAGCTGGCAGACGCTAAAGTTGACGCCCCCGTCGACGCTACCTTCCTGCTGCAGAACCCGAACTTCAACCGCAACGACCAGCGCGTGGCCGCTTGGGAGTGGATTCCCACTGAGACCGCAGAGGAGAATGCAGAAAACTGGAACAACCACAACTTCAACGGCGGTAACAATGTGAACAACTGCGCCGAGAGCTTCCACGCTGCCTTCACCGTGAAGCAGACCGTGGAGGGTGCTCCTAAGGGAATGTACGCACTGACCGTACAGGGCTTCTATCGTCAGGATGCCTACGAGGGTGATGCTCCCGAAGCTCCCACATTCTTCGCCAACGGTGTCATCGCCGACGTGCCTGTGAAGACTGGCGAGGAGGGCAGCATGGCCGCTGCCTCTGAGTCGTTCACTAGTGGCCTCTACACCATCGAGCCCATCATGTTCGACGTGACCGGCGAGGGCGACGATGCCGGCAAGATCAACGTAGGTGTCACCGCCACCGTGCACAACCAGTGGGTTATCTTCGATAACTTCAAGCTGATGTATTACGGACCGAATGTCACTACCGCCATCAGCGAGGTGAAGACCAATGGCCAGCAGGCCAACGAGGGCATCTACAACCTCTCTGGCCAGAAGGTGATGAAGGCCGGCAAGGGCCTCTACATCATCAACGGCAAGAAGGTGGTGAAGAAGTGAGAAATGTAAAAGTGTAAAAACTCAAAAATGCAAAAATTCTGGGCCGTGCCATCCTTAACGGGGTGCACGGCCCGGATTTTTTTCGCTCATTATTTTGCTGTTAAAAAGAAAATCAGTAACTTTGCCCCCACAAACGACAAGAATGTTTATGGAGGACTTGGATGTCTGCTGGCAGCAACGGTTTCAGAACTTTCGCAAGGCCCTCGTCTTGCCCAATGAGGCGGCTTGGCTGACCACCGGCAGTCGGGGGCTGGGACGTGACGTCGAGGATTTGATGAACGAAGGTCTTAGTAACATCAGCAGTCCCGACCTCCGAGACCACATTCAGCGAGTGGGGAAAAGCATTTGCCAGAAAATTTGTTGAATTACTAACTACCCTTTTATAATTAACTGATTTATTAACAAAACTACTACAACATGAGAAAGACTTTATCTCAATTTGTGATTGCCGTGCTGGCTTTTGTGATGTGCGGCGTGTTGTCTGCAAATGCTCTGGAGACCTACGATTTCCAGGAACTGTGCATGAAAATCGGTAAAGGCGGCCCCTGGGTCGTGAACGACGGCGGCGAAGCAGACTTTACCGTCAACGACGCCACGATGCACTATCTGGGCGACTACACCGCTGAGGGATTCACCTGGAACAAGCGTTTCGCCTATGAGTACAAGACCTATTCTAACGGTGACTATAAGTTCACCATGCGCAACAAGAACAACAAGAAGGACTCCAACTGCGGTATGTTCTCTTGGGATATGGATCACTATTTCTCCATCCTGGACCTGAAGAATGGCGACAAGGTGACCATCACCATCGGCACAGGCACCGTGACCTTTGTCAGCGAGACTGCCGAGGGCGTCTCTGTGGACGAGAACGTGGTGTCTAAACAGGCCTACACCATCTCCACCACCGACGAGACCACCCGTCTGGACATAAAGATGGCCAAGGCTTCGCTCATCGCCAAGATTGAGATTGAGCCTTACGGCGTGGAGACGGTGCCCGTGATCAGCATCACACCGAAGACGCTGAAGCTCATACCCACCGCAACGGCCAAGCTGATGGCCAGCGTGTCGCCCAGCATGGAGACCGTGTGGACCAGCACTGACGAGGCTGTGGCCACTATTGCCGAAGACGGCACACTGACAGCCGTAGGCGCTGGCGAGGCCATGATCATCAACACATGGAATTCGGAAATCTCCGAGGCCACTGCTGCCGACACCTGCTACGTTACCGTGGCCGATGTGGACCTGAGCCAGTGGGAGCTGGTCAAGGCATACGACTTCACCGCTATGGGCGACGTCGCCCTGGAACTGCAGGAAGAGGCTGCCGGTGCCATCTGGAACGATGCCAACTCGAGGACCAACAACGTGTTCTTCTGCACCAACGAGGGGCTTGAGAACATTGCCGTGCAGGCAGCCGTCAGCAACAACAAGGGCTGGAGCATCGTCGACGGGCAGGGGCTCGTCCTGGCTTCGGGTGCCGGTCGTTGCGCCGCCGTTGGTGGCATTAAGGCCGGACAGGTCGTTGAGTTCATCTATACCGGTAATGGATTCTATACCCGCACCGACGACGACGGCATCGAGAAGACCGCCCTCAACGAGGGTGTGGGCCGCGCCATCTATCAGGCCGATGAAGACGGTATGATTGGCTTCGAACTGATTAAGGGTAACGCCATTGAGAAGATCAACATCTACGAACTGCCCGAACTGGAAGATGGCTTCTACAAGTTTGTGGCCACAGAGTGGGTGGCAGGCGATGCCGGCCGCATCAGCCCCGACAATGTCACTGTGGATGCCTCTGCCAATACCATCACCGTGAGCCAGACGGGCCAGAACAATGTGGCTCTGATCTTCCGCTCGGCCAACACCTACGATGTGTCGTCCGAAGACCGCTACTTCGTCGTCAAGGCCACCGGCCTGAGCACAGCCGAGGGTGCCAGCTACCTGTGGTGGCTGAACAACACCAACAACGGCTCGCAGATTGCCCCCACCGACATCTACGAGGAGAATGGCCAGACCGTCTTCGCCTGGGACTGCGCCACCATCGCCATTGGCGGTCAGCTGGGCCTGGCCACCACCGAGTTCAAGGACGAGGGCGGCTGGAGCACCACCTTCGGCATGACGCTGGCCGACGAGACGGTGCCCGCAGTCATCAGCTACATCGGCTTCCAGAGCACCATCGCCAATCCCGTCGAGGAGTTCGAGTATGAGTTTGTGGCCGCTGAGTGGCCTGCCGGCGACCCCGGCCGTATCAGCCCTGACAACGTTGTGGTCGACCCGGTGGCCAACACCATCACCGTCGATGCACAGGGCGACAACAACGTGGCCCTGAACTTCAAGTCAGACAAGACCTATTTCGTCTCTCAGCCCGTGAAGTATTTCGTCATCCGTGCCACCGGTCTGAGCGCTGACGAGGGCAAGAGCTATCTGTGGTGGCTCAACGCCAAGAACAACGGCGGACAGGTGCCTCCCACCGAAATCATCGATGGCCTGGACGGCATCACCACCTATGCCTGGGATGTCACTGCCGACGCCACCTTCGCCAGCGGCTTCAATGCCGAGGGCAAGAGCTATCTCGACGGAACGGGTGCCTCCACTTGGGGCTGGACCACTACCTTTGGCTTGACGCTGGCCGACGCCAAGGTGCCTGCCGTCATCAGCTACATCGGCTTTGAGCCTGAAGACAGCCAGCTCGTCACCGGCATCCGTGCCGTGAGCAACAAGACGGCCAATGCCGCCACCGACGTCATCTACAACCTTGCCGGTCAGCAGGTGGAGGGTGCCAAGAAGGGCCTCTACATCATCAACGGCAAGAAGGTGGTGAAAAGGTAAATAATGAGACACTGATCGGAATTTCCCCGTAATTGAACGGTATCGCCGTTGTTTCTCAGATGCACGAAGCATCTGGGATTCAACGGCGGTTTTGCGAGACAAACCTGTCATAGATTTAATGGTCATGCTGCCTCAGAATCGGATGCGGTATCAGACTTGCGTCGATTATAGACCTTAAGATTTAGAATATTTAACGCTCTGGTGGTGCAAGATTTCCATTTTTCGGTGTTTTACATAAAGTAGAACATTAACACCGAAATGATAACGGAAATGAGAACAATGAAGATTTGGAGAATCATGTTTGTGATGCTTGCTGCTTTCTCCCTTGCCTCTTGCAGCAGCGACGATGACGACAAGGACATTACCAATGAGATGACCATGAGCGTCTCCGCTGAACCGGGCGTGATGTACGACCTCTTTGACAGCATGGGAGAGCATCCCATCGAGTGCATGCGCGTGATGACAGAAGACGAACCGGGCAGGTGGCAGAACCTGTACTTCAGCGAGATCAAGGGTTTCACCTACGAAAGAGGCCATGAATACGAGCTGCGCGTGAAGCGGACTATTTTGGCCAATCCGCCTCAGGATGCCAGCAACCGTACCTACGAACTGGTGCGCATCCTCTCCGACAAGAAAGTGGCAGACGTGGCAGAGCCTGTGGAGAAGGAAGTAAAGACAGAAACCGACATCGAATATGAGCAGCAGTGCCCTGTAGAAAAGTATGCCATAGCCAAAGGGGGTGAATATCTGGTGGATGCTGATGGCAAGGTGACATACGCCGACGGCACGCCGACACCCGAATTTGACAAGGATGCACGAATCTACCTGGAGAACATTCTCGACAAGAGCCACCCGCTATGGCAGGCAGGTGCCCGCTATCAGGCAACCTACGCCTACGTCCTTTCACCGCTTACCGATGAGATACGCCTTGCGCCGAGCAAGCATGCTTGTTTCCTCTTCAAGAACATACTGACCGAAAGCGAGATGGCACACGTCCGGCAATCGATGAAACAGGGCGAGACGCTGCACTTCGCCCTCATCCTTTGCAATGTCTACAAGCGCGGCATACAGAAAGTGGAGTTCACTGTCAAGAGGAAATAAACCAAGCGCAGGCATGGGTGCCATTCTGGAAAGCGTAAATGATTGAAAGAGTCCGGGCCGTACACCTAAAAGGTTGTGCGGCCCGGACTATTTATGTCGGTGCCCGTAGCTAAAACATCTTTTGCCAAAACCTAAAACTTAAATTACGACGTAATTTATTTGTATTACGTCGTAATTTATATAAATTTCGTCGTAATTTATCTAAATTACGTCGACCCATTAAGTTTATATCCGGCCTCCCGCAGTTTTTTCTCCGGCCTCCCGCAGCTTTTTCTCCGGCCTCCCGTTGTTATAGTATAAATTTGTACAGGCGCGTGAACGGCTGAAGTACCCCTTGCAGGGGCGGGGGGAACTGAAATTCGGCCGAATTAGCCCGAATGGCTGGCCAAAACGAATATTTTCTGGGCAAAATTTGGCTGTTAGCAGAATAAAGTGTAACTTTGCAGACAGAACCTAAATGATGTTTCGACTTATGATGCACTTCAATGTGAAGACCCTTCTGCTGCTGTCGTTGCTGGCAGTGGCACTGGCCTCGTGCGAGAAAATGGCCGTGGCCGACGATGACGAAACTCCCGCCGCGCCCGCTGCCAAGGGCAATGTGACGCTCCGCGTGGCGGGCAGTGCCGACGGCGGTGCTTGGCAGACCCGCGCCGACGGCTCCGCCTATTGGACCCACCTCTGCTTTGTGCTCTATCAGGGTGGGGCGAAGGTAGCCTCGGTCACCCAGACGGCCACCGACGATGGTTTCGGGCAGGCCTCGCTCCAGCTCTCGCCCGGCAGCTACGAACTGCTGGTGCTGGCCCACAGCAGCGACGGCAACCCCACGCTGACCACCCCGGAGAAGTTGCAGTTCACCAACGCGATGGGCTTCTCCGACACCTTTTATAGCTATGGCAGCCTGCAGGTCAGTTCCGAGCCGCAGACCCACAACATCACCCTGACCAGGGCCACGGCCATGGTGCGCTTTGTCATAGACGACCAGCTGCCCTCCAGCGTGGCCAAGATTCGCTTCTACTACACCGGCGGCAGCGGAGCACTCAACGCCAAGACCGGCCTGGGCTGCGTGGCCTCGAAGCAGTCGGTCATGGTTGATGCGGCCGAGGTAGACGGCCCGCCCTACACCTTCGACCTGTACACCATCCCCCGCGAGGCATCGGCCAGCCTGACACTGACCGTGACGGCCTACAACGCGCAGGATGTCATTGTGAAGGAGCGCCAGTTCAAGGATGTCACCGTAGAGCGCAACATGATAACCGAGTTTTCAGGCAGTTTTTTTACTGATATGCCCAGCACCAATCCGGTGGACGAACCCGATGAGCCTGGGCAGGACACATTTGTGGTGACAGCCGACACCGAGTGGGGCGGCACCATCAACAAAACCTATTAGGCTCCATCTGATGAGCATACAGGAGCTTCAGACACTCTATGGCCGTCACCCGCAGGTGATGGCCTTGCGCCGGGCGGTGGCCGACGAGAGCGTGCAGACAATGGTGCTGACGGGCCTGCAGGCCTCGGCAGCGGCCATGGTGTTCGGCGGTCTGCAGGCGGTGGCGAAAGAGCCCAAGGACCGGCCTGGCAAGACCTTCCTCTTCGTGCTGCAGGATGCCGACGAGGCCGGCTATTTCTACCACGACCTGTGCCAGGTGATGGGCGATGCCCAGGTGCTCTTCTTCCCCAGCAGCTACCGCCGTGCCATCAAGTACGGCCAGAAGGATGCCGCCAGCGAGATACTGCGCACCGAGGTGCTCTCGCGACTCAGTTCGCTGACGGAGGCGCAGGCCGCGCTGTTCATCGTCTCCTACCCCGAGGCCGTGGCCGAAATGGTGGTCACGCGGAAGAGCCTGGACCAGCGCACGCTCTCGCTCCAGCAGGGGCAGGCCACCGATGTGGAGGGCGTGCTGCAGACGCTGCGCGACTTCGGTTTCCGCGAGGTGGACTATGTCTACGAGCCGGGCCAGTTTGCCCAGCGCGGCAGCATTGTCGACGTCTTCTCCTTCAGCAGCGAATATCCCTTCCGCATCGATTTCTTCGGCGACGACATCGACTCCATCCGCACCTTCGAGGTGGAAAACCAGCTCTCCCGCGAGCGCCGCACCAGTATAGACATCGTGCCGGAGCTCTCGGCCGTCGAGGACAAGGAGACCTTCCTCTCCTTCCTGCCTGCCGACGCGCTGCTCGTCTTCCGCGACTACCAGTTTGTCTGCGACACCGTGGAGCGCATCTGGCAGGAGGGCTTCTCGGCCCAGGCCCTGACAGAGCGTCTGGAGGGCGCCACCGAGGTGGAGGAACAGGAAATACGCCGCGAGATGCAGCGCGACAGCCGCATCTGCACCGGCGCCCAGTTTGTGGCCGACAGCGGGCCCAAGCGAATGATTCTGCTGGGCAGTGAGGGGCAGCGCTGCCGGCCGTCGGCCCTCGTCCTGCACTTCGACACCGCCCCGCAGCCGCTGCTGCACAAGAACTTCGAGCTGCTGGCCCAGACCTTTGCCGACTATCGGGAGAAAGCCTATGCCATCTACGTGCTGGCTGACAGCCAGAAGCAGAACGAGCGCCTCAAGGAGATACTGGCCAGCGACGAGCTGAAGGCACATCAGGCCGACTTCATCGCCGTGGACAAGACGCTACACGCCGGATTTGTGGACAAGGACCTGCGCCTCTGCCTGTTCACCGACCACCAGATTTTCGACCGCTTCCATAAGTACAACCTGAAGAGCGACAAGGCCCGCAGCGGCAAGATGGCCCTCACGCTGAAGGAGATACAGCAGTTTGAGGTGGGCGACTACGTGGTGCACGTAGACCATGGCATCGGCAAGTTTGGCGGGCTGGTCAGGATGCCCATTGCGGGCAATACGCCCGGCGCCCCACAATATCAGGAGATGATAAAAATCATCTACCAGCGGGGCGACGCCATCTACGTGAGCATCCACTCGCTCTACAAGGTGGCCAAATACAAGGCGCAGGACGGCGGACAGGCTCCGCGGCTCTCCACCCTGGGCACCGGCCAGTGGGAGCGCCTGAAGGAGCGCACCAAGAAGCACATCAAGGACATTGCCCGCGACCTGATACGCCTCTATGCCTCGCGCCGCCACCAGCGCGGCTTCGCCTTCAGCCACGACACCTATCTGCAGCACGAGCTGGAGGCCTCGTTCCTCTACGAGGACACACCCGACCAGCTGAAGGCCACCCAGGCCGTCAAGGCCGACATGGAGCGGCCCGTGCCCATGGACCGCCTGGTGTGCGGCGATGTGGGCTTCGGCAAGACCGAGGTGGCCGTGCGGGCCGCCTTCAAGGCAGCCGTCGACGGCAAGCAGACCGCCGTGCTCGTGCCCACCACGGTGCTGGCCTATCAGCACTACCGCACCTTCAGCAGCCGTCTGAAGGACATGCCCGTGCGGGTGGAATACCTCTCGCGGGCACGCAGCGCCAAGCAGACCACCGCCGTGCTGAAGGACCTGTCAGAAGGCAAGGTGGACATACTCATTGGCACCCATAAACTCATAGGCAAGACCGTGCACTTCAAGGACTTGGGGCTGCTTATCATCGACGAGGAGCAGAAGTTCGGCGTCAGCACCAAGGAGAAGCTGCGACAGATGAAGACCAACGTGGACACACTCACCTTGAGCGCCACGCCCATACCCCGCACGCTGCAGTTCTCGCTGGTGGGCGCCCGCGACCTGAGCGTCATACAGACACCGCCGCCCAACCGATACCCCATACAGACGGAGATTCACACCTTCTCGCCAGAAATCATCGTCGAGGCCATCAACTTCGAAATGAGCCGCAACGGACAGGTGTTCTTTGTCAACAACCGCATCGGCGACTTGGTGCGCCTGAAGGAAACCATTCAGAAATACATTCCCGACTGCCGCGTAGCCATTGGCCACGGGCAGATGAACCCCGAGGAGCTGGAGAAGATAGTGCTGGGATTCTCTGACTACGACTACGACGTGCTGCTCTCTACCACCATCGTCGAGAACGGCATCGACATACCCAATGCCAACACCATCATTATCAATGGTGCCCAATACTTCGGCCTCTCCGACCTGCACCAGATGCGCGGCCGCGTGGGGCGTGGCAATCGCAAGGCTTTCTGTTATCTGCTGGCACCGCCATTGGCAGCACTGCCGCCCGACTCGCGCCGCCGGCTGGAGGCGCTGGAGAACTTCAGCGACCTGGGCAGCGGCATCAATATTGCCATGCAGGACCTCGACATCCGTGGTGCCGGCAATCTGCTGGGGGCGGAGCAGAGCGGATTCATATCCGACCTGGGCTACGAGACCTACCAGAAAATACTGAACGAGGCAATGGCCGAGCTGAAAAACGAGAAGGTGGATGTGGAGGATGCCAAACTGAAGACCGAAGACGCCTCTGCCGGCAGCCAATCTTCCATCTTCAATCTCCAGTCTTCAATTTATGTGGCCGACTGTCAGGTGGAGTCGGAGTTGGAGATGTACTTCCCCGACCAGTTTGTGCCGAGCGACTCCGAGCGCATGCTCCTCTACCGCGAACTGGACAACACCCGCGACGACCAGGAACTGGAAGCCTACAGGCAGAGGCTGGTGGACCGCTTCGGCTCACTGCCCCATCAGGCCGAGGAGCTGCTCCATGTGGTGCCTCTGCGCCGGCTGGGCAAGCAGTTGGGCTGCGAGAAGATACTGCTCAAGCAGGGCCGCATGTTCCTCTATTTCGTGAGTCAGCAGGACAGCCCCTACTACCAGAGCGAGACCTTCGGCAGCATCATCGATTATGCCACACGCAACATTGCCCGCTGCAATCTGCGCGAGCAGAACGGCAAGCGGTCAATGGTGATAGCCAACGTGCCCACCGTGGGCGAGGCCGTGGCTGTGCTGAAGGACATCAAACGCTGACCTCGGCCTTGATGTGGGGCCAGGGGGCGTAGTCCTCAAGCGAGAAATCTTCGTAATGGAATTGGAAAAGGTCGCTCACGTCGGGGTTGATGCGCATGGTGGGCAGCCGCCGGGGCTCCCGCGTGAGCTGCAGGCGCGCCTGCTCCAAGTGGTTCAGGTAGAGGTGGGTGTCGCCTGTGGTGTGGATAAACTCGCCCGGCTCCAGACCGCACACTTGTGCCACCATCATGCAGAGCAGGGCGTAGGAAGCAATGTTGAACGGCACCCCAAGGAAGGTGTCGGCGCTGCGCTGGTAGAGCTGCAGCGAGAGGCGGCCGCGGGTGCTGCCTTCAGCAGGCGGAGCCACATAAAACTGGAACATGGTGTGGCAGGGCGGCAGCGCCATCTTGTTCACCTCGGCCACGTTCCAGGCCGAGACGAGCATGCGCCGCGAGTTGGGCGTCTGGCGGATTTGCTCCAATATCATCTTTATCTGGTCGATGGTACCGCCCTCGTAGTCGGGCCAGGAGCGCCATTGGTGACCGTAGACCGGGCCCAGCTCACCGTCGGCGTCGGCCCATTCGTTCCATATCCTGACACCGTGTTCCTGCAGATACTTCACGTTGGTGTCGCCCTGCAGAAACCAGAGCAGCTCGTAGATGATTGACTTCAGGTGCAGCTTCTTGGTGGTGAGCAGGGGGAACCCCTTCTGAAGGTCAAACCGCATCTGGTGGCCGAACACGCTCAGCGTGCCGGTACCAGTGCGGTCGTCTTTCTTCACACCCTCGCGGAGGATGCGGTCTAACAAGTCAAGATATTGTTTCACGCCTCTTGCTCCTGTGCCTTGTTCTCGGCATCGATGGCCTTGATTTTCTCCTTGACCAGCTGCATGTCGTCCTTGAGCTTCTGCATCTTGCGGTTCATCTCGTCGATGAGCGAGTTGCCCTTCTTCGAGCTGGCGCTGAGGAATCCCAGGTTGTTCTCGTAGGTCTGGATGTCCTGCTTCATCAGCTCGTATTGGCGCATCAGGCGTGTGCGCTCGTTGTCCAGGGCACCCTCTCCACGCTCGGCCACCTGCTTGAGGCTGTCCTTGAACTTGTTCAGACGGCGCTTTGCCACAGAGATGTTGAGCTCCTTGTAGAGCTTGTCGAGCACGGCATGGTACTCCTCGTAGAGCTTGTCTTTCTCCTTGTAGGGCACGTGGCCTATGGCATTATACTCCTCTACGAGCTGCTGCACCTTCTCCTGCAGACCCTCGCCAGCCTCCTCGGCAGCGGCCTTGAGGCGGGCCACCACGTCGCGCTTCTTCTCCAGGTTGCTGTATTCCTCGCTGCGCTGTCCGGCTCCGGCGGCATTGCGGGCCTCGAAGAACTTGTTGCAGGCACCGAGGAACTCCTCCCACAGCTGATCACCAATCTTGCGGGGCACCATGCCGATGGTTTTCCACTCTTTCTGCAGGGCGATGAGCTTGTCGCCGGTTGAGCGCCAATCGGTGCTGTCCTGCAGGGCCTTGGCCTTCTCTATCAGGGCGCGCTTCTTCTCGGTGTTCTCCTTGTAGGTGTCCTTCAGGGCCTTGTAGTGCTCAGTCTTCTTGGTGAAGAAGGTGTCGCAGGCGGTGCGGAAGCGCTCGAAGATTTTCACGTTCATCTTCTGGGGGGCAAAGCCTATGGTCTTCCACTCCTGCTGCAGGGCAATGATTTCCTGCGTGTGGCGATCCCAGTCGCCGCTGCCCTTGTTCTCTTCGGCACAGATGGCCTCGGCCTTCTCGCAGAGTTCGGTCTTGCGGGCCAGGTTCTCCTCCTCGCGGGCACGCAGCGTGTCGAAGAACTGCTGGTGGCGCTTGTTCACCACGGTCGAGGCGGCCTTGAAGCGCTGCCAGATTTCCTCGCGCAAGTCTTTGCTCACGGGGCCAATCTCGCGGTATTCCAGATGGAGCTGCTGCAGCTTGTGGAAGGCGCCGATGACGTCGCTCTCCTCGGCCAGCTTCTCAGCGTCCTCGCAGAGGCGCGTCTTGGCCTCCAGGTTCTTCTTGAAGTCCAGCTCGCGGGCCTCGCTGTTCAGCTTGAGAAGGTCGTAGAACTGCTCCACGTAGAGCTGGTAGTTGCGCCACAGCTCGTTGGCCCTTTCGGCGGGCACGGCCTTTATGTCGCGCCACTCCTGCTGCAGGGCCTTGAACTCCTGATAGGTCTTGCTGGCCTCTTCGGGCGAGGTGACCATCGACTTGATTTTCTCGATGATGGCCAGTTTGCGCTTCAGGTTCTCCTCCTTTTCGGCTTCCTGCTCGCGGAACTGCTGCTGTCGGCGCTCCTTGATGATGCCCATCTCGGCCTTGAACACCTCCTCGTCTTCGTCGGGGGTCACTTGATAGCTCTCAGGCTCGCCACCATTGTCAAGATATTCCTTGAGCTTGGCTTCGCGCTCTGCGATGTGCAGCTTGTAGAAGACGGTCTTCAGCAGTTCCACCTCCTCTTTCTGGGGTGGCTCCTCACCGTGGGCAATCTCTTTCACACGGTCCAGCACTTCCTGCTTGGTGTTGTACACCCTGCGTGGTGCTTCTGCTGTTTCTTCTGTTGATACTTCAGGAGCGGCAGCTTCCTGGTTAACTACTTTTGCCTCTTCTTCGACTGGCGAAGCATTGACGAGGACATTCTCTTGAGAGTCCATCATTTAACCTGTTTAGTTACTGATTCGATTAGTTCTTTCCACAACGTTTCGTGGCAGTAGGGCTGCCAGCAAAGCGTTTCAGGCGGTAAAATTACAAAAAGTTTGGGAGTTAAGCCTTCTGTTTTGTCAAGATTCCCGCATTTCTTAGTCTTTTTTAACACGGAAACGGCTTGTTTCCTTCATTCTCCTTTCGACAAGCGGCGTGCCAAGCGCAATTGATGGCCGTAGACCAGACAGGCGGCTCCGAAATAGATGGCGGCCTGAATCCACAGGTAGCGAACCTCTGGCAGCACCTGACCGAAGGTGGCTCCCATGGAGTTGAGGCGCACATAGGCCCTGGCCCCGAAGGTGCTGGGGAACAGCCACGACACGCCCTGCCAGGCACCGGGAATGCTGGCTTGGGGCCACGACACACCGGTGAGGAAGAGCAGCGGAACAGATATGAAGACCACAAGGAGCATCACGTTCTCGCGGTAGTGCACCAAGCAGGAGACGGTGATGCCAAAGAAGATGCTGGCCAGGATGAAGGGAATCAAAATCAGCATCAGGTCTGCTCCGTCGGCAAGCATGGGGAAGGAGAACATGCGGGGGACGACCATCGACAGATAGGCTCCCATTACGGCGAAAATCATGGCATAGCAGAGCGCCTTGCCGCTGACGATGGGGTAAACGCTGCGATAGCGCTGGTCGTCGGGCACAAGCTGGCCGTTGCGGTTGCGCTCGCGGGCCGTTCCTGCCGACAGACCAATGCCGAGCACCAGCGTCTGCTGCAGAATGAGCATAAGCACGGCGGGCAGGATGCAGCTGCCGTAGCCGTTGGAGGGATTGAACATGGGCACCTCGTCGACCGCCAAAGGCTGCACACTGACCACGTCTTCGCGATTGGTGTAGTTGCCTGAGAGTTTGACCCTCATGCCCGCACCCATCTTCTGCGAAACGGTCATGGCCGTCTGGTAGATGGCTTTATAGGTGAGCATGAGCGACATGTCGCAATAGACGCTGACCACGCTCTGCTCCAAGCGGTTGAGGCGGGTGGAGAAGTCGGAGGGGATATAGTAGACACCTTTGGCCAACTGGCGGCTGACGAGCGACTTGGCGTCGTCGAGGTCGCCGGCATAGTAGGACACATGGACATCGGGCGAGGCATCGCAGAGGCGGATGAACTGGCGCGACAGCTGCGAGTGAGAATGGTCGACCACCACCACCGGCACCTCGCGCACCAACTCGTTGTTGTAGATCCACGAGTAGAGCAGCGGATAGACCAGCGGCACCAAGACGAAGAAGATGAGCACACCCTCGTCGTGGAACACCTGGCGCATCTCCTGGCGCCAGATGTAGGCAGCGTCGACTACAAACTCTTTGAATTTATGGAATATAGACATAGGTGAGCATTGCGTTTTTAATTTTGTGGACTACAATCCAGGGCAGCAGCGTGAAGGCCACGAGCGCCACAAGGTGGAACCAGGCGTCGATGAGCGGGAACCCGTTGAACACCGTGATCTGATAGAGCATGAAATAGTGGCGCAGCGGAAACAGCCACGACAGCGCCTGAAGGGGAGGGTCCATGGCCATGACGGGGAAGGCGGAGCCGGCCATGGAAATGCTGAGCACGGCCCACAGCGAACAGACGCTCATCGACATGCGGAGCGAGGGCATCAGACCGAAGGAGAAAATGCCGAAACCGATGGAGCCCAACACCTGGAGCAGGCAGAGCAGGGCGATGTGGCACACGCTGCCGAAGCGGGGGAAGTCGAGCACACCATAGATGTAGAATTGGAAAAAGGCGACGATGAGCAGGAACACCAGCGTGTGGATGAGATACTTGCCCACGATGGCCACGGCGATGTTGCCGTCGGCCTTGGCCAGCCACTCCTTGCCGGTGTCGAACTTCAGCTCCATGCCTAATGAATAGGCGGCAATGAGCATCATAAAAAGCATCAGGATGCCTGGCACGAGCGCCGTCGACAGGTAGACGTTGTAGTTGCCCCAGGGGTTGGCTATCTGGTGGGTGTCGATGCTGATGGGCTGCAGGAAAGTCCTGATCTGGCTGGGAGTGAAGCCCTTGGCACTCATCACCGACTGCCCCACGGCGGCAGAGCCGAGCGTGGTGATGGTCTTCAGGTCCTTCATGGCCATCGAGCCGGCCAGCATCGAGGTGGTGGAGTAATAATAGGAGACCTTGGGCTGGCGTCCGGCAAGCAACTTCTCCGACATGCCCTTCGGGATGTAGAGGAAAGCGTAAATCTCGTTTTCCTGCATGGCGCACCGCGCCTCGTTGACCGACGGGTAGCGGGCCACCACGCGGGTGCTCTGAAACTCGTCGAGCTTGCGCACCAGACTGCGTGACGTGGAGCTGTTGTCCTGGTCGACCACGCCGATGGGCAAATCCTGTGGCAGACCTTCATCCAGCATGCTGGTGAAGAAGAAAATGGTGAGCAGCGGGAACACCACCATACAGAAGCCATAAATGCGGTTATGGTAGAGTATGCTGAGTTCGCGCAGCGCGATGTCGAAGATTTGAGAGAGATACTTCATCTTCTGGCCTCAATTCTCAGTGCTTCAAAATCAGGGTCATTCCCGGACGCAGACCGTCGAGCTTGTCGATGGGGCGCGCCTTCACCTCGAAGGTCTTCAGGTCGTATTGGCCCGATGCCTTGGTGGCTTTCCAGGCGGCATAGCTGCCCTGGTCTTTCATATAGTAGACTTTCATCTTGATTTCCTTGTCGAAGGAGGGCACATAGACGGTCACCTCGTTGCCGATGCTGATGTCCTTCAGCAGGTCTTCGCGGATGCTGAACGTGCCCCACATATCGTCCATCATCGAGATGGACATGATGGGCGAGCCGGGGCCAACAAGTTCGCCCACCTTCGGGTAGATGTCGCTCACCTCGCCGTCCATCTGCGCCACCTGGATGGTCTCGCTGATATAGCTGTTCACCTCCTGCACGGCACCCTTGGCGCGGCCCACCTGTGCGGCGGCAGCCATCTTGTCTTCCTGACGGGCACCGTTCTTGGCCATTTCGTACTGGCTCTCGGCGGCCTTCATCTGGGCCTCCATGGCCTTATATTGGGCATAGGCTTCGTCGCGCTTCTGGGCCGACATCACGCCCTCGTCGAAGAGGCGCTGCACACGGTTGTACGACTTCTCGGCAATCTCGAGGCCGGCCTTGGCCTGCTGCAGCAGTTGGAAGGCACCCTGTATCTGCTCTTTGCGGGCGCCGTTTTGCGCCATCTGCTCCAGGGCGGCGGCGGCGGCCTCGGCGCTCTGCGCCTGCGACATCTTGGCGTTCACCTCCGGTGCGTCGAGGATAGCCAGGGTGTCGCCAGCCTTTACGTAGTCGCCCTCCTTCACGCGGAGTTCAAGGATGCGGCCCGGCACTTTGCTCGACACGCGGTACTCCTCGACCTCCAGCTGACCCTGGATCACGTCCGGGTCGCGGTCAAGGGCAAGGTATCCGATGAGTGCCACGATGACTACTACGGTTGCAAATCCTACGATGGCCAGCAGGATGTTGTTATGCTGCTTTTTTGCTTGTTCGTTCATGATTGTATTGTTTCGTTATTTCGTTGTTGTTTCTTTTTCGTTATCTCGTTATCACGCTATCTGGTGATGATTGATGGCATCGCTTCATTGCAGGGTGCCAAGGGCTTTCTGCAGTTCCACCTGACTGAACTTCACGTCGATTTCAGCGTCGATCTTCTGCGACTGGGCCTGGAGCCAGCTGGTCTGCGCCTCGAGGACGACTGTGGGCGAGATGACACCTTCGCTGAAGCCCAGGTTGGCCGTGCGCAGATTCTCGTCGGCACGGGCAATGTTGGCCTGGGCCATTGCCAGCTTCTTGTTGGCTTCGCCCACGCGGAAGGCATTCTGGTTCACCTGCAGTTCTATCATTTCGCGGGCCTCTTCCAGTTCCAGTCCGGCTATGGCTGTGGCCCCTTTCGCGGCGCGCACCTTATATTTTACGTCACCCCAGTTCCACAGAGGCACTCTGAGGAGCAGGCCCACATGCCAGAACCCTCCAAACTTCTTCTGGAAGCCGTTGAACGCATTGGGGTTCGACACGGCGTAGCCTCCTGTCAGTGCCAGTTGCGGCAGATTGCCGGCCTTCAGCAGGTTGGTGGTCTGGCGCGCCAGGTCTACCGCGTTCTGCAGCATCTTCAGTTCCGGGCGGTTCTGGTTGGCCGTTTCCACGTCGGGCAGCGCGGTCACTTCTGTTACGGCGATGTTCTCCGCCGTCTCGTCGGCCAGCGTGATTTGCTCGTCCACGGGCAGCCCGCAGAGCTGGCAGAGCAGCATCTTTGAGAGCACCAGCCCGTCGTCCACCTGGGTGAGGGCCATTTCTGCCTCGTTCACCTTGACGCTGACGCTGAGACCTTCGCTCTTGGTGGCCACGCCCTCTTCAATCATCTTGCCCACGTCGGAGTCGAGCTTCTTCACCAGTTCCAGATAACTTTCGGCCAGTCGCTTCTTGTGTGTCAGCGACACCACCTGCCAGTAGGCATGGTCGATGTTGTAGAGCGTGGCCTGCCTGCGGGCCTCGGCCGAGTTTTCCGTCATCTGCTCGCCTATGTCGGCCATCTTGTTCATGGCCACGATGGCACCGCCCATGAACACAGGCTGAGTCAGCAGGATGGAGCCGGCCCAGAGATTGCGGGTGTCGGTGTGAAAGGCGTCCACGATTTGCGCTCCGATGCCGTTCAGCTGTGCGGCCATAGCCTTCGAGCCGTCGGTCAGTTGTGTCTGCATGCTGCCCAGCGTCTGCTGCACATCGGCAGCGGGGACGCCCAGTTTCACAAACGTTCCCCCCAGCTGTTGGAGTGACTGACCCAAGCCCTGCATCTGTGGCTGCAGCGAGGCCAGCGTGACGGAACCCATGTTTGGTAGTAGCGATTTCTGCGTCTCGTTCAGCAGCGACACCTCGCGGCTGGTGTGCTCATAGCTGCCCACGGCACTCAGGTGCGGCAGATACTTCGTGCGGGCAGCCTTGCGCATGTTGGTCGCCACGTCTTGCTTTACAGCTGCCACGCGCATCTGCTTGTTGTTGCGCAGCGCCATGGTGCGGCAACTGTCCAGCGTGAGCAGCCTTTGGCCCATTGCGGTCAGCGGCAAGAGCGTCAGCAGGCAGAGCGTCAGCCCTCCAGCCATCGCACTCTTTACCGTCTTACTCGATTTTCCTTTCATATCTTGCTAAAGTGTTTGTTTCTATAAAATATTAAATAGGTAACGACGTGTTTTAAAACTGCGTGCAAAAGTACTAATATTTTTTTTATTTATCGAAAAAAACGGTTTCTTTTTTGGATAATTGGCCCAAATTGTGTACCTTTGCAGTCCAAATAATAGCAATCAATATTAAAATCATCAACAAAGAAACAGCTATGGACGATTACCCGGCGGATAGTTTTAAACGTTTAGGCGCGAGGATGGCTGCATAATTTGGGTTGCTGCTGGTCCTTGGGCCTGATTAACCCTTTTTGGAGGACAAGCAACAATGAAAAGCTACTGGAACACAACTGGCGGGCTGAACCAACTGGAAGAGTGGCAGCCTAATTGCTGGATTCAGGTGACATGCCCCACCGAGGAAGACCAGCACGAGCTGGAGCAACGCTTCGGCATACCCGACTATTTCATCTCTGACATCAGCGATACCGACGAGCGCGCTCGCTATGAGTACGACGACGGATGGATGCTCATCATCCTGCGCATACCATACGTCAAGGAGGTGCGCTCGCGCACACCCTACACCACTGTGCCTCTGGGCATTATACACAAGCGCGATGTCACCATCACCGTCTGCTACTACGAGACGAACATGATGATTGACTTCGTCTCCTATCAGCAGAAGCGTGGTGTGGGCTTTACTGATTATGTTGACATGATTTTCCGCCTCTTCTACTCCACAGCCGTGTGGTACCTGAAGCGGCTGAAGCAGATTAACTCGCTCATTGACAAGGCAAAACGCAACCTGGACAAGGACGTGAACAACGAGAGCCTCATCAGCCTCTCCCGACTCCAGGACTCGCTCACATACTTCCAAACCAGTATCCGCGGCAACGAGACTTTGCTCTCAAAACTGAAGTTCAAACTGCAAATTGACGAACTGGACGCCGACCTTATCGAGGATGTGAACATTGAGATGACGCAGGCCCGCGAGACGACCAGCATCTATAGTGACATTCTGGAGTCGACCATGGACACCTACCAGAGCATCATCAACAACAATATGAACACTGTGATGCGTACCCTTACTTCTGTCACCATCATTATGATGTTCCCCACACTCATTGCCTCGCTTTTCGGCATGAACCTCATCAATGGCATGGAGAGCCATCCCTATGGTTTCCTGTTGGCACTGGTCATCAGCGTGAGCACTGCCGGAGCTGCATGGTGGCTGTTCCGTCACAAGCGACTGATATAAGGTAGTAACTTCCCAAGTTCTGGCGCGGCAAAGGCCGAAGGCCTGACGGATTGCAGACGGGGGTGTCGCTCGACCTGTGGTTTAAACGCCCTTTCAGGTTTTTATGGCGGGCAAAGGTACAAAAATCGCATAATCAATAAAAGAAATAAGCAGTTTTTGGGGCAACCCAGACAATTGCCGTAATGTCTTTAGGGAATTGCCGTAACCTCTTTGGTCAATTGCCGTAACCAAGACGTGACAATTGACCATCTATTTCCGCCACTTTCGGCCACAAGATGGGCTATTTTGCCACACGTTTCCTTCAAAATGAGGTCAGAATGCTGAAATTCTGCGCGGCTGAAAAGTGCGCCAAAGACGAGAAAATCATCAAAATAAGGGGGGGGTGCACGACTTTTAGGGCCTTTTGAGCAATTTTATTGCCGTTTTCTTTGATGAATCCCAACTTTTTCGTAATTTTGCGGCTGATAAAGCAAAAGTATAGTTGAACCCATAAAAACAAAAATACGTATGCCACCATAGCAAAACAACTATAGGACATAAGACTGGACGTCCACTTTTGATTCTTGTATTCTGATAATCGGCAAAATTGACAGAAACGTAATCAAGAATGAAAGTAGATAGTTCACGCCTGATGGCGTGGGCATTTACTCGTTTAAGATTACAAGGTTATGCCGATACCTCAGAATACATAAGCGAAGTAATTTGCCCACGTTTTATTATTGTACAATAAACAAAGAATGTTTATCCTAAACAAACAACATAATCAATATGAGAACGGAAATGAAAAATAAGTGTTTACGGTTAGTAATGACAATCTGCCTGATAAGTGTGGCCTCAATGGTAATGGCCTATGATTTCCAAATGAACGGCATCTATTATAGCATAAGTTCTGAGGGTAATCAAGTCTCCGTGGTCAAAGGAGATAACTACGGTTCCTACTCTGGCGACATCGTAATACCAGAATATGTGTATTACAACGGTAACAGCTACAATGTAACCTTCATAGAGTGGGATGCCTTTGACGGAAGCGACGGGCTTACTACCGTAACAGTTGCTGATGCTCCTATAAGCGGTTTCTGGGCATTCCGCTGGTGCAGAAACTTGAAAGCCTTCTACGTCACCTATTCTGAATGGGCGTCCGGTGCCAGATACCTGTACGCTGAAGATGGTGTGCTGATGAATGTTGAACAGACGGAGATACTGGCCTACCCAAGGGGGCGTAAGGGCAGTTTCACTGTTCCGCCGACAGTCAGCGAGATATACAGCGAAACCTTCGACGGCTGCGGCATTGACACTCTTACACTAAGTAGCGGCCAGACAAGCTATACCGAGTATTTAGGCAACATAGGAGCCGACGTCCTTGTATTCCCCGAAGGCGTTACCACCATCGGTGAAAGTGTCTTTGTCTGGAGTGGCCAGACCATCATGCTGCCTTCGACCATCAGCAGCATAGGCTCTAATGCCTTCGGCACATACGATTATCCAGAGAAGGTTTACTGTCTTGCCGCAGAGCCGCCGGTCATAGCTGCCGATGCCTTTGGCGTACAGCCAAACTCCTGGGCTGGCAGTACGCTCTACGTGCCGAAAGGCTCTGAGGAGCTATACCGAAGTGCTCAGGGCTGGAGCGGCTTTACTGAATATGTTGGGATGGCCTTCAATGCCCCTGATACTTACGACGTTGCCGTGGCAGGTATGCTGAAAGACATACTGCCCGACGTGTCGCAGCTGAAGACGGCTATCACCATTACGGGACTTCTCAACGGGGATGACATTATCTATCTGCGCTCACTCTTCCAAGGCGATTCCAACTTGCGGCGGTTAGACCTTAGTGGTGCGCAAATGGTGGAGGGCGGCGAAAGCTACTATAGCAGCGGAAGTAAGAAGTATTATACAAAGGACAGCCACATAACGCCTTACCTCTTCTATGACTTCCGTAGTCTGCGTGAGTTGGTACTGCCTCAGACGACGGAGATTATCGACGACGATGGCCTTTGCTCTCTATATTATCTACAGAGCGTCATTCTGCCCGAAGGTATCCGACAGGTGGGTAGCTACGCCTTCTCCTGGTGCGAAAGTCTTGAAAGCGTCAATTTGCCCAACACCATTGACAGTATTGGCGAAGGAGCCTTTAGCGGTTGCGAGAAACTACAAACACTCACCATTCCTACCTCCATTGCCTATCTGCCCAACAGCATTTGCACAGGCTGCAAGAGCCTGACCGCTATCCATATCCCCGCCAATGTCCGTTTCGTGAAATACCCGCAGTACTTCTTGGGATGCACACAGCTGACAACCATCACCGTGGCCGACGAACACCCGCTCTATACCTCCGTAGATGGTGTGGTCTACTCTCGCGATATGAAGAAGCTTGTGCTCTGGCCCACGGCCAAGGATGCTGGCGCGACGGCCACCATACCCGAAGGCATCGAGGAGTTGGGTAATAGTGCTATGTCTGGTAGTATGATTAAGGATGTCTGGTGTCCCATTTCGTTGCGAAAAGTCGGCGAAGGAGCTTTCTACGAGTCAAATGTTGAGCACATTGACTTACCGAATAGCGTAGAGAGCATTGAGCGCGTTGCGTTCCTCTATTGCAGAAACCTGAAGACACTCACCCTGCCCAAGTACCTGAAGAAGATACCCGAAATGGTGTGCGATTATTGCACGAGCCTGACTGAAATACGCATCCCCGCTACGGTCACAGCCATTGACAGTCACGCCTTTGAAAGCTGCGACGCCTTGGCCACGGTCATTGCAGAGAGTCGGCAGCCAATAGCCATCGACAAGAGATTGATTCCCGACTGGGACCCCTTCCCCACACATCGCAATATAAGCCTGTTAGTACCAGAAGGCAGTAAGGACGACTATGAGGCCGACTACTATTGGAAGGAGTTCAAGGAGATTGTGGAGTATGAGGTGAAGAACAAACAATGTGCCACACCTACCATCGCCTACGACTGTGGCCGACTTTTGATAGAATGTGAGTCACCCTCGGAGGCCGAATGTCATGTGAGTATCTGTACTTCTGACACAGGCGAATATTCAGGCAACTGCATAGAACTGAATCCCACCTATATCATTACCGTCTGGGCCACTGCTGAAGACTATGCCGATAGTCCATACAAAACGGCCACTATCCAGTGGCGTGATGGTCGGCCAATATTCACTGGCTTTAGTAGTGTGACGATTGACGGGAAGGTAGCAAACGACGTGAATGGCGATAATGAAGTAGATGTGGCTGACATTGCCACTATCATTAGCGCGATGGCAGCACAGGCACGAAAGCAGAACGAAACGGAGATGTGACCAATAACCACAAATTTTTCGCCTACATTCCCCGTAGCTTAACGCTCTCAGAACGGAGCTTCGGCGGTGAAGGTCACCGGCTGTTGCGTGGTGGGGTGGATGAAGGTGAGCGTGCGGGCGTGCAGGCAGAGGCGGCGGGAAGAACTGTGGCCGTAGAGCGTGTCGCCAGCGATAGGGTGGGAGAGACCCTCGGCGTGGGCGCAGTGCACGCGCAGCTGGTGGGTGCGTCCGGTGTGGGGGATGAGCAGGATGCGCGTAAGGCCTTTTTCCACTCCAATGACACAATAGTCTGTGGTGGCGGGCTTGCCGTAGTGGCGGTCCACCAGTTGGCGCGGCCTGTCGTCCAGGTCGGGGCGCAAGGGCAGGCTGATGGTGCCCTCGCCGCTGACGATGCCTTCGAGCAGGGCGACGTACTCCTTGTATACGGTGTGTTGCAGAAACTGCCGTTGCAGGTGGTGGTAGGCCTCCGCCGTGCGGGCCACAACGAGGAGTCCCGACGTGTCCATGTCGAGCCTGTGCACCATATACACCTGTCCATAGTCTTGGGCGAGCAGGCTCTCCACCGAGGGCAGGCCGCCCTTTCCCGGCACAGAAAGCAGGCCCGACGGCTTGCACACCACCACGATGCTCTCATCCGCATAGACCACTCGCAGCTGTTCGTCATTGGCTTCCGCCCCCACATCCTGTCCGTCCGCTGTAGTCCGTTGCCCTGCCAGCATCCATTCGAGTATCGGCTTGCACTTTCCCCGGCAGGCCGGGTAGAACTCACCGTGGTGGCGCACTTCCATACGCGGCGACCGCCCCTGCCAGAACTCGCCGATGCACAGTGGCTGCAAGTGGTGCAGAAACGCATGGTGCAGCAGTTTTGGTGCACAGCACTCGCCCGCCCCCGACGGCGGTGTGCCGTCGAAGATGTCGGCCAGCGAGCGACGCTCCCCGCTGCTGTTGAGTAGCGTGAAGTTTTGGAACAGCCATCGCTGCAAGTCGTCCGAGCGTCTGCGCCGCTCCTCCTTCATCGTCTCCAACTGCTGGGCCAACGGTGCCAGCCGCTGCTCCGCCTCGGTGGCCTTGGCCAGCCACGCCCTCTTCAGCCGTCGCAGTTCCGCTTTCTGGTATTGGCTTTCGCGGATGAGTGCCTGCTCGTCAAGGTCGCCCCCCTGCTGCCGCAGAGCGTCGCGCCGCAGCTTGCAGTCAGCCATAAGCCGGCGGTAGTCCTCCACCGCTTGGGCACCCTCTGCCCTCACCGCCTGCAATTGGGCGGCCAGCGCGACAAATTCGGCAGAAGCCTCCAGGGCGTCCACCTGCCTGTTGATGTGCGATATGCGAGCCTCCTCTTGCTTGAAGTGGCCGTCGGGCTGCAGATAGTCGAAGACGGCAGGCACGAACCACGGCCAGTCTGCCCGCCCCAGCAGTTGTCCGCTGTAGGCCGCGAGAAATCCCAGCCGTCCGTCGCCGTCAGTGCACACCAGCACGCCGAACATCTTGCCTTTTGCCACCTCGTCGGCCCAGTCGGGGCGGGTGTTCAGGTAGTTGCAAAGTTGTCGGGCCGCCAACAGCGTCAGCAGATGCGGCTCGTAGTCGAAGGGGTTGTTCAGCCTCACGGGCGGCGTGATATCGGTGTGGAGTAGATGGAACATAGCGCGTCAGTAACAATCAAACTGCAAAAGTACGCATTTCGCAGGAAAAACGAAAAAATATGCCGTTTTTTTTGTTGATTAAACAAAAATTCGTATATTTGCACCCAAAATATATATAATAGAGAAATGGAAATGAAGAAATCATATTCATTGCTTAGACCTCTGTGGCTCATTGTCATAGGGTTCTTGCTCGTTTCCGTACCATCGTTGGCGCTCGACAAGAAGGGCATGGCCAAGGTGCAGAAGGAGTGCAAAAAGATGAGCAAGCAGCTGAAGAAAGACGGCTGGAAAGTCTTTGGCAGCGGGCAGGAGATTGAAGACGCGCTGGCCAAGCACCAGACGACGCTGGCCCGTGGCGGCGACAGCCTGCAGTCAATTGTGGCCACGGGCGAGGACACGGACATCAACCGCGCCAAGCGGAAGGCCCAGGGCAACGCCTCGAAGCAGTTGGCCTCGATGAAAGAGACTGAGATTACGGACAAGTTGGACCTGACCGTGACCAACGTTCAGGGTGCCGAGGGCGCAAGCAGCAGCACGACGATGACCGACAGCTCCAGCCAGCGCACCCAGCAGCGCGTCAAGAAGCTCGTGCCCAGTTTCACCCTCTATCGCGACAAGCCCGACGGTAAGGTAGAGGTGCAGATGTATTATTTAGTCACCCCGTAACTATCTTAGCAGCTATGATGCAACCGACGATGAGGATGATAGTACTGCTGTTTGCGGTATTCACGGCGATGATTGCCGGAGCACAGCGTGAGGCCAGAGTGCATGGCACAAGCGAGTATGTGCTTGACTTCAATTCAAGATTATCGCTTAGGGAAGCTAAGGAAGAGTGTATTGCACTGGCAAAAAACAACGCCATCAAGGCAGAGTTTGGCGAGCTGGTGACATCGGATGTGGTGGAAACGACCATGCAGTCTGATGGTGAAACTACGGCCTCTGACTATGTGGAAAGCCACGAACTGAAGGCGCGAGGCGTATGGACTGAACAGACCAAGCCGACTAAGTTCGATGTGGACTATTTCGACGGCAAGCTGGTGCTGAAGGCCGAAGTATGGGGTAAGGCGCGTGAAATCAGACAGTCGAAGACGGAACTGAAGTGGAAAATCATGAAGGATGGCAATGGCAAGCGCGTGGCCACCCAAATGTTCTACGACTATCCCGACAAGAGAGACAAGGAAAAGGTCTATGTAACCTTCAAGGCGCCTACCGACGGCTATGTGGCCGTCTATCTGACCCAGTGGAGTGCCGACATGACCGATTGCCTGCTGCCCTACAAGAAGAACACCTCCGGCCTGCACCCTGTCAAGGGCGGCCAGGAATACACCTTCTTCGACAAAAAAACGGACCCGTCGGCCAACAGCATCTCGCTGACCGTCGACAAGGGCGACAGGGAGAAATATCAAGTCGTCATCATCTTCTCGCCAAACAAGTTCTATCGCCCAAGCGACATTGAGGAAAAAGGCAAGAACCAGGTTCTCAGCAGTTCGAAGTTCCAGAAATGGCTGATTTCGCAGCAGAGAGACGAAGACATGGTGGTAGAGAAGAAATTTGTGACGGTAACGAAACCGAAAGACTAATAATAACAAATCATTAAATGACTTATGAGTATGAAAAGAAAAATGACCGTTTTGATGGCTTGCCTGTTCTGGATGGCCGCAGCCGCCCCTGTGGCAGCCCAGGAGGAGAACAAGCAGAGTAACATTGACTGGACGGAGGACACCACAGAGGTGAAGACCATCAAGGACATCATCGAGGAACAGCAGAGAGTGACGCTGCTCAATGCCGCTGATAGGCACTATAGCGAAGTGTGGGGCAGGAGGAGCTATATGAACTTCGGCTTCAGCATGTCGAAGCTGTCGCCCACCCATGACTATCAGACTGGCATTGGCTCAAAGGTGCCTACCTACAAGTCTAACTGGGGCGCCTCTTTCCAGTATGGCCGCAGCTACCGCCTGCACAAGAAGCCTATTGCCAATGCTTTGCAGTTCAACATTGACTACACAGGTGTAGACCTCTTCGTGAACCACTTCGCCGAGGAGGATGGCAATCCGCTTTACAGCAGTAAGGCCATCTATGTGCCTGAAGGTGGCAAAAAAGATGGCGACAAAGACTATCATTACACGCCTTGGAATATGGAGAAGTATGAGGGCAGCTACAGCATGACGCTCGGCCCGTCGCTCACCATCGCCCCCTTCAACGGTGCCAACGAGCGTGGCTTCCACTATCTGAAGTTCAACTTCTATTTCCACGTTGGCTATCAGTTCTCAATGCTCTTTATGAAGTTCAACGGCGACAAGGATGCCAACAATAACTCAACATTGTTTACCGAACAGAATATGTTCTCCGATGTGGACGACGCTTTCACAGCCAACTGGGGTCATGGCGTGACCACCAGCTTCGGCATGAACCTCTCGTGGAAAGCCATTGGCATTGGCTATGAGCACCGCTCCGCCAAGCTGAAGTACAAGTCGTTTGCCACCAGCGTGTTCAGTAACGACAAGTTCGAGTTCGACTCTTCCGTCAACCGCATCTACTTGCAGTACAGAATGTAGCATGGCGTTTTGAACTTTTATAGAAACAAGTATTACACAACAATATAATATATTAGAACGATGATGAAGAAATATATGATGATGGTCCTGATTACCATCCTGTGTGGGCCGATGGCCACGGCACAGAGTCTTTACAAAAGCGTTGGCACCTGTGGCACCGATGTCAAATGGGAGTTCGACGGCTTCACCCTGAGAATTATGAACATCAGCAAGGTGAGCGGCCAAACAGTTGCGATGGAAGACTACAACGTGAACAAGACGGTGGCTCCCTGGGTCAAGAAGAAGCTCAACGTGAGCAAGGTAGTGATTGAGAGCGGCATCACCCGCATCGGCTCGTGCGCCTTTGCCAACTGCCACGATCTGCAGGAGGTGGTCTTCGAGGGCACCGACCTGAAGCAGATAGGGTGGGGCGCTTTCCTGAACTGCTCGCACCTGCGCACCATTTCGCTGCCTGTCCAGCTGAGGAGCATTGAGACCATCGCTTTTGCCAACTGTATCTCGCTGACCTCTGCCAAGGTGCCTGACCAGTGCCGCGTGGGCGACCAGGCTTTTGCCTCTTGCACCAAGCTCAACTCCATTGAACTCAGCCCAACCGCCATCCTGGGCCACTATGTGTTTGCCAGCGAGGTAGTGGTCGACAACCGTGTGCGCCACTCGCTCTACAATGGCGAGATACTGCGCATACCTTCCTACATCAACATCAACAACTGCCATGAGTACGGCATTGCCCCCGAGGCTTACGGCAAGGTGAGGAAGACAAAGGCCGACGACGTGGACTATGACTATATGACGGCCGACGTCGACTCGTTCATCCCCACGGGCATGTTCTCACGCAACAATGTCTATGCACTTGTCATCGGCAACCAGAACTACCGCTTTGCCTCCGATGTGCCTTACGCCATCCACGACGCCCGCGTCTTTGCCGACTACTGCAAGAAGGTGCTTGGCATTCCCGCCGACAATATCCACATTTCAGAAGACGCCACCAAGCAGATGATTCTGGAGGAGGAGCTGGAAGACTGGGTCGGACACATTGGCAACCGCGAGGAGAAGAAGCTCATCGTCTACTATGCCGGCCATGGCGTACCCGATGTGAAGGACCACAACAAGCCCTATATGCTGCCCGTCGACGTGCGTGGCACCAACCCCAAGCGCGGCATCTCGCTCGACGATTTCTATGCCAAGCTGGGCGAGTTTGAGTTCAAGCAGACCTCCGTCTTCCTTGATGCCTGCTTCAGCGGTGTGAACCGCGACAACGAGGGCGTTTCCGAGGGCTTGCGCGCTGTGGAAATCGATGCCGACGAGGCTTCGCTTGGCAATGGCGCACTGGTGGTCTTCTCGGCCGCCCAGGGCAACGAGACCGCCCAGGGCTATCCCAAGCAGGGCCACGGCCTCTTCACCTACTATCTGCTGAAGGCTATCCAGGACACCAATGGCGACGTGAGCTTCGGCGACCTCTCCGACGATGTGGCGCGCAATGTGTCGAAGCAGGCCAAGAATATGAATATGCGTAAGTCGCAGACACCTACTACCAACGCGTCGGACCAGATTTCTACCAGTTGGCGCAGCATGCGTTTCTGATGGGCAGACATCTAAATCAGCATAGCATCTATTATTAATGTCTATACAATGAACATTCTTGAACTGAGTGAACAAGAAATACTGCGCAGGCAGTCGTTAGAACAGTTAAGGCAGCTGGGCATTGACCCCTATCCTGCCGCAGAGTATCCCACCAACGCTTTCTCCACGGAGATTGTGAGCAGCTTCAGCGACGATGCGGAGCCACGCGAGGTGTGCATCGCAGGCCGTATGATGAGCCGCAACGTGATGGGCAAGGCCAGTTTTATCAAGCTTCAGGACTCCAAAGGCCGCATACAGGTTTACATCAAGCGTGACGACCTGGAGGGCGACTTCTATAACACGGTATTCAAGAAATTGCTCGACATTGGCGACTTCATCGGCGTCAAGGGCTTTGTCTTCCGTACAGAGACTGGCGAAGTGAGCGTCCACGCCAAGGAGCTGACGCTGCTGTCGAAGTCGCTGAAGCCGCTGCCCATCGTGAAATACAAGGACGGCGTGGCCTACGACAAGTTTGACGACCCCGAACTGCGCTACCGTCAGCGCTATGTGGACCTTGTGGTCAACGACGGCGTGAAGGACACCTTCCTGCAGCGTGCCACCGTGGTGCGCACCATCCGCCGTGTGCTCGACGAGGCCGGCTATACCGAGGTAGAGACGCCCACGCTGCAGATGATTGCCGGAGGCGCATCGGCCCGCCCGTTTATCACCCACTTCAATGCCCTCGACCAGGACATGTATATGCGCATTGCCACCGAGCTCTACCTGAAGCGCCTCATCGTGGGCGGCTTCGAGGGCGTCTACGAGATTGGCAAGAACTTCCGCAACGAGGGCATGGACCGCAACCACAACCCGGAGTTCACCTGCATGGAACTCTACGTGCAGTATAAGGACTACAACTGGATGATGTCGTTCACCGAGAAGTTGCTGGAGGCAGTGTGTATCGCTGTGAACGGCAAGCCGGAGCGTGAGATTGACGGACAGATTATTTCGTTCAAGGCCCCCTATCGCCGCCTGCCCATCCTCGACGCCATCAAGGAAAAGACCGGATTCGACTGCTATGGCAAGAGCGAGGAGGAGATCCGAGCCTTCTGCCTGTCAAAGGGCATGGACGTAGACGAGACGATGGGCAAGGGCAAACTCATCGACGAGCTGTTTGGCGAGTTCTGCGAGGGCACCTTCATCCAGCCTACGTTCATCACCGACTATCCCGTGGAGATGTCGCCCCTGACGAAGATGCACCGCTCCAAGCCCGGCCTGACCGAGCGCTTCGAGCTGATGGTCAACGGCAAGGAACTGGCCAACGCCTACTCCGAGCTGAACGACCCCATCGACCAGGAGGAGCGCTTCAAGGAGCAGATGCGGCTGGCCGACAAGGGCGACGACGAGGCCATGATTATCGACCACGACTTCCTGCGTGCCCTGCAGTACGGCATGCCGCCGACCTCCGGCATTGGCATCGGCATCGACCGCCTGGTTATGCTGATGACGGGCAAGACCTTCATTCAGGAGGTGCTCTTCTTCCCCCAGATGAAGCCTGAGAAGAAGGCGCCGCAGAGCAGCATCCATGAGTGGGCAGAGATAGGTGTGGCCGAAGACTGGGTCTACGTGCTGCGCAAGGCCGGCTTCTACTTGATTTCCGACATCAAGGAGCAGAAGGCGCAGGGCCTGCAGCAGAAGCTGGGCGAAATTGTGAAGAAGTACAAGCTCGACTATGCCAAACCCTCTGTGGCCGATATCCAGACTTGGATAGACCGTGCGGCAGCCCCTGAGGCCTGACCTCCTGCCGTCTGAACTGGGGGTATGTGCTTTCTGACTCCCAGTTATATATTCAAGTTTAACTTCTTGGAGCACAGGAGTTCTTTGCTTGCAAATAACTCCTGTGCTCTTTCTATTTGTGAAAGTTGAGTTTATTCGTTTTTGACGCAGCAAAGTCAGTGCTTTCTCCGCGAAAAACACATGAAAAGCAGGGGCAAATTCAAAGCAAGGGCCGTCCAAACTTGACAAGCCTGCCACTTATCTCCGAGATAAAAGGCACTTATCTCCGAGATAAAAGGCACTTATCTCTGAGTTTGCTTTACCCTCCCCTTAGCGATGTAAAGTATTTTCCGTTTCCTTCCCTGCTTGCACAGCCGATGCCATAGGCATCTGACAGGGATTGCATCTGCTATGGTGTCGGGGCAGCGGGTGACGCGCACCGAAAGGCACCGAAAGGCAGTCCGGCTGGATGGCGGCTTCGGCGTAGGCGTGGTTTTGGGCTGCAGACTATTGCCATGACACCCCAGCGACGTAGGCGACGAGCAGTCCGATGGCGGCAGTACAGAGCCACTTTTTGCCTGAATATGCAGGATTCATAAAGAAAATACTTTGCAATTTCGGCTTTATTATCAAAAATCGGCTACGGAGGTATGAAAAAAAACGGCAAAGAAGCAAGCATAATTGGGAAAAAATGTCTAAATTTGCACCCGCAATTATCTATCAACCAACGACCGCTATATGAGAAGACGACATAGTGCAATGGCGATGGTCAGGGTGCTGAGACGGCTTTTGGCTCTTTCCGTCCTCGTCATTTCCCCTTCCGGCCTGTCAGCACAGACCGACAGCACGGGGCGTGTGGCACCCCATTCCCGTGAATACACGGCGGAAAATCCTCTGGTCTATGAGGACGTGTGGGACCTGTGGCCCTATTCCTATCTGAACGACAATGGCGAGCCCGAAGGCTACAACATCGACCTGATAAGGCTGATGATGTCAGAGCTCAACATTCCCTACATCATCCGCCTGAAACCCTCTGAACAGGCCTTCAACGACCTGAAGAACGGGCGTAGCGACCTGATGCTCGGACTGGCAGTGGGCTTCCACGACGAATACGGCTTGTACAGCAAGAACGCCGTGACGCTGTTCACCCAGAGCGTGGTCACGCCGAAGAACAAGCCCGTCATAATCAAGACCTTCCGCGACTTGGGCAAGCCGGGCGTCAAGGTCATCGTCAACAGCAGTTCGCTCTGCTACCATCTGATGCAGGACTACAACTGGAGCGAGAATGCCATACCCGAGAAGGATATCCGTGAGGCCATCCAGCGGGTCAGCGCCCGTGAGGAGGGCCAAATAGTGTGGAACACGCTGACGCTGAAGTGGCTGATGAACCGCTACCTCATTGACAACCTGGAGCTGACGCCGGTCAATATGCCCCACGGCGAATATAAGTTCATGTCGAACGACCAGCATCTGCTCGACCTGCTCGACGAGGAACTGTCCGACCTGAACACCACCGACAAAATCAAGCCCCTGCAGGACAAGTGGTTCTATCCTGAGCGCCATCCTGAGGGCACGCCCGAGTGGGTGGTCTACACCACCATTGCCGCTGCCCTGCTGATGCTCATCCTGCTGGTCTATGCCGTCAGCTACCGCCTGCAGAGCTTCCGGCTGACCCGTGCCAACAACAAGCGCAACCGCCGTCTGGCGCTCATCCTGCAGACCAGCCAGGTGCGCATGTGGACCTACAACATCCTTACCAACGAGTTTGCCTGGCGCAACGAGAACGGGCAGATAGCCTACACCTATTCGATGGACGAGTTCTCGCACCGCTACAGTCCCGAAGACTTCAGAAAGCTCAAGGACACGCTCGACGAGCTGGCCAACTGCGAGAAGAGCCCCGGCAAGGGCGAGAAGGAGGTGACGCTGGAACTGAGGGCCCGCGACACCGAGGGCGGCGACCAGAAGCTGCGCGACTATGTCATCGTGCTCTCCGTGCTGCGCCGCGACCGTCACGGCAAGGCCACAATGATTATCGGCACCAAGAAGGACGTCACCGAAGAGCGGGAGCAGCAGCGCCGCGACGAGGAGCAGACCCTGCGCTACTGGGCCATCTTCCACTCGTCGGCGGTGGGCATCATCCTCTTCAACAAAGACGGCATCCTGGAGAACATCAACCCCAAGGCCTGCGAGATGTTCTGCTGCCAGGAGAGCGACATCATCAACGAGAAAGTCTTGCTGCAGGACATCCTGGACATAGGCAACTTGAGCTTGGAGGAGACCGATGGCTACTATGCCACCCAGCTGTTGGACCTTGACAAGATTCCGCTGGAAAAGCGCCGGGTGAAGAGCATTCGCCGCCAGGGCAAACTGTGCAACGAGTTCCGCCTGATGACGGTCTACGACGACAACCACGAGCTGCTGGGCATCTTCGCCATCGTGCGCGACATCACCTCTTCCGTCCAGAGCCTTGAACAGCTCTCGGCAGAGCAAGCCCGCCTGAATGCCGTCAGGAGCGTGCTGCAGGAATACAATGCCAACATCGACAGCGTGCTCCTGGAGAGCGATGTGCGCCTGGCCACCTACTCGCCTTCCACCCACATGTTGACCATCCACCGCAGTGTGCTGGAGGTTCAGCACACGCTCACCCAGACCCGCTGCATGACCCTCGTCGACGACTACTCGAAGAAGCATGCCATGCACGCCCTCAACGATATGGACGAGCGGGCCGACAGAGATTTCCATGTGAACATCCGCACCATTCTGCGCATCAAGGGCAACAAGCTGCTCAAGGTGCAGTTCCACCTGACGCCCCTCCACGACAAGGAAGGCAATGTGGTGGAGTATCTCGGACTGCTGCGCGACGTGAGCGAGCTTCGCGAGATTGAGCGGCAGCTGGCCGAGCAGACGGCCATCGTGCAGGAGGTGGAGAGCACGAAGACCGGTTTCGTCAAGAACATGGTGCAGGAAATACGCACCCCGATGAACACCGTCATCAACTATGTGGAGCAGTTCAACCCTGAGAGGCCGACGGCCAACGAGGGCATGCTCAGACGGGGCATCCTCGACAATGCCGACCGCTTGCTCCACTTGATAGACAATATCCTCTACCTCTCCCGTCTGCAGGCCCGCATGGTGGAGATTGACAAGCAGCCGCGAGACTTTGCCGAGGTGTTCGAGACGCAGTGCATCACCGGCTGGGCGAAATACAAGAATGCCAATACGCGCTACATCGTGGAGAACCCCTACGAGCAGCTGGTCGTCGATACTGACGTCGTCAACCTGGGCATTGCCATCGGCCAGGTGACGGCCAATGCCGCCCAGTTCACGCAGAGCGGGGTGGTGCGTGCCCGCTACGACTATATCGGCCGCCGACTGATTATCTCCGTCGACGACACCGGCCAGGGCATGCCTCCCGAAGTGCTGGCCGAAGTGAGCAAGCTGGACACCAATGCCACACAGGACACCAAGGGCCTGGGCATCGCCATCACCAAAGAGCTGGTCAGCCAGATGGGCGGCACCGTCGAGGTCAGTTCCGAACTTGGCTCGGGCACCACGGTCTACATCATGATTCCCTGCCACGCCTCCATCATCAAACGCAAGAAACTGGTTTAGCCCTATGAAGAAAATTCTGCTGATATATATTGCGTGCTGCTTATCACTCATCACGCTCCGGGTGCAGGCTCAGTCGCTCTCCGACCGCTATAACGAGAGCCACCCCGTGACGGTAGTCTGCGACTGGGACAAGCCGCCCTACGAGTTCCTCAACGACAAGGGCGAGCCTGCCGGCTCAAACGTCGACGCCATGCGGGCGGTGGCCAAGGAACTTGGCGTGCCCATCAAGTTTGTGATGAAGGAGTGGACCATCGCCTTGAAGACATTTGAGCGTGGCGATGCCGACATCATCATTGCCAACGGCCGCCGCTATGGCAAAGAGCCTTATATCGTCTCCAACAACATCATCAACTACGACCGTATCCGCGTGGCCACCCATTCCGACTCTACAAGCCTGATCAGCTTCAAGGAGTTGGAGCGCGAAGGGGCCGTGTTCAAGCCCGGCGACTATTCGGCCTCCTATTTCAGCGATGGCGACTCCGCCAGTTTGGCCTTTATGGAGTTTCAGACGCCGAAGGTGGCCCTGATGGGCATCATCAATGGCGACTATAAGTATTTTGTTTGGGGCGAGGAGCCGCTGAAGTGGAAAATCAAGGAGCTCAATCTCGAAGGCATCGCCCTGAACGATGTGGGCATCCCCATCTCCGAGGTGCACGTCGTGGGCTGGGACCGCCAGCTCGTCGAGGAGATTGACGACCAGTACTCGCGCCTGAAGCAGCGCGGCGATATTGCCGTCATCCAGGACCGCTGGTATCACCCCGAGAAGATTGAGGAGACTGGCGACCCCCTCTGGCTCTATGCCATCGTGGCCTTCCTGGCCCTGGCCGGCATCATGTATTCCTTCAGCCGTTTGGCCCGCAGGCATGTCAAGGCGGCCACACGCGCCTCTTCAGAACTCAACGAAATGATGATCCAGGCCCTGCACATGGGTAATTTCATCGTGATGGAGTACGACATCAAGCGCGACCTGTTCACCAACCGCTATGGCAACATTCTGCCCGAGCAGGGCCTCACCCTCGAAGCCTTCACCGTGCGCATACACCCCGACCAGCAGCAGGAGTTCCGGCAGAAGATGCACTCCATGATGGAGGGCCGCGAGCGCCGGTTTGAGCTGGACAAGCGCTGGAATGCCGGCACGCCCGAAAATCCGGAATGGCTCAATTTCGACGGCCACGCCATCTGCGAACTCGACAGCGACGGCCATCCCGCCTATATCGTGAATGCCATCCACGACGTGACCAAAGAGGTGGAGGAAGACAAGGCCGCCCGCAACCTCGTGCACAAGTTTCACGTGCTGTCCAACATCCCCTTTATCGGTATCTCGTTCTACGACAAGGACGGCTATCTCATTGCCCTCAACGATGCTATGTGCGAACTCTGCGGCATCAGCGCCCACAATGAGTCGCAGCGCTTCTGGGAGAAAGTCTGCATGTTCGACATCCCCCTGTTCCGCGGCTCTTATTCGCCCAGCGACCGCCACGGCATCATGTTCTGTCAGCACATGGAGTACGACCAGTTCGGCATCGACAAGTATGTTGAGGCCAGCGTGGAGCCACTGTTCAATGCCGAGGGCCAGATTGCCAACTATATCAGCATTGCCTGCGATGTGACCGAGGCCCGCCGGCGCGACAAGGAGGCCCATCTGCTGGAGAAGCAGATTGTGCAGACCAAGGAGGACATTGCCCTGCGCCACGAGCATCTTCACTATCTGCTGCTCAACAGCGAGCGCCATCTGATGCGGAGCAGCATCGAGCACGAGACCATTGCCTTCTACCGCACCCCCGAGCAGCCCGAGTTCCAGTACAGTTTCTCCAGGTTCCAGCGCATCCTGACCCTTGAAGACCGTGAGCCCGTCATGAATATCCTCTACGACGAGACCACCCTCGCGCCCCGCGAATACACCCTGCACCTGGTCAAGCCCTCCGACGGGCAGCCGGGAGTGGTGTTCAACATCACCTTCAACCCCATTGTCGATGAGGCCACCGGCAAGGTGATAGGCCATAAGGGCATCTCGTCGGACATCACCCAGATCTTCAACACCACCAAACTGCTTGCCGAGGAGACAAAGCGGGCCAGCGAGAGTGTGAGCATGAAGAGCGCCTTTATGGCATCGATGACCCATGAGCTGCGCACACCTCTCAATGCCATCGTGGGCTTCACCAGCGTGCTGGAGGCACTGGGCGACTCGCCGGAGCGCGGTGAGTATATACGCATCATCCGCAACAACAGCGACATGCTGCAGCGGCTCATCAACGACATCATCGAGGCGTCGAACATCACCAACCAGGACTTCACCATCAAGCCTGAGGTCACCGACTTTGCCATGGCCTTCGATGAAATCTGCGCCACCCTGGCACGCCGTGTGCAGAACCCCGACGTACAATTCCTGAAGGAGAATCCCTGCGCCCACCTCACCGCCACGCTCGACATTGGCCGCATACAGCAGGTGCTGACCAATTTCGTCACCAATGCCGTCAAGTTCACCACCAAGGGACACATACGTGTGGGCTACGAGCAGCGCGACGGCGGCCTGCGCCTCTATTGCGAGGACACGGGCAAGGGCATTCCGCCAGAGAAGCAGCAGAGCGTGTTCGGGCGCTTTGTCAAGCTCGACGAGTTTGTGCAGGGCACTGGCATGGGCCTGGCCATCTGCAAGAGCATCGTCGAGCAGTGTGGCGGCACCATCGGCGTGGAGAGCGAGGGCGAGGGCCACGGCTCTACCTTCTGGGCCTGGATTCCCCTCCAGCAAAACTGATAACTTAACTTACAGTAAGACACAATGAAAAATAGATTTCTATGGATGCTCGCCGCCATCTTGGCCAGTGGCTTCGGAGCGGTGCTGACATCGTGCAAGGGGACGGAGGCTAAGGTGCTACCCGTGGCTGGAACGCTGGACGCTGAACTTGGAGCGCTGAATGTTGAACGCTCACCATTCAATAGTCAGTCGTCAACGTTCAGCGTCATGAGCGACACGGTGGCGGGTGTCAGCGTGTTCGGCATCGACCGGGTCGACACCGTTTCCACCCAGGGCTATGGCATCGTTGTGGTGAAAGGTGCCACCCAGACCACATTCCCCAATATCCGCAATGTGCGCCAGCCCCAGGCCAAGTATGACCGCGAGGCTGACGTGCTGTGGCTCACCAGCAGCGCCATGGAGGGCACGGGCGTGCAGGTGGAGTGGCTCTGTCAGATTGCTTTCGATGCCAATGACTCGGCCTACCTGGCCCACGTCGTGGACCCCTACGACGTGCAGCAGCAACTACGCCAGCGGCTGGGCTATCGCATTGACGGCCAGCAACTGACGCTCTTCGACGGCCAGCGCCCTCTGGCCACCACCACCAATACGGTAGCCGACATGGGCGGCTTCGACGACGAGCAGCCCCTGTGGATTGGCGAGCAGCTGCGCTATGACCTGACCGGCGACGCGCCCCAGCTGCTGGTCACGCCCGGCCTGAAGTTCACCACCGGGCTTGTGCTCATCTACGACGATATGCCCACGCTCGGCGCTCTCCTGGCCATCGCCCCCGACGGGCACGTGGAAATCGGAGATATGCATAACTGCGAATGAATGAAGAACCACTAATTATTACAACTCTGAAGTTTTGCAGCCGCCGTGTTCTCCTTCAGCTCCGTGATGGCTTGGACAGCCCACATCGGCGCAGGCCAGAGCGTGACCCCGTCGGCAACACCGGCAACAAGAACATTTAAAAACTAACAATTATGAAAAAACATCAGTTATGGATGCTTGCCGCCATCCTCATCTGCGGCACCAGTTTCGTCAGCTGTCGCCAGAGTGACGCAGACAAGGAATCGCAGACAGCGGCAGTCAGCCCAACCGAAGACAACAGCCAGTTTGTCACACTGACCGACGTAGTGCCCGATGCCATTCTGGAGATTCGCTACTTTGGCACTTATAATTTCGTGGGCGCCCGCATCGACGGCTACGAGGAGCCCACGGCGCTGCTCACCCAGCAAGCCGCCCAGGCACTGAAGGCCGTCAGCGACGATGTGCGCAGCCAGGGCTACCGCCTGAAAATCTACGATGCCTACCGTCCGCAGAAGGGCGTCGACCACTTTGTGCGCTGGGCTACCGACCTCTCGGCCACGGAGATGAAGCCCTACTTCTATCCCGACCTGGACAAGAGCGTGCTCTTCGAGCAGGAGTACATCTACGAGCGCAGCGGCCACACCCGTGGCAGCACCGTAGACCTGACGCTCTTCGACATGAACACCGAGAAGGAACTCGACATGGGCGGCACCTTCGACTGGTTCGGCCCTGAGAGCCATCCCGACTTCTGCGGCAATCCGGAGACGGGCCAGTTTACTGGCGACAACAGCAAGTCGCCCGCTGGCCGCAGCATCACCGCCGAGCAGTTTGAGCACCGCATGATATTGCGCCGCGCCATGCTGGCCCACGGCTTCAACCCGCTCGACACCGAGTGGTGGCACTTCACGCTGAAGGACGAACCCTTCCCCAACACGTATTTCACATTCCCGGTTAAACAGATTGTCCGATGAACACAGCGAAACAGTGCCTGCTGGCCCTGCCGCACAGGTCATCCCCATAGGGCAGGGCCGCGCCTGCACGCTGAGTGGCGCCCAGGCCACCGACTCCACCCATGGCATTGTGGTCACGGACCGGCAGAAAGTGGTCAGGAAATAAAAGAATCGTAATTTCAGCAAGAAAGTTTTGCACATTCGCCTTTTTTGCGTACCTTTGCGCTCAAATAGCAACTACATCAGACCGACATCGACAAGATTAGTATGTCTAAGATAGCGATAATAGGCGGAGGGTCATGGGCCACAGCCATTGCAAAGATAGTGGTGCAGCATACGCACCACATTGGATGGTATATGCGGCGCGAAGACCAAATAGAGGACTTCCGCCGACTGAGCCATAACCCCAGCTACTTGACAAGCGTACACTTCAATATATCGGAAATCAGCTTCAACAGCGACCTCAACAAGATTGTGGACGAATATGACACGCTGGTTTTCGTAGTGCCATCGCCCTATCTGAAAAACCATCTGCGCAAGCTGAAGACGCGGCTGAAGGACAAGTTTATCGTCACGGCCATCAAGGGCATAGTGCCCGACGAGAACCTGATTTGCTCGGAGTATTTCCATCAGGCCTTCGATGTGCCCCACGACATGCTGGCATGCCTCGGAGGCCCCAGCCACGCCGAGGAGGTGGCACTGGAGCGACTGAGCTACCTCACCGTGGGCTGCTCGGACATGGAGAAGGCGCAGACCTTTGCCGAAGTGCTCAACAGCCAGTTTATCAAGACCAAGACTTCTACCGACGTCATCGGCATCGAGTATTCCAGCGTGCTGAAGAATGTCTATGCCATAGCCGCCGGCATCTGCTCCGGTCTGAAGTTCGGCGACAACTTCCAGGCCGTGCTCATGGCCAATGCCGTGCAGGAGATGGCCCGATTCCTGCAGGCCGTACATCCCATTGAGCGCAACGTCTACGACTCCGTCTATCTGGGCGACCTGCTCGTCACCGGCTACAGCAACTTCTCGCGCAACCGCGTCTTCGGCACCATGATTGGCAAGGGCTACTCTGTCAAGTCGGCACAGATGGAGATGGAGATGATAGCCGAGGGCTATTTCGGCACCAAGTGCATGAAGGAAATCAATCGCCACTGGCATGTCAACATGCCCATCCTCGATGCTGTCTACAATATACTGTATGAGCGCATAGCACCGCAGATAGAAATCAAGCTCCTGACCGACTCGTTCCGTTAGGACCGTCGGCAGGACTGCCTGAAGCGTGCCAAATTGTCAGTCACGACGGTTTGGCACGCTTTTCGCATTTCATTAGGCAACAACATCGGCGCCCCCGTGGGCGCTGTAGGTGGTAAAACAATTTAAAAACATCAATAACACTTAAATCAATTCAGAATTATGACTATCAAACCATTGGCAGACCGCGTGCTCGTTCTCCCCGCACCGGCTGAAGAGAAAGTTGGCGGCATCATTATCCCTGACACCGCAAAAGAGAAACCCCTCCACGGCATCATCAAGGCCGCTGGCAAAGGCACCAAAGACGAAGAGATGATCCTCAAAGAGGGCGATGAGGTGCTCTACGGCAAGTACAGCGGCACAGAAATCGAACTGGAAGGCACCAAGTACCTGATGATGCGCCAGAGCGACGTACTCGCCATCATCGAGAAATAAAGTAATCACGTCATAACGAAAAGAAACAAAACCATGGCAAAAGAAATTAAATTCAATATCGAAGCACGCGAACTGATGAAGCAGGGCGTGGACCAGTTGGCTAACGCAGTAAAGGTGACCCTCGGACCGAAGGGCCGCAACGTAGTGATTGAGAAGAAGTTTGGCGCTCCGCAGATTACCAAGGACGGCGTGACCGTGGCCAAGGAAATCGAACTGGAAGACCACTTCGAGAACACCGGCGCACAGCTCGTGAAGAGCGTGGCCAGCAAGACGGGCGACGACGCCGGCGACGGCACCACCACCGCCACACTGCTGGCACAGGCCATCGTCAGCGAGGGCCTGAAAAACGTCACCGCCGGTGCCAACCCCATGGACCTGAAGCGTGGCATCGACAAGGCCGTCAAGGCTGTGGTCGACCATATCAAGGCCAACGCCGAGCAGGTGGGCGACAACTACGAGAAGATTGAGCAGGTGGCCACCGTCAGCGCCAACAACGATAAGGAGATTGGCGAACTGCTGGCAGAGGCCATGCGCAAGGTCTCGAAAGACGGCGTCATCACCATCGAGGAGTCGAAGAGCCGCGACACACATATCGGCGTCGTCGAGGGCATGCAGTTCGACCGCGGCTATCTGTCGGCCTACTTCGTCACCGACTCGGAGAAGATGGAGTGCGTGATGGAAAATCCATACATTCTCATTTATGACAAGAAGATTTCCAACATCAAGGACTTCCTGCCCATCCTGCAGCCTGCAGCCGAAAGCGGACGCCCGTTGCTGGTCATCGCCGAGGATGTAGACTCTGAGGCCCTCACCACGCTCGTCGTCAACCGTCTGCGTGGCGGCCTGAAGATTTGCGCCGTCAAGGCTCCTGGATTCGGCGACCGTCGCAAGGCCATGCTCGAGGATATCGCCGTGCTGACCGGAGGCACCGTCATCAGCGAGGAGAAGGGGCTGAAGCTGGAGCAGGCTACCCTCGAAATGCTGGGCACCTGCGAGAAACTGACCGTATCGAAGGACAACACCACCATCGTCAACGGTGCCGGCGACAGCCAGGCCATCAAGGACCGCGTGGCTCAGATCAAGAAGGAAATCGAACTGACCACCAGCAGCTACGACAAGGAGAAACTGCAGGAGCGTCTTGCCAAATTGGCAGGCGGCGTGGCAGTACTCTATGTGGGTGCCAACAGCGAGGTGGAGATGAAGGAGAAGAAGGACCGCGTGGACGATGCCCTGTGCGCCACACGTGCCGCCATCGAGGAAGGTGTAGTGGCCGGAGGCGGTACCACCTACATCCGCGCCCAGCAGGCACTGGCAGCCCTGAAGGGTGACAATGCCGACGAGCAGACGGGCATCAACATTGTGTGCCGTGCCATCGAGGAGCCCCTCCGTCAGATTGCCGTCAACGGTGGCGGCGAGGGTGCCGTCGTCGTACAGAAGGTGCGCGAGGGCAAGGGTGACTTCGGCTACAACGCCCGCACCGACGAGTACGAGGACCTGCGCAAGGCCGGTATCATCGACCCCGCCAAGGTGGCTCGCGTAGCCCTGGAGAATGCCGCCTCAATTGCCGGCATGTTCCTCACCACCGAGTGCCTCATCGTCGACAAGCCCGAGAAGGAGCCCGCCATGCCCATGGGCAACCCCGGAATGGGCGGCATGATGTAAGAACAATGACACAATCATAAAAAATCCCCGAATCGTTTTGCGGTTCGGGGATTTTTTTCTGGCCACGAAAAGCAGTCACATAGAAACAGATTTCACCCTCCTGCAATGCTTTTCTGCTAAAATCACATAAAATTTAGCACTTTTTTATATTGAGAAGCGGTAATGCAGAGAATTTTGACTACTTTTGCAAGCATAAACACTTGGAGTGCAAACACGAAACCAATTATGTTGATATGAGGCGAAAGGAAATTGTAAACGAAATAAGCAAGGCAATTCGCAAGGCTGCCCCTACGGCGACGGCCATACTCTATGGCTCGGAGGCTCGTGGTGATGCCCGCCCCGACAGCGACATAGATGTGCTGATTCTGCTTGACGGAGACAAGATGAGCCTGAAACGCGAAATGGAAGTAACGGGACCGCTTAACGAGATAGAGTGGAGGACGGGGGTGCTTGTCAGCCCGACGGTGATGCTTCGTAAGCAGTGGGAGAATCTGCCCTTCAAGACTCCGTTTTATATTAACGTAATGAATGAGGGCGTAAGGATATGAAGGAAACACTTGACGAACAGAGTCGCCTCGGACTGATGCACTACCGTATGGAACGGGCTGACGAGACGATGGAGGAGGCTGGCATCCTTGCTGAACGGGGACACTACAATGCCGCCGTCAACAGATTGTATTATGCCTGCTTCTATGCTACGCAAGCTTTGTTGTTGAAACATCGTATTGCAGCTACGACCCATGCCGGCGTGAAGTCGATGCTTGGACTGCATTTCATTTCGAAGAGCATCATCTCCATCGACCATGGCAAAACCTTCAATACACTTTTCGAGAAGCGTCACAGCAGCGACTACGAGGCATTTGCCTATTGTGACAAGGCACTGGTTGATGACTTGACGCCGCTGGCCGAGGCCTTCATTCAGAGAATAAAGGAACTATTAGAAGAAAACAAATAGTAGTCGAATAAGGGCCGTCCAAACTTGACAAGTCTTCCAACCTAAGTTGGAGAAAGAACCGTCCAAACTCGCAAATTCTCTAGAGAATTGAAAAGTTTGGACGGTTCTTTCTCAGCGTTTAGTCGGAGGTGATGTCAAGTTTGCACGGACCTTCTTCAGAGAAAGCCCAAGAAAACTGAATAACATCTCAATTTTCGTTCATCACTCCAGCAGGATGCCAGTGAAGATGCGGCCGGAGTGGATGCCGAGGCGGCGGGCGGAGAAATATGTGTCACACTGGCGGAAGGTGCAGACGGGCGAGACGGCGATGTGGGTGGCAGGAACTCCGGCAGAGAGCAATTGCTGTCGGTTGCACAGGGGCAGGTCGATGTGCCATTTCCCCGTGTCGTATCTCCTGCTGATGGTATCCATGGGGAAGGCTTGGCTGGCAAAGGCTTCGTAGACCTCGTCGCCCACCTCGAAGCTGTCCAAGCTGATGCCCGGCCCTATCTGCGCAAAGAGGTCGGCAGGGCGGGTGGCATAGACGGCGGACATCTGGCCGACGGCCTTCCCGACGATGCGCTGCACTGTTCCGCGCCAGCCGGCATGAATGGCGCAAACGGCACGGTGGGCGCGGTCGAAGAGCAGCACGGGGATGCAGTCGGCCGTGGACACGCCGATGCACACGCCGGCCACGTCGGTCATCAGAGCGTCCATGCCCTCAAGGGCCTCTGCCGGATGGCTCAACAGGGCCTGGTCTACAACGGCCATTTCCGTCAGGTGCACCTGATGGGGCAGGAGCAGACGGTCGTCGCAGATGCCCAGCAACTGGCAGAGCATCTGGCGGTTGCGCCCCACGGCCTCCTCGCTGTCGCCACAATAGGGGTTGATGTTGAACTGGCCGAAGGCCCCCTGGCTGAAGCCTCCCTGGCGAGTGGTGCTGAAGGCCGTCACACCCTCGCCCATCTGGTAGTATTGCAGGATTGGTTCTGTCATTTTCGCTTTGTTCTTTCGGCAAAGGTACTACATTTATGCGAACTGTGCAAAAGGGGGGCTCACTTTTTTCCTGAAAATATTTTGGCTGTTCGGGAGAAAGTTCGTAACTTTGCGGCTAATTAATAATAATGATAATGATGAAGACCAAGATTTTAGTTACAGCATTGATGGCAGTCCTGCTTGCTTCGTGCGGAGGAAACACACAGCAGGACACGGCCTATCAGGAGCAGTGCCGCTATTTCGCTGCCGACCAGAGTCTGCAGCCCGTCATTGATGAGGAGCTCGACATCTTCCACATGAAGAGCAAGCGCGACTCCATCCTGCCCATCTACACCAACGAGCAGGAGGCCATTGAGAAGCTGATGAACCAGGAGGTGCTGCTGGTGTTTACCACCCGCACGCTGACGCCCAACGAGGAGGCCAACCTGAAAGCCCAGAACTACAAGGTGCGCACCATCGCCCTGGCCTACGACGGGCTGGCACTCATTGTGAACAAGGCCAACCCCGACTCGATGATCACCGTGGACCAGTTCCGCCGCATCATGGCCGGCGAGGCCACCCGCTGGACCGACCTCTATCCCTCCTCTAAGCTGGGCAACATCAAGATGGTGTTCGACAACCCGCGCTCGGCCACGGTGCGCTTCTGTGCCGACAGCATCATGCAGGGCAAAACCATCAAGACCGACGGCGGCAATGTGCAGGCCGCCAACACCAGTGCCGAAGTGGTGAGTTATGTGGAGAGCCACGAGAACGCCATCGGCGTGGTGGGCAGCATCTGGCTGGACGACCAGCGCGACTCCACCAACCTCATCTACAACCGCACGGTGAAGGTGATGCGCGTCAGCCGTGCCGAAGAGGCTACCAAGGCCAACAGCTACACCCCCGACCAGTATAACATCGCCTACAACTACTATCCCTTCATCCGCACCGTCTATGCCCTCTGCATCGACCCGCGCTCCAGCGGCGTGCCCCGTGCACTGGCCAATTTCTGCTGGCTGCCCAACCCCGGCCAGCTCATCTTCTTCCACGCCGGTCTCTTCCCCGCCCGTGCCGACTACTCCGTGCGCGATGTGGAGATAAAATAGGCGACAAACAAAAGTTTGCAAAGAAAAGCGTGCTGATACGGCCAAAAGGTTAATTTCCGCAAAAAGCTTTGGCTGTATCAGCATATTTGTGTACCTTTGCAGCGTTTTGTAAACATAAAGATGCGCTAAAAATACTTTCAAAGATGAAAACAATTAAATATTTATTCATTGGTGCCCTGCTGCTGGGTGGCAGCACGGTTGCTATGGCACAGGACGGCACAAAGGCCGACATTGATGCCGTCAAGAGCCTGATTAAGAACAAGCCTGCCGACTTCGGCAAGCAAGTGAAAGCCTTCTCGAAGGCCAACAAGAAAAACGTGGACAACCTTGTGGCCATAGGCCGCGTGTTCTACGAAGCTGACGACACGCTCAACGCCAGAGTGTTTGCCGAGCAGGCCATCACAGCCTCGAAGCGCAACAGCGCACCCGCCTACATCCTGCTGGGCGACATCTGCGCAAAGAGCGACGACGGCGGTGCTGCCGCACAGAACTACGAACAGGCCATCCTCGCCGACCCGAAGAACCCCGACCCCTATCGCCGCTATGCCTCCGTCTATCGCAAAATCAGCCCCGAAGGTGCTGTGCAGAAGCTGGAGGAGCTGCGCCAGGAGCGTCCCGACTATCCCGTCGACGCCCTCATCGGCCACATCAACTACATCTCGCTGCGCTACGGTAAGGCTAACGAGGCCTTCGCCCGTGTGCCCCTGAACGACCTGAGCCGCATGGACTACATCGAGTATGCCATGTCCAACTATCACGGCCGCCAGTACGACAAGGCCCTGGAGATTGTCAAGGCCGGTCTGGCCAAGGAGCCCCTGAACGGCACCCTGAACCGTATCGCCATGATGTGCTCCAACGAGGTGAAGCAGTTCCCCCAGGCTTTGAGCTATGCCGAGACCCTCTTCACAAAGGTCGACAAGGACAGCATCACGTTCAGCGATATTGACTATCAGAACTTTGGTAAGGCCCTGGACGGCTGCGAGCAGTACGAGGCCGCCATCGGCAAGTATAAGGAGGCACTGGCTCTGCCCGATGTCGAGGCCTCAATGAAGCCCGCCCTCCACAAGGCCATTTCCGACAGCTACAAGAGCTTGAAGGACTTCCCCAACGCCATTGAGTACTACGGCAAGTTCCTGGCCGACAATGCCGATGCCGATGCCACCGACCATGCCGGTCTGGGCATACTCTACAATAGCTATGCCCGCACGCTGGAGGGAGACGAGAAGGTGGCTGCCCTGGAGAAGGCCGACCAGGCTTACGCCAACCTCATCCAGAAGTTTGCCGATGCCGAGGAGTACGCCCTGTGGCAGCGTGGCCGCGTCAACGCACAGATTGACGGTGCCGAGCTGGCTGGCCGTGCAAAGCCCCACTTCGAGCGACTCATCGAGCTGATTACCGCCCACGAGAGCCTGGACGATGCCGACAAGAGCCGTCTCTTCGATGCCTATTCCTATCTGATGCGCTTCAACGTGAAGCAGAAAGACAGCAAGGCTGCCTATGAGAACGCCCTGAAGCTGCAGGAGCTGCAGCCCGAGGATGCCGAAATACAGAAGGTGGTCCAAGCCCTGGCCAAGGCTGCCAATTAGTCAGGTCAGACCGACAATAGCAAGCGCGCTTCCCGTTCCGTTGAACAGGAAGCGCGCTTCGCTTTAGGCGATAAGTGCCTTTTATCTCCGAGATAAGTGGCACTTATCTTTTTGGGGGGTATAACGTATCATAATTTCAGAACCACTGCGCCGTTTGGTTTCAAGGCCACATTTATGGCGGCATCACGCTTGAGCTCCAGAGCCATTTCCTCTCCTGTCAGCAGGTCGGTGGCTTTCGCTTTCCGCTCCTTCATGCCCATGAAGTCGAAGGCATGGGCGGGAATGGTCACCTCCATCGTCAGGGGCTCGTCGTCGAAGTTGGCCACCACCAGCAGCTGCTCCTTGCCTTTCCCGCGCAGGAAGGCATACTGCCGGGCGTACTGCTGGTTGACATACATCAGGTCGAACATCAGCCCTTCGCCCACGGCCTTTTCCGTGCGGGCAATGTTCAGCACCTTGCGGTAGACCTCTGCCAGCCTTGTTCCCTCGCTCGTCGGTTTGTCCAGCGACCAGTAGTCGAAGATGGTGGTCCGTCCGTCGTGACCGCTGAAGCCCTCCTGGTCCATGCCGCGCTCGCCCCATTCCTGTCCGAAGTAGAGCATGAACGGATTCTGCCGCATCAGCGCATTGACCACCAGCGCCGGCACGCCTTTCCATCCGTCGGCGGCAAAGAAGTCGCTGGCCAGCCGCTGCTCGTCGTGGTTCTCCAGGAAGTAGAGCATGTGGTCGCCAATGTCGTCGGTCTGCTGCCAGGCCCTGCTGATGGCATCGGTGCCCTGCCGGTGGCACACCACGTCGCGCATGGCGTCGTACATGCCCACCTTGTCGTACAGATAGTCGAAGCCCGAGGCCAGATAGTGGCGGTACTCGGCAGGATTGTACACCTCGCCCACGAACAGCAGCTCAGGATATTGCTGTTTCACCTGGCTGGTGGCCCAGGCCCAGAACTCGGCGGGCACCATTTCAGCCATGTCGCAGCGGAAGCCGTCGATGCCCTTTGCCGCCCAGAACAGCAGGATGTGGAGCATCTTGTGCCACGTGTCGGGGATGGGGTCGAAGTGGCCTATGCCGCCGGCATAGTAGTCCACACCATAGTTTAGCTTCACCGTCTCGTACCAGTCGTTTCGTCCGGGCACATTGTCGAAGTGGTCGTTGCCCGTGGCTTTGGCCGGAAACTCGGTGTAGGGCTCCGTCTCGCCGTGATAGAGGTCTAAGTAAGGCGAGAAAGGCTGTCCCGGACAGTAGTAGAAGTTGTTGGTGGCCGGTGCGAACCCCTGCGTGGTGTCGTCGTCCTGCCCCAGGTCGCGCACGCCCTCAGGCTTGCAGATGCTGTGGTACTGGCGTGCCACGTGGTTGGGCACGAAGTCGATGATCACCTTCAGTCCGGCCCGGTGAGTGCGGTTCACCAGTTTCTCAAACTCCTCCATGCGCTTCTCCACGTCGGTGGCCAGGTCAGGGTCCACGTCGTAGTAGTCGGCAATGGCGTAGGGCGACCCTGCACGCCCCTTCACCACGGCCGGGTGCTGCCTTGGTATGCCGTAGCGCGAATAGTCGGTCATGGTGGCATGGCGTATGATGCCCGTGTACCACACGTGCGACACGCCCATTTCTCTTATTTGCTTAAGCACCGTGGGTGTAAAGGCATTCAGTTTGCCACAACCGTTCTCCTCGATGGTTCCTCCGGGCTTGCGCGTATGATTCTTGTTTCCGTAAAGACGGGTGAAAATCTGGTAGATAATAATCTTTGACATAGTTCAATATCTAATTTTGGCGCAAAGTTACGAAAAAACGAGAGAAGAGCCAAATTTATTTGAGCTTTTCCGCAAGTAACTTCGGCGAAGCCAAAGTTACGAAAAAACGCTGTAACGGAAGACGGATTTTTTTCTCGGCGAAACGAATGGAGCGATAACCAAGTTTCGCTGTTGCCAACTCCTTTAACTCCTTAACTCGGAGTGTCAGTTTTTTTTATCGTTCCAAAAAAGGCCTAAATACCCCCCTTATAGATAAGTGCCACTTATCTCGGAGATAAAAGGCACTTATCTCGGAGATAAAAGGCACTTATCTCTGAGTCCGCTTAGTCCTTGTTTTATGGATGTAAAATCTTTTTGATTCCCGCCTTGCTTGCGAAAGTTACAAAATCCCTTTAATGATCTCCTTGATGGCTGCAACCTTGCTGCGGGAGACGGGGATGGCATCATGGGTGTGCTTCATGACGAGTTGCAAGGAGCCAGACTTCGAAACAATATGTTCCACCAGGCCGAGGTTGACAATGAAAGCACGATGACTGCGTACTATCATGGGATAGGCGTGCAGTGTGTCTTCCATCTGTTTTGATGTGGCGCGGAGCATATCTGAACGGACCTGGCCCTCAAGCCAGTGAACCACTTTGACATAATTGCCGACCGCCTCTATATATAATAGGTTGGAGACGGAAAGCGTCACTTTCTCATTGGTAGAGCCCGTGAGGGTGATGACGTCTGGCTGCTCTTCCTGCAACAGTTGGAGTTGGCTGTTCAATTCTCGTGTCTCCTCCAACTCTAACGCCAGGTATCTGCTACGAAACTTATATCGCCAATAGAGCCCGATGATGAAGGAGCAGAAAGCCAAAAGCAAGATAGCCTGAAGGATTCCTCGCCACGACAGCGGATCGGCAGCACCTATGCTGCTCATGGGGAAATGGAGGTAGGTGCATATAAAAAGTGCCTCCAAGGGTGTGTTGATCAGTTGAAACCACAGATTGCGGCGGATGATATACTCAACGCCCCTGTCAAGCGATGTCGGTATGCCCAGGAGATGGGTAACGACACCCTCTGTGACATAACAGACACCGACCCCAAGTGCCCAAATAGCCAAGAAGTGCAGATACAGCATCAGCCCTAACGCGTCTAAGCCAATGGGCTTGAACACGACAAAGGCAAGGCAGGTTATGCCGACGCTGATGATGCGCACCCTAAGGGTCTCTTTTTGTCTTCCGTTCATATCGGATGCAAAGGTACGAAAATAAATCGAGACAGCACATGTGTTTCGTAACAGATTGACTGCCATTCGTCACATTGCACTACCATTCGTCACATTTCAGTGTTGAATATCCCAGAAAGTTGCTTGGAATAGCCTTTCAGCGTAACTTTGCAACCGCAATCATGCAACAACCATCAAAAGATTTAATGAGGTTATGAAAAGAAGAACTGTTGTTGGCGTTATTTTCATCGTGGCTGCTCTGTTGAAGTTGGCCACTCTGTGGGGCGTTCTCCATTGGAGATGGTTTGAAACCATGTCGGAAGGCCGATGGGCCATTTACTTCGGCATATTCGTTTTGCTATATGTCGGGCTACATCTTGTTGTCGACAGTTGTCGCCGCAATCCAAGCCAAATTCCCGCTAACGCGCCTACCCGTAGCCTTTGGCTGCAGCGACCTGTTCCACCTGCCGAAGAGGGAAAGCGCATCTGCTGTTCGGTCCACTATGGCGGCGACGAGTATGTATATAAAGGTGAGCCGTTCCACGGAGCCCGGCTTGACGCTTTCTGCGGGGGCCTCCGTCTGGACTTGCGCGAGGCTGTCATTACGGAGGATGAGGAGATAGACATCCACACCTTCATGGGCGGCGTGGAGCTGATAGTGCCCGAATGGCTGAATGTCGAGACGAAGAGCCGCAGTTTCATCGGCGGTGTGGGCAATGAGACGAACCGCAACGCCAAGGACGGAACGCCCTGTCTGCACATAGTTGCCAGTAATTTCCTTGGTGGCGTAAGCATCAAGAATTTGGCCGTACTGGCCATGGCTGTGATGATGTGCACCGCTGCATTCGCTCAGAACGACAGTCTTTCCATGGACACGACGTTGTGGTACAACCAAACGCAGCAGCTGGAGGGTGTCGTGGTGAAGGGGCGGCTGCCCAAGACGCGTGCCAAGGGCGATGCCATGCGCACGACCGTAGCAGGAACGATTCTGGAGAAGGCGGGAACGCTGAGCGATGCCCTCTCGAAGATTCCATCCTTGGAGGCAGAGCGCGACGGGGCCGTGAAGGTGACAGGGCGCGGCGATGCCGAGGTGTATATCAACGGGCGCCGGGTGCAGGACATGAAGGAACTCTCTCGACTTCGGTCCGACCAGATTCAGCACGTGGATGTGGTGCAGAATCCCGGTGCCCGTTATGCCGCCTCCACGAGAGCTGTTGTGCGCATCACGCTGAAGAAGGCGCAGGGCGAGGGCATCAGTTTCCTGGACAACCTCGGCGGCATGTACCAGTACGGCCACACGCTGACCAACAACCTCGACGTGAACTACCGCACAGCCGGACTCGACATCACGGCCTCATTCTGGGCAGGCAGCTATGGTCACAACAAGTCATTCCAGGACAACACGCTGACCTACTATGCCGGGCAGGATTGGATAGAGAGCTTCATTTCGCAGGAAGCCAAGAACACCTGGAAAGGCTGGTCGCCGCAATTGCAGGTGAACTATATGGTGAACGACAGCCACAGCTTCGGTGCCTACTATAAATACGACCGCCATCCCAGCGGAAAGTACAACGGTCTCCTCTGTACCGACAACTATGAGAACGGCATCTTCCGTGAACGCTCAGAGAGCGACGTCACACAGGAAGAAGCGTCGAAGAAACATATCTTCAATGCCTACTACAACGGCCGAATCGGCAAACTGAGCATCGACCTGAACATCGACGGCCTCTTCGACGACACCCAGACGCCCGGCAACACAAAGGAAGTGACCACCGCCGTCCCGTCTGTTGCTGTACCACAGCAACCATCCACCCGCACCATCGCCAGCAACACCCTCAGCTCTAACAACTTCTGGGCCACGAAACTCATCCTGGGCTATCCCGTCTGGAAGGGCAATCTCTCGCTGGGCGGCGAATACAGCTACAACCACCGCACGGATGCCTACGACTTCACGGCTACCGATGCCGTACCCGTAAAAGCCACCGACACAGAAATCGACGAGAAATCCTCTGCCGTGTTCCTGGAGTATGGCCGTCAGTTCGGCAAGGTCTTCGCCCAGTTAGGCCTGCGCTATGAGCATCTGACTAACGACTACTTCAACTTTGGCAAACGGGAAAGGCTGCGGGTAGGCGACGGAATGTCGGGAATGGATGAGGTCTGTCGCAACTATGGCGACTGGTTCCCCACAGCGGTCATCTCCGCCCCCATCGGCAAGGTGCAGCTGTCAGTGTCATACCGCCGCGACATCGAGCGCCCGCCATACGCCAACCTGACCAGTTCGACCATCTATATCAATCGCTACACCTACCAGAGCGGCAACCCCTACCTACAGCCGACCTATACCCACAGCCTCGTGCTGAATGCTGCCTACAAGTGGGCGAATCTGACGCTGAACTACGGCCGCATCAAGGATGCCATCACGTTGTCCACCGAGCCCTATCCCGGCTCTACTGACCCGCTCATCAGTCTCATGCGCCCCATCAACAGCCAGGACGACTACGACCGTCTCACCGTCATCGCCTCCGCCCGGCCAACTTTTAATTTTTCAATCTTTCAATCTTTCAATTTTACATGGCATCCCACGTGGACAGTCGTAGCCATGTTCCAAAATTACAAATCGCCCACTGCCACCGGCGAGGTCGTCACCCTCTCCCAGCCTTGGTTCAACGGCTCCTGGCGCAACACCATCGAACTGCCTCATGCCCTCCGTCTGAGTGCCGACATGGAGTGGGCCACGAAGGGCGAGTACGACAACTTCCGCATCACCCGGCCCCGCATCGTCGGCAGCCTCGGCATCCAAAAGGACATCCCGCTCCGCCGCCTGGGCACACTGACTGCCGACCTGCGCTGCATCGACCTCTTCAACACCAACAAGACCGAGGCCATCATCTACGGCTATCGCGACCTCGCCACCAACAATCCCGCCCGTCGCACTTTCATCCTCGACCTGACGTGGAAGTTCAACGAAGCCCGCTCGAAGTATCGCGGCTCCGGTGCCGGCGACAAGCAGAAGGCAAGAATGTAAAATAGTTCCGTTTGGATGTAATTATTTCGCTTTTTCTGCGACTAATAGGATAAAAGGATTCAGTTGAACAATGGAGACGAAAGAATTAGAGAAAGAATTCCTCACAATGATCGAGGCGCAGAAACGTACTATCTACAAGGTGTGCTACATCTATGCCAACGACCAGGACGACCTGAACGACCTGTATCAGGAAACGGTGCTCAACCTGTGGAAGAGTTTCCCCCGCTATCGGGGAGATAGCACACTCAACACATGGGTATATCGCATCGTGCAGAATATCCCAGAAATTTGCAATAATCCGCTAGTATCAGTAATTTTGCAGCGTCAAACTTAATAAATGAAGATATGCAAACAAAAGCACTTGTCGTTATCGACATTCAGAACGACATCACCAAGCACTATCGAGACATCATCGACAACATCAATGCTGCCATTGAATGGGCTGTGGCTGAGCGCCTGCACATTGTCTATATCAAGCATAATAACACCACAGCAGGCACGCGAACGTTCAAACCTGGTAGCAAAGGCGAGGAACTGGTGCCTGAATTGAAGGTCGTGTCAGACAATATCTTCGTGAAGACGAAAAGCAATGCCCTCACGAGTGAGGCTTTTTCTGCTTTCATCACAACGAACGATATTAATGAGTTCTACGTGGCAGGTGCTGACGCTACCGCTTGTGTGAAATCGACGTGTTTCAATATGACTAAAGCTGGATACACGGTGCATGTCCTCTCCGACTGTATCACCAGCTATGATCTGAAAAAGTTGCCAGAGATGTTAGCCTATTACGAAAGCAAAGGCTGTGATATAAAGGAATTCATATGGATAAAATGATTGGATATTGTGGCATTAACTGTGAGAAATGTGAAGCTCGCATTGCCACTGTTAGAGATGATGACAACATGCGTGAAGAGGTATCTCGAAAATGGTGTGAGTTATTTCATACTGACATCATTACACCTGATAAAATCAACTGTACGGGATGCCGGGGCGATGGCGTGAAATACTTTTTCTGTAATGAACTATGTGAAATCAAACCATGTGTTACCAGTAAGGGGTATGGATCTTGTGCTGAATGCGCCGAAATAGATTCGTGTACAAAACTTTCTGCTGAGATTGGTAATAACGAAGATGCAAGGAGCAATTTGAAACAATTGATTAAGTGATGAAACATGAAATTGATCCCAAAGACACCATTCGAGCGCAGGCATTCGAGCTGTGGATGAAATCGCCAATGCCGATGGTGACGCTCACGAAGACCTTTGACGTGACGCGGCTCTGTAGAGTGAGCCATAGGCGCGGTATAAAATTCAACATGCTGCTCTGCTGGTGCATCGGCAAGGTGGCCACTCGGATGGAAGAGCTCTATTTGCTGCCAGAGCAAGGGAAAATGTATGAGTACGACCGTTTGGCTATCAACGTGATAGTCTGCAACAAAGAAGGCGGCATCAATTCATGCGATATTCCTTATGCCGATGAT
>CADACW010000028.1 GCA_902786565.1 uncultured Prevotellaceae bacterium | reverse complement strand
CGGGAACAGGGGGATAATGGGGGCTTGCAGGCCCAAAACATAGAGATTTTAGCAATTTTTCAGAAGTGTATTTGGACACTCGCTGCAATGTGGGTTAAATCAAATGACTTACCCGTTTTTAGGGCGAGTTCCGGTCTTTCTTTTCTGAAAACCTCCGAATATTTGTAGGGTACAGCTCCTACCATAATATACGGCAGAAATTTGTTTTCGCGTTCTTTACCTATTACTTTATCCTTGATACTCTGAAGTTCTTTTAATGGCACGAAAACTTCTATTGGTTCAAAGCTTTTATGTGCATCATAATAAGATATTGACACGCCTCCTTTTAATATCACATTAGGGAAAACTGTTGAAGCATCTTGATTATAATATAGCACCTTGAGATGTGTACTCTGCAACATTTTCTTATTCCACGCTTTTGGTGTTTGGCCCGCATTAAACAAAAATCTTGCAGGAGTTATGAACAAAGCAATGTCAGTATTTTTAAACGCTTCATCCATAAAATAATTGTATATAGGATTGTACCTTTCGTTTCCTTCTACTTCCTCCTGATACGGTGGATTGCCAATAATTACGTCGAACTTCATATTATTCTGGTTTTTAGTTTCAATTACTTTGATGGTTTTTCCCTTCTGCCAGTCCTTGATGAGGCAGAGGGGAGCGGGAGGCTTGGCGGGCGCCTCGTCGAAGAGGAAGAGCTGGGCTTGTGGCTGCCCCTCCGACTTCTCTTGTGGCAGTCGGTAGGTGAGGCCGTCCATCTGCCATAGGTTCCAGGCGATGATGTCGGCAAACTCTTGCAGCAACGGAGTGCATGGCGCACTGCCGAAGCGGGCTTCATAGTAGTCAGCAAAAGAACTGAGCAAGTTTTGGCGGGCCAAGAGCAGACTGTCGCCCTGCCACTCGTAGCCGTAGGTGGTCTGAAACGCCAGCCGCACCTGTGCCAGCCAGTCTTCATCACTGAGCTGCCGGTCGTTCACCAAGCGCAGCTTGCGGTCGAGTAGCCCCACACGGTCGCCGATGGCAATTGGCTCGCCAGTGGTGGCATCGTAGCGGGAGACGAGGAACGGGGCCTCTCCGCAGGTGAGCTCCAGGCAGCGCGTGCTCACGTCGATGTCTACATAGTCCACCATCTTCTTCACCACCCACGCCGGTGTGAACACCTCGGCCATGTCCTTCGAGCGGTCGGTCTGTTGCTCCTTCGACTTGCGCACGCGAGGGCTGACCACCATTTCGTTCCCGTCCGTTATCAATTTAGGTGTTAGCACCGAATGGTACTCGTAGCCTTTCCCCAGCTGTTCATAGTCGTGTGTCGCCCAATAGATGTTTCGCCCTGTGGTATGGTCGCGCAGCAGAAGGTTCAGCACGTCAGTAGGCAGTTCGTTTTCCAATATGTCAACCGCATTGTCTGGCATCGTCAGCAGCAAATGGTCTGGCTGATACCCAAGCGCCAGAAGGATTCTACTTCTTCCTTGAACGGCATACAAAAAGCGGGGTATCCTCGTCTGCCCGTTCTGATGTTTTGGCCGTCGGAAGCCATCCTGTAGGAACGAACAGAGTCTGAATACCCACGCCGGTAAAGTATACAATACACCCTAACAAGTGTGCGTGAGGGCATAATGGTTTGCCCTCGCAGCACACTCCGGGCTGTATATACTACACCCGTAGCATTCACCTCCGCTTTTGTCTCAGAACAGGATTTGAATTTCCGACGTTCAAACATCCTAAAACAAAGCATCAATGACGCTTCTCAATATGTCGTTGCCTCACCCATCAGCCTGGAGGCATGGGCAGAGACGTTGCAAATATACAAAGAAAAAACGGAACCGCCCTCACGTTTGCCCCAAAAAGAGCAAAAGTAAGGTGACTTTTAACCGTTTTTTCAAGTTTCGGAAGAAAAAAGGGGAGATTCCACCACTCCCCACATGCCTTAAAGAGAGGGGCGGGGGGAGAGGCTGCCCGGAGCAAAGTAAAAATTCCCACCATGGGAATGTTTCGTTCCCACGGTGGGAATAAAACATTCCCACGGTGGGAATATTTGATGTGGAGCGCTTGGCCTACGCCTTTACCTTGAATATTGCTTTCTTGATTTCGGGTGCCATTGAAATGCAGGGGGCGTGACCGTCCTGCGGGAAGAATATAGCGAACATGCCGGGCTGGCAGTCGATGAAGCTCTCGGCCATGAGGTCGGGATACTTCGTGATGTCCTTCTCGGCATTGTAGGGTGTCTCCGGCAGTCGGCACAGGGGTGTGTAGCCGAAGGTCTCAGGCGCATCGAGTGGAATCTGGATGTCAATCATGTTTATGTGCGTCTCCAGCACGGCCTCGTCGGGTGCCTTTCCCTTGGCCGTGGTGATGTTGACAAAGAGGTCTTTGTCCTTGATGGGATACTTGCCCGGCTCCATGGCTGCCAGGTCGTTCTTCCGGATAAACTCCACCACGTCCTTGAAGAGCGGGTTAATGGCCTCGTACTTGGCGAGGTTGTCCAATGTGTCAATAATCATAATACCTTATGTTTTAGATAGATTTTGCACCCCAAAAGTACGGAAAAAACTCCACACCCCCAAATTTATGTTCAGGAATTATGAATTTTTAGTATCTCAGGGCGGCTGAAAACGGGGATTATCTTTCCACTTAAAGCATTAAACGGATGCAGGGAGAAACAGATGTTCCAACAACACCTCACGTTGCACCACGGCAGAGTGTATTCCCGGCTTTACGCCATAAGTCGTGATGAAGGTTGTAAGCAGGGCTTTTCGTGTCTTCGTTTCTTCGCGGAATATAGTCATTCGGTTACGCAAATGCTCCTCATAGTCCTTGCTGACAACAAAAGGTTCTGAAGCGAATTTTGCCTCGCACAGATATATATAATTGTCGGAGCGTTCTATGAGCAGGTCTATCTGTGAGCCACTATTGCCAACCGTGCTCCGCCACGAGCAGACGTTGGTCAGCACGCCCGCTATGCCAAGCTGGCGTATAATTTGTTCTACGTGGACCATTGCCACCATCTCGAAGGTAAGCCCTTGCCATACTGAAACCTCACGGCTCTCTATCATCAATGGCCAATAAGGGCGGTCACGTCGTCTGACACCTTCAACAAACCTGAGATAGAACAGAGTATAGAAATCCGACAGACGGTAAATGATGCCTTTCTTTTTGTTCCCAATTTGCTGCTGCCCTCTAATGAAGTCGCATCGTTCCAGGTTTTCTATGCGACGTGTCAGGGAGCCGCCACCAGAATTTGTGGCTTTGGCCAGTTCCTGTCGGGTTAAGCCCTCACGGCGCGAGGCCAGCAGGCGCACTATTTCAACATAGCTTTCGGCATCCTTGAAGAGCACATTGAAGAGTTCCTGAAACTCCCCTGCAAGCCGTGCCGACGTGCTGAAAAACAGGTCATCAATGTTTGCTGACAGTTCGTGCTGGCAGTCCAACAGGCTTAAGTAGTAGGGAACACCTCCGAGATACATATAGCACTGCGTTATGGTATAACGGCTCCAGACACAGCCATGACCACGCAGATACTGCTCTGTCTCGTCGAGGTCAAAGGGCCGCAGGTATATACGTGCGGTGATACGGCCGTGCAACCCACCCTGGTTCTCCACCAGTTTATCCACCATCCACGATGTTGCAGAGCCGCACGCTATGAAAAAAATGTCATCGCGCTGGGCCGCCCAGGCGTTCCAAAAATCCTCAAGAGCGGCAACAAATTCTGAACCGTAGGTGTCAATCCAAGGCATCTCGTCGAAGAAAACCACCATTTTGCCTTTCGTCCGCTTATGCTGCAGCATATTGCGCAAGGCATCGAAAGCATGATGCCAGCTGTCTGGCGCAGGATAATAACCCACGCCACCATATTGTTGCAAAGCTTGAGCAAACATCTCTAACTGGCGCTCTTTGGATGATTGGTGAGAACCTGTGAACTGAAAAGCGAAACGACTCCCAAAAGTCTGATTGACAAGAAAAGTTTTCCCAATGCGTCGGCGGCCATAGAGAATGGCAAACTCTGACCTGTCTGAATGGTAGCACCGCATCAACTCGGCTACTTCTCGCTTACGCCCTATCAGCTGTTCCATAATCCAATATGTATAAAATGATGGTGCAAAGGTACTTATTTTTTTGTAAAACCACAAAGGAAACGGAGACAAAATTGGCCAAATCTCATCTTTTTGGGCAGATTTGGCCAATTTTTGCGCTTCAAAATTGGCCAAATCTCATCTTTTTGGATAGATTTGGCCAATTTTCGGGGAGTTTCATCTGTCATTCCCAGACATCCATAGCTCCAAAATGTCAGTAAAGTCAAATTGTGGTTTTTTGTTTCTGCATAGTAAGAATTATCATTTCTCCACTTTCCGGTGGCCGTTGTTGTAGGTGCCCTGGGCCACCACTTTGCCGTTGCGGTCTTTCTCCACGAAGGGGCCGTGGCGCTTGCCTTCGGCATAGCTGCCCTCGAAGCGGAGGCCGTCCTTGCCCACCTCGATGGCTTCGCCGTGGCGTTGGCCGCTCTTGAACTGCGCCTTGAACTTCGAGCCATCGGCCAGATGGCCAATGCACTCGCCGTCGGGCAGCCCGCCGACGAACTGGCCCTCCACCACATCGCCGGCCTTGGTGGTCAGCTTGCCGCGACCGTTGGCCTTGTCGGCCTTCCACTGGCCCACGTAGGTGTTGCCGTTTGCCCAGACGAGGGTGCCCTGCCCGTTCTTGTCGCCATTGAGGAACTGGCCGGTGTACTTGTCGCCATTGGCAAATCGGAAGATGCCGGTGCCCGTGCGCTTGCCGTTCTGGTAGTCGCCCTCATAGACGTCGCCGTTCTGGAACCGATAGATGCCCTTGCCGTGCTGCACGTCGTTCAGCCACTGGCCCACATAGATGTCGCCGTCGGCATACTTGTACGTGCCCTTGCCGTTGCGCTGATTGTCGCGCCATTCGCCGTCGTAGGTCGAGCCGTCGGCCCAGTCGAAGAAACCGCGCCCGCTCTTCTTGTCGTCCTTCCACTCGCCGTCGTAGTAGGCACCTCCTGAGAAGACGTACTTGCCCTTGCCGTCGCGCTTGTCCTCGCGCCAGTTGCCGGTGTAGGTGTCGCCGTTGAAATAGTGCATCACGCCCTGGCCTTGCTGGTAGTCCTTGAACCAGAGGCCCACATATTTATTGTTGTTCAGGAAATAATAGGTGCCCTGCCCGTGCTGATGGTCCTGCAACCACTGGCCCTCGTACTTCTCGCCGTCGCTGAAGGTGTAGACGCCATATCCCTCGCGTTTGCCCTTCACATACTCGCCCTCGTAGGTATCGCCATTCTTCCATGTGGTTTTGCCTTTTCCGTGCGGTTTGCCCACCGTCATTTCGCCGTTGTATTCGCCGCCGTCCTTGGTGGTATAAGAGCCAAGGGTGATCTTCTGTGCAAGCCCAAACAGGGGGAAAGCCATCAGGGCGGCTGCCAGAATATATATTTTAATGTTCATAGATGATTCGGTTTTTACCCTCCAAAAGTACGAAAAATATGCGGTGCAGACAAGAAATTTAAGAATTAGCGTTTAAGAATTAAGAATATTTCGTAATTTTTTTGCACACAACTCGGCGAGATTTGCATATCTCAGAAAAACTTTGTACTTTTGTCCCCCAGATGAGAAACAGAAGCCAACGACGTATGAAAAGTATCTTTCTGACCACCGCCCTACTACTGCTGCTGTCGGCCATTCCCGCCAGCGGACAGGAGCTGCTGGCAAAAATCAATTTCAACACGCAGCAGGTGCAGGGCACTGACAAGTCGGTGTTCGAGAACCTACAGCAGACGCTGGAGCAGTTTGTCAACGAGAAGCAATGGACGGAGCTGCAGTTCCAGGAGAACGAGCGCATACAGTGCACGTTCAACATCACGGTGACCAAGTACGACGCCTCGGCCAACCGCTTCAGCTGCACGGCCCTGGTCCAGGCCAACCGGCCCGTGTTCAACTCGGCCTACACCACCACCTTATATAATAATCGCGACAAGAACTTCGACTTCGACTTTGTGCAGTTCGACCAGCTGAACTTCAACGAGGAGGTCATCGACAACCAGTTGGTGGCCCTCGTGGCCTACTATGCCTTCCTCATCATCGGCCTCGACCTTGACAGCTTCGCCCCCATGGGCGGCACCGACGTGCTGCAGCGCTGCATGAACCTGGTGAACAATGCGCAGAACCTGGACTTCACGGGGTGGAAGTCGTTTGACGACTCGCGCAACCGCTTTGCCATCATCAACGACTATCTGGACGAGGCGATGAAGCCCTTCCGCCAGCTGCAATACGACTACTACCGCACCGGGCTGGACGAGATGGCACAGAATGTGGAGCGCGGGCGCACCAACGTGACCACCGCCCTGGAGAACGGACTGAAGAAGGCCCACGAGGAGAAGCCCCTGAGCCTGCTGCCGCAGATATGGACCGACTACAAGAAAGACGAGTTGGCCAGCATCTACAAGGGCAAAGGCACACAGAAAGAGAAAGAAAGCGTCTACGACATGCTGATGGGCATCAATGCCTCGCAGAGCAACTCGTGGGACCAAATCAGACAATAGAGACTATGGAGAAACAACTGAAAGCAGCCCTCTTCGACCTCGATGGCGTGGTCTTCGACACCGAGCCGCAGTACACCGTGTTCTGGGGCAGCCAGTGCCGCCGCTACCACCCGGAGCATCCCGGACTGGAACACGAAATCAAAGGGCAGACGCTCGACCAGATCTACAGCCGCTGGTGGGCCGGGCCCTTGGAGTCAGAGCGCGAAGCGGTGACGCAACGCCTCAACGAGTTTGAGGCCCAGATGACCTATGACTATATTGACGGCTTCACCGATTTTCTTGCCGACCTGCGCAGCCACGGCATCAAGACCGCCGTGGTGACCAGTTCCAACATAGCGAAGATGAACAGCGTCTGCCACGCCAGGCCGGAACTGCGCACCCTGTTCGACGATATTCTCACGAGCGAAGACTTCGCCGAGAGCAAGCCATCGCCCGACTGCTACCTGCGCGCCGCCGCCCGCTTTGGCGCCACGCCGGGTGAATGTGTGGTCTTCGAGGACAGCATCAACGGCCTGCGCTCGGGCCAGGCCGCTGAAATGTTCGTGGTGGGCCTGCTCACCACCAACCCGATGGAGGCCGTGGCGCCGCTCTCCCATCTGCAAATTGCCGACTACCGCGGCTTCACCTTCGCCAAGCTCAAAGAGGCGATGGCTTAACCACAAAAAGAAACATAACTAACTAAAAACCAATCATACAATGAAACAACCAATCCTACGGAAGATGCGCACCACCGCGCTCTCGCTGGCACTGGCACTGCTGAGTGCCTCTCCCGCCTTTGCCGTCAACGGAAAGGCCACCGTGGCACAAGTGACCGGCACCATCACACTGACCGACGACGTGGACTACATCGTCAGTTCCACCACGCCCTTCGCCAGCAATGGCGTGGTCGACATCGTCAACACCGACCATGCCGTGCTCATATTGGCCAACATGAAGCCCTCGGCAGCCATACGCCAGCTGGCCCAGCACGTCAGGGTGAACGGCGAGAAGGCCGTGAACAACACCAACTGCCAGGTGAAACTCTACAACCGGGGCTGCATCATCCTGCCCTACGGCAACGACGTGAAGCCGCTGACCGTCTATTCAGAGCAGAACTTTCAGGGCGAGGCCGTCAACGACTTCGGGCTGGAGCACTCCGGCGGCTACATGAACACGCTCACCGCCAAGAAGCTGAACAACCGCATACGCTCGTTCAAACTGAAGCGCGGCTACATGGTGACCTTTGCCAACCGTGCCGGCGGACGGGGCTACAGCCGATGCTTCATAGCCGCCGACCAGGACATAGAGATGGCCACCTTGCCCGGCGTGCTGGACAACAGCATCTCGTCCTATCGTGTGTTCAAATGGTACGATGCCGGCAAGAAACAGCTGGCCAACGACCTGAACACCACCACCCTGGCCGCCCTCAACGTGCAGAGCAGCTACACCTGGAGCCAAGGCAGCAACTTGGCTCCCGACTATGAGTGCGTGCCCAATCACATCTACGAGGACTACCCCTCGTCGTCGGCCATCGGACAGGCCACATGGTCGCCCCACACCAAGAACAACAACGAGCCACGAAACTCGGCCGACGACCATCCACAAGACCTGGAGACCATACTGGGCAACTGGGAGAATATGATGCGCACAGGCATGCGCCTCTGCTCGCCCGCCTCGTGGGACGGCAGCGACTACTGGAACGCCACCGGCTTCCTGGCCGATTTCATGGACAGCATCGATGCCCGCGGCTGGCGCTGCGACATCATCGACCTGCACTGCTACTGGCCGGAGAGCAACTTCGGCAACATCAAGAACTGGGCCGACAAGTACAAGCGCCCAGTATGGATTTCGGAGTGGTGCTGGGGCGCCTCATGGAACAACAACGGCGCCTTCGCCAGCGGCGTCAGCGAGACACAGGTGCGCGACGCCCTGGAGCGCATCTGCACAGGACTGAACAACGCCGACTACGTGGAGCGCTACTTCTACTGGAACGGCGAGCGTGACCCGTCGCGCCTGTACAAGAACGGCAAGCTCACCCCCGCTGGAGAGATGTATGCCGCACTCGACGGCGGACTGGCTTATACAGGCAAGTTCGACTATGCCCCCAAGGTGCCTGAGCAGAAGAACCCGACCGACCTGGTGGTGGACTTCGACAAGAACGCCCACTCGGCCAAGCTCACTTGGTACGACGCCAACGGCGAGATGAACATCAGCTCCGTCGTGGAGCGCCGCAAGTCGGCATCGGCCGAATGGGAGACCTGCGCCACCGTGTCGCTGAAAGAGGTGCCCTCCAAATATACCCTTGAAGACGGCCAAGCCTCCAACGGATGCCAGTACCGCATACACATTGTCGACGCCAACCGCAAGGACCGCTACTCCAACATCGTCACCGCTGCCAGTTCCGACCTGAGCGCAGGCGACGGCGTGGAACTTGACGGCGTGACAAAGTACATTGGCGGCAACATCTTCATCAACGGCAACTTCGACATGGGCAGCTACGGCTGGACCAGCGGAACCGGACAGCCGCTCGCACAGCCCTGGTTCCAGGTGGTGCCCGTGGGAGGCTATGCCAACGGACCCTACCTGCAGGCCTATGGAAACGGCGTGGCCACCACGGCATCGGCCGTCAGAACAGCGTTCAACGTCAAGCCCAACACCGACTACTACTACTCCGGCTCGGTCTGCAACACCTCCAGCATCTACGCCCAGCTGTGCTTCACCGACGACGGCACCACAAGCAAGAAAATCATCAAGTACCTGCAGAACACCACCAACAACTGGCTGACGCAGTACGAGACATTCAACAGCGGCGACTACTCGCAAGTGTTGGTCTCGTTCCGCATGCTCGGCTCAAAGACCCAAGTGGACAATCTGCTGCTGGCACAGCTCTTCGACAACGAGGCCGACGCCATCGCCGACGGCGTGGAGAAAGCGCGGCTGAAGGCCGAAGCCTTTATGGCGTTCAACACGCGCTACCCCCTCTTCAACCACTTTCTCAAGGCCGAACTGGACGGCATCAGCGGCACCGACCAGGCTGCCCTCTTTGCCATTGAGCGCGCTGTGACGCAGGCCATCCAAGCCTATAACACCATGCCCAAGCTGCAAGCACTCTACGAAAGGGCCATCGCCTTGTTAGCCCTCAACCTGGAAGGCGGCGACGCCCTCAGAGATGTCATTTCCAAGTCGGGAGGTCCCGGCCCGTCATTCGTCATCAGCCAGTATGCCGCCATTCAGGAAGCCATCGACGAATACCTGCCCCTCACCAATGCCACCAAGCAACCCACACAGCCCAAGTTCGCTTCGGCCACGGGGTGGACCACCAAGTGCGGCACCTACACCGGCGGCGACCAGCGCACCAACTCGAAAGACGGCGTGACCTTCTGGAACGCCTGGTGGAGCGGCCTCAGCGCATCGGAAGGCACGGCCAAGACCATGGAGGTGAAGCAGGAGGTGAAGAAGCTGGCCCACGGACTCTACACCCTGGAGTGCAAGGCATCGACCGAGCACTACTGTCTGAGCGACCAGCACGGCTACATCACCGCCGGCGACCAGACGGCCACCACACCCGCCCTGAGTGCCGACTACTTCGACCTGCCTACTGTGGCCAGCGTCGACCGCTGGCAGACGCTCACGTCCACGCCCGTCTATGTCGACGAGGACGGTAGCGTCACCATCGGCTTTGTGGGCTCAAAGGCAGGCGCCACCGACAATGCCTGGCACGAAGTGGGCAACACCAAGGGCTCGGGCGACAAGCGCGAGGGCTGGTGGTGCGCCACCGACTTTGTGCTGAAGCACACACCACTCTACCGCGCCACCGTGGTGCCCGGACAGTGGAACGTGACCTGCCTGCCCTACAATGCCACGCCCGGACAGGGTGTCACCCTCTACCAGGTTGTGGGCATCACCAGCGACTATACCCAACTCTGTGTGGAGCCTATTGAAAATGTGATGGGCGGCGTGCCCGTCATCTACAAGTCGGAGGGTCCCGTGGCCACCTTCTACGAGCAGGGCAAGAACGTGCCCAATGCCTCCATTGCACCAGGCAACATCCAGGGCTGGTACAAGACCATCGTCCACGTGCCCGCCAACTACTATTATCTGGAAGAAGGCGAGTGGAAGAAATGCACACAGGCCTTCTCGCAGAGGCCGTACATAGGCAACTACAACGGCACCATCCTTCCCTTCAACGACAGCGACGCCTCTGCCGTCACCGTCTATAAGGGCTGGCAGGGACTGACGGTGCCCATCAGCGGCATCACCGACGAGGAGATTGAGTACAACAACTCGCGTGCTCAGGTGGTAGTGCTGGACGGCGGCAATGAGGGCGACGTGAACATTGACGGCGTGGTCGATGTGGCCGACATTGCCAGTGTCATCAGCTTTATGGCAGGCACGACAGCCACCGTCAGCCTGGAGCAGGCCGACGTCAACAAAGACGGCCACGCTGACGTGGCCGACATTGCCACGATTATCTCTATCATGGCCAAGTGAGCGCTGCCCCTACCCCATCCTCATCTGCCGCAGCAGCTCCTGCTGGTGCGGGGTGAGCGATGTTGGGAGCGTCACGTTGTAAGTGATAATGAGGTCTGTGCCGGCATTGCCTTTGCCGCGCAGGCGCACCTTGGAGCCCGGCTGCGTGCCGGGCTTCACCTTTAGGCGCAGCTTGGTGCCGTCGGCCACGCCCACAATGATGTCGCCGCCAAGCAGGGCGGTGTACATATCGATGTTCACGCTGGCCTGCGTGTCGGCACGGGTCTGTCCGGCCGACGTGCCGGCACCGCCGAATCCGGCACCGCCACGGGCGCCAAAAAGCTTCTCGAAGAACGAGCTGAAGCCGCCCGAGCCTGTAAAGCCCGAGAAGTCGAAGCCCTCGAAGGGCGAGCCGCCGCGGCCCGACGAGAAACCGCCGAAGCCCGGACCGTCGCCACCGCCGAAGCTGCCGGCCTCCTTCCACTGCTCGCCATACTGGTCGTACTTCTTGCGCTTCTCGGGGTCGCCAATCACGTCGTAAGCCTCGTTCAGCGCCTGGAATTTGGCCTTCGCCTTAGGGTCGTCGGGGTGCAGGTCGGGATGGAACTGCTTGGCCCGCTTGATGTAGGCCTTCTTCACATCCTTCTGTGGGATGGACTTGTCTACGCCCAGAATCTTGTAATAGTCGATAAATGCCATAGTCGTTTCCTCCTTTACTTTTAGTTTTATTATTCTACTGACATCATAGCAAAAAATATGCCACAGGGGGCAATGGCAGAAAAGATTGAGTTAATGTTTCAAAATCATTTCGCCATTTCAGTCTTTTTTTGTATCTTTGCCGCAATAATTGTACAGTTATACTATGAAATTCATTGGCATCATACCGGCGCGCTATGCGTCGACACGTTTTCCGGGCAAGCCGCTGGCCATGCTGGGCGGCCAGCCAGTCATTGAGCACGTTTACCGGCAGGTGGCCCGCTCGCTGGGCGAGGCCTGGGTGGCCACCGACGACGAGCGCATCCGCCATACCGTAGAGTCATTCGGCGGTCATGCCGTGATGACCCGCACCGACCACCGCAGCGGCACCGACCGGCTGGAAGAGGCGGCCGAAAAGATTGGCACCGACGCCGACGTCATCATCAACGTGCAGGGCGACGAGCCGTTCATAGCCCCTTCGCAGTTGTCAACGCTGATGGCGCTCTTCAACGACCCTCAGACCCAGATAGCCACGCTGGGCAAGCCCTTCGCCACCGCCGAGGAGGCCAAGAACCCCAACTCGCCGAAGATAGTGACCGACCTGCGGGGCTATGCCCTCTACTTCAGCCGCTCCGTCATCCCCTACTTCAGAAACGACCCCGGCCTGCCCGGCATGCCGCAACTGCTGAAGCACATCGGCCTCTATGCCTACAAGCGGGAAGTGCTGGCACAGGTGACCCGTCTGCCGCAAAGCCCCCTGGAGCTGGCCGAGAGCCTGGAGCAGCTGCGGTGGCTGGAGAACGGCTACCGCATCCGCGTGGGCATCACCGACGTGGAGACCGTGGGCATAGACACCCCCGACGACCTGCGACGTGCCGAGGAATTCCTGAAAGCCAACGGCATCCAACCCTGATTTCATACTGCCAGCCAACAGTTATATACCTTATAACTACCAGTTATATACCTTTTAACTACCAGTTATATACCTTATAACCCAAACTATCAATTACGACAAACTGAATGGACAACGAAACAAGAGACGACATACTCACCCCCGAAACCTCAGAGACCCCAGAGGCAACTGAAACTCAGGAAACCACGGAGGCCCACTCAGACTACAAGCCCGTGAACCGCTTCGACGCCTCGGTGGTCCACCATCTGAGCGGCATGTACCAGAACTGGTTTCTCGACTACGCATCCTACGTCATTCTGGAGCGTGCCGTACCCCACATTGAGGACGGTCTGAAGCCCGTGCAGCGCCGCATCCTGCACTCGATGAAGCGTATGGACGACGGACGCTACAACAAGGTGGCCAACATCGTGGGACACACTATGCAGTTCCACCCCCATGGCGATGCCAGCATAGGCGACGCCCTGGTGCAGCTGGGACAAAAAGACCTGCTCATCGACACGCAGGGCAACTGGGGCAACATCCTGACGGGCGACAAGGCCGCCGCACCTCGATACATCGAGGCACGCCTTTCGAAGTTTGCACTCGACACCGTCTTCAACCCAAAGACCACCGAATGGCAGCTCTCCTACGACGGGCGCAACAAGGAGCCCATCACCCTGCCCATCAAGTACCCCCTGCTGCTGGCACAGGGCGCCGAGGGCATCGCCGTGGGCCTGTCGTCGAAAATCCTGCCACACAACTTCTGCGAAATATGCGACGCCGCCATCAGCTACCTGCACGGCGAGGAGTTCCACCTCTACCCCGACTTCCAAACGGGCGGCAGCATCGACGTGTCGAAATACAACGACGGCCAGCGCGGCGGCGTGCTGAAGGTGCGCGCAAAGATTGAGAAACAAGACCAGAAGACACTCATCATCCGCGACCTGCCCTTCTCGAAGACCGTCGACACACTTATCGACAGCATCAAGAAAGCCATCGAGAAAGGCAAGATTAAAGCCCGACACGTGGACGACCTGACATCGGCCACGGTAGAGATTCAGGTGCACCTGATGCCGGGCGTGAGCAGCGACAAGACCATCGACGCACTCTATGCCTTCACCGACTGCGAAATCAGCATCTCGCCCAACTGCTGCGTCATCAAGGATCAGAAGCCGCAGTTCCTCACCGTCAGCGACCTGCTGCGCGACAATGTGGAGCGCACCAAAGACCTCATACGGCAGGAACTGGAGATACGCAAGAACGAACTGCTGGAGCAGCTTCACTTCCAGTCGTTGGAGAAAATATTCATCGAGGAGCGCATCTACAAGGACAAGAAGTTTGAAGAGGCTCCCAACGTGGACCGCGTCTGCGAGCACATCGACTTCCGCCTGACGCCCTACTACCCGCAGCTGGTGCGCGAGGTGACGAAGGACGACATTCTGCGGCTGCTGGAAATCAAGATGCAGCGCATCCTGAAGTTCAACAAGGACAAGGCCGACGAGCTGATGGCCCGCATCAAGGCTGAGATAGACCAGATAGACCGCGACTTGGCCAACTTGGTCGAGGTGACCGCCAGCTGGTTCCAGTTCCTCAAGGACAAGTATGGCAAAGACCATCCGCGACTGACGGAGATACGCAACTTCGACACCATCGAGGCCACAAAGGTGGCTGAGGCCAACCAGAAACTCTACATCAACCGGCAGGAGGGTTTCATCGGTATGGGCTTGAAGAAGGACGAGTTTGTGTGCAACTGCTCCGACATCGACGACATCATTATCTTCTTCAAGGATGGCAAATACAAGGTGGTGCGCGTGGCCGACAAACTATTCGTGGGCAAGAACATACAGTATGTGGGTGTGTTCAAGAAGAGCGACACGCGAACCATCTACAATGTGGTCTACCGCGACGGGCGCCAAGGGGCATCGTACTACAAGCGCTTCAACATCACGGGCATCACCCGCGACCGCGAGTACGACCTGACCCAGGGCACGCCCGGCTCGAAGATTCTCTACTTCACCGCCAACCCCAACGGCGAGGCCGAGGTCATCAAGGTGACCCTCGACGCCAGCGTGCAGGCACAAAATGCCCGCGCCAGCATCTTCCTGGAGCGCTCGTTTGCCGATGTCATCATCAAGGGCCGTGGCTCGAAAGGCAATCTGCTCACCAAGAAGCCCGTGCACCGCATCACCCTGAAGAGCCAAGGCCACAGCACACTGGGCGGACGCAAGGTGTGGTTCGACCCCGACGTGAACCGTCTGAACTACGACGAGCACGGACGCCTGCTGGGCGAATTCTTCGACGAAGACCAAATTCTGGTGGTGCTGAAGAACGGCGACTTCTATCTGACCAACTTCGACGCCAACAACCACTACGAGACCGACATTCTGCGCATCGAGAAGTACGATTCGGGAAAGGTGTGGACCGCCGCCCTCTTCGATGCCGACAACCAGGGCTACCCCTACCTGAAGCGATTCCTGATGGAGGCCACCAAGCGCAAGCAGAACTTCCTGGGCGACAACGCGGCGTCGAAGCTCATCCTGCTCAGCGACCAGGTCTATCCGCTCATCCGCGTCACCTACGGCGGTGCCGACGAGGTGCGCGGCAGCGAAGACATCGACGCCGAGCAGTTCATCGCCGTGAAGGGCTTCAAGGCCAAGGGCAAGCGCATCAGCACCTGGCAGATAGAGAGCATCGTGGAGCTGGAGCCCGTGCGGTTCCCTGAAGTGCCGGAGGAGCCGGAAACCCCTGAGGCCCCGGAGCCACCCGAAGCCCCGGAAGAGAATCTGGATCCCGACGCCGGGAAGAGCCAACAACAAATAGTCGACGAAATGACAGGCCAACTGAGTTTTGACTTCTGACATATTTGCAATTCACCTATTACCAACCTCTAAAACCAATCAAGACTATGAGAAAACTGCTAATGACTTTCGCTATTGCGCTCGCGGCCATGTCTGCGTCGGCGCAAGGCAATCAGCTGATTTATGCTGATATGCCCGACGGAACCAAGTGGGTCACCTACTGGACTGACAAGAACCACCAGCGCCTGCACTACAGCGGCAACATCGTCATACCCGACGTGGTGGACGGCAAGCCTGTGACGGGCATCATGGCCTCCACATTTCAGGACAACACCGACGTCACCTCTGTCATCATCGGCAACAATGTGAAGACCATTTCAGGAAATGCTTTCTATGGCTGCAACCACCTGGCAGAAATCACCATCCCCGCCAGCGTCGACACCATCGGCGAATGGTGTTTCCGCCATGCCGGACTGAAGAAGGCCACCTTCGCCAACGGCGACAACACGCTGAAGATTTGGGACTGGGGTGGCTACACCATCTTCGCTGACTGCCCCATAGAAACCGCCCATCTGGGCCGTAACTACGAGAGCGGGCGTGCCCCCTTCCGCGCCCTGCCCGAACTCCGGCAGGCCACGGTGAGCGACAATGTGAGCGAGCTGCAGACGGGCGAGTTCCAGGACTGCGCCAAACTGCTGAACGTCTCATTGGGAAAGAACATCACCGCCATTGGCGACGATGCTTTCCACAACTGCGACACCATGCAGACCATCACCATGCCCACCAGCGTCACCTCCATCGGCACCAATGCCTTCCGCAATTGCAAGTGGCTCAAGAGTGCCACCCTGTCGGAGAACACGAAGATTATCAAGGGCTTTGCCTTCTACAACTGCTACAGCCTCGCCGAGATTACCATTCCCGCCAGCGTCGACTCCATCGGAGAATGGTGCTTCCGCTACGCCGGACTGAAGAAAGCCACCTTCGCCAACGGCGACAACACGCTGAAGATTTGGGACTGGGGAGGCTACACCATCTTCGCCGACTGCCCCATAGAGACCGCCCATCTGGGCCGTAACTACGAGAGCGGGCGTGCCCCCTTCCGTAGACTTCCCGAACTCAGGCAGGCCACGGTGAGCGACAACGTGTGGGAGCTGCAGACGGGCGAGTTCCAGGACTGCGCCAAGCTGCTGAACGTCTCATTGGGAAAGAACATCACCGCCATTGGCGACGATGCTTTCCACAACTGCGACACCCTGCAGACCATCACCATGCCAGCCAGCGTCACCTCCATCGGCACCAATGCCTTCACCAACTGCAAGTGGCTCAAGAGTGCCACCCTGTCGGAGAACACAAAAATCATCAAGGGCAATGCCTTCTACAACTGCTACAGCCTCGCCGAAATCACCATCCCCGCCAGCGTCGACTCCATCGGAGAATGGTGCTTCCGCTACGCAGGCCTGAAGAAGGCCACCTTCGCCAACGGCGACAATCCCCTGAAGATCTGGGACTGGGGAGGCTACACCATCTTCGCCGACTGCCCCATAGAGACCGCCCATCTGGGCCGTAACTACGAGAGCGGGCGTGCCCCCTTCCGTGGACTTCCCGAACTCAGGCAGGCCACGGTGAGCGACAACGTGTGGGAGTTGCAGAAGGGCGAGTTCCAGGACTGCGCCAAGCTGCTGACCGTCTCATTGGGAAAGAACATCACCGCCATTGGCGACGATGCTTTCCACAACTGCGACACCCTGCAGACCATCACCATGCCCGCCAGCGTCACCTCCATCGGCGCCAATGCCTTCACCAACTGCAAGTGGCTCAAGAGTGCCACCCTGTCAGAGAACACAAAAATCATCAAGGGCAATGCCTTCTACAACTGCAACAACCTCGCCGAGATTACCATTCCCGCCAGCGTCGACTCCATCGGAGAATGGTGCTTCCGCTATGCCGGACTGAAGAAGGCCACCTTCGCCAACGGTGACAATCCCTTGAAGATCTGGGACTGGGGAGGCTACACCATCTTCGCCGACTGCCCCATAGAAACGGCTCACCTGGGTCGTAACTACGAGAGCGGGCTTGCACCCTTCCGTGGACTTCCCGAACTCAGGCAGGCCACGGTGAGCGACAACGTGTGGGAGTTGCAGACGGGCGAGTTCCAGGACTGCAACAAGCTGCTAACCGTCTCCTTGGGAAAGAACATCACCGCCATTGGCGACGATGCTTTCCACAACTGCGACACCCTGCAGACCATCACCATGCCCGCCAGCGTCACCTCCATCGGTGCTAATGCCTTCCTCAATTGCAAGTGGCTCAAGAGTGCCACCCTGTCGGAGAACACAAAAATCATCAAGGGCAATGCCTTCTACAACTGCAAACACCTCGCTGAGATTACCATCCCCGCCAGCGTGGACTCCATCGGCGAATGGTGCTTCCGCTACGCAGGCCTGAAGAAGGCCACCTTCGCCGACGGTGCCAATCCGTTGAAGATTTGGGACTGGGGAGGCTACACCATCTTCGCCGACTGCCCCATAGAGACCGCCCATCTGGGCCGCAACTATGAGAGCGGACGCGACATCTTCCGCGACATCCGCACCATCAAGAGGGCATCGATAGGCAGTATGGTGTCGGAACTCCACGCAAACGAGTTCAGGGCTTGCGACTCCATCGCCAACATCTACAGCTACAGCCAAGTGCCGCCGACATGCCTGTCCTACAACGTGTTTGCCAACACGAACAAGCAGACATGCCAGCTCCACATACCCCAAGGAACCGCCGAGGCCTACAAGTCGGCATTTGTGTGGCAGGACTTCTTCAACATCGTTGAGATGCCGGCCGGCGATGTGAACGGCGACGGCTTGGTCGATGTGGCCGACATTGCCACCATCCTCAGTGTGATGGCAGGAAACGTCGGCAACACTAATCCAAGTGCTGCCGACGTAAACTGCGACCAGAAAGTGGATGTGGCCGACATATCGACCGTCCTCTCCATTATGGCGGGGAGATAACTACTCCGAGAGCATCGTGACCTCAATCCTATAGCCTGACTGCAACAGCAGTTGGGCTATTTTCTGTATGTCCTGAGCGGTGATGCCACGCACCAACTCCTTGTAGTCCTTGTCGAAGTCGGCCTCGTCGTCCAGTTCGTGCCAGATGATGTAGTTCCAGTAGTCGTTGGTGATAGCCACCTGGTCGTACTGCTTCACCAGATACTCCTTGACCTTGGCCAGCGACGTGGGCTCCGGGCCCTTGTCGGCGATGGTCTTCAGCTGGCCATAGACAATGGGGTTGAGCTCCTCGTAGCGGCTGGGGTCGGCATTGTAGCTGATGCGCAGAGTGGCGTCAGGCGTGTCGGACTTGTCAAGGTCGAACTCCACAGAGACGCCGTAGGTGCCACCCTTCTCCTCGCGTACAGAGTCGGTATAGGCGATGGAGAGCGTGCGCTTGAGCACGTCGAGAATGAGGTCGTTCTTTGGTGTGAAGTCCACATTGGCGGCATAGAAGATGCTGACATTGGCCAGCGGCGTGGCCATCTTCTTGCTGAAGGTGCGGGTGATGTCCTGCTTCTTGAACTGGGGCAGGTTCTGCTCGTTCACCTTATATGGGTCAGGGGTGAGAGACGAGGGGTGAGAGGGCAGGCTGGCCAGATATTTGGTGATGAGCGGGCGCAGCTGGTCGAGGCTCATGTTGCCGATGATGGTGGCACGGAACTGCGAGGCATCGCTGAAGGCATTGCGGTATATCTGCAGGATGCGGTCATAGTTGGCCTTCGACAGGCGCTCTTGGGTCATCGGCGTGGTGCGAGGATGATGGTCGTAGAGGATGGCCGAGATAGAGTCGTTATAGTCCACACGGGGCGAGGCGTTGCGGTTGTTCAGGAACGAGTAGTTGCGGTTCACGAATCCCTGCCAAGCCACAGTGTCGCGGCGCGGCTGTGTGAAGTAGAGGTAGGCCAGCTGGAACATGGTCTCGGCATCCTTCAGCGAGGCACCGCCGCTGATGGTCTGCTGGCGGCTGCCAACGGAGGTCTGCACGCGGACGCTCTTGCCGGTCAGTTTCTTGCGCAGCGTGGTGGCATCCCACTGGCCCACGCCGCCCTCGGTGACGGCACTGGCGATGATGCCGAAGTGGGGCAGGTCGTCAAGCCCGTAGACGCTGGTGCCGCCATCGGCCTTCAGTGCAAGCTGAACGGTGTTCTGGCTGAAGTCGGTCTGGCGCACATACACCTTCATGCCGTTGCTCAGTGTCAGCTCGGTGTAGCCATGCTTCCAGGGCTTCTCGCTGACAATGGTGCCTGCCACAGGCATCTGGCCGTCGGCAAAGAGCCGGCCGTCGACGGCCTCCTCGGTGTGGGCGGCGTACTGCTGGCGCTGGGTGGCCAGGATGACGTCTTCAATCTGCTGCTCGCTGGGCAGCTTCACCGTCTCCTTGTCGGGGGCGTACATGATGACCACCTGATTACGGTCGGTGATAAGGTCACGGGTGGCCTGGTTCACCTCGTCGAGGGTCACCTCGCGGTCGAATTTCTGGGTCAGCTCCCACTGCTTGTCGATGCTGATGAGCGGTTCGGAGGTAAGGAAATTCTGGACGCAGAGGCTGACGAGCTTCGAGTTGATGCGGTCGTTGCGCTCGTTCCACTTGCGCTCGTCATGATTCAGTTTCTGCGATTTGGCGCGGGCCAGTTCCTCCGGGGTGAAGCCCTGCTGGCGGGCCTGCTCGCAGGCAGCCACAGCCGAGATGATGCCACCCAGGATATTCTCCTGCTTGCAGCTGATGGAGAGCGAGAAGGCCTCTTTGGTGCGGCTGAGGAAGAAGTCGCTGGCGCGGCCAGTGCTGCTCTGGAAGGGCGGCACGGCCTGCTGCTTCAGCTCGTTCAGGCGGCTGTTGAGCATCGTGGCCACAAGGCCATCCACATAGTCACCGCGCAGATAGGCCTCGCTGTTCTTCTCAGAGTCGGGCGTGGCCGGGCGCTTCATATAGAGGTGGCAGAGCACGATGGGCTGCTCCTTGTCCTTCTCAATGCAGACAATCATCGAGTCATTGTCGTTCACGGGATAGTCGATGCGCTTGGCCGCGTTCTTGGGCATGGGGATGGGCGAGAAGAGCTTCTTGATTTTCTTCTCTACCTTGTCCACATCGACATCGCCCACAACAATGACGGCCTGCAGGTCGGGGCGATACCACTTATTATAATAGTCGCGCAGGTCCTGATAGGGGAAGTTGTCGACGATGTCCATCGACCCTATGGGCATGCAGTCTTCATATTTGGTGCCCTTGTAGACCTTCGGCATAGCCTCCTCCATCAGTCGCTGCACGGCACGTCCGGCACGCCGGGTGCGCCACTCCTCGTGGATGACGCCGCGCTCTTTGTCTATCTCGGCATCCTCCAAGAGCAGATAGTGGCTCCAGTCGTGGAGCACCAGCAGGCAGGAGTCGACGATGCCCTCGCGCTTCAGCGGGGCGGAGCCGATGTGGTAGACGGTCTGGTCTATAGAGGTGTAGGCATTGAGGTTGGCGCCGAACTTCACGCCGATGGTCTCGCACCAGGGCACAATGCCCATGCGCTTGCCCTTGCCGGGGAAATTCTTGGTGCCGTTGAAGGCCATGTGCTCCAGGAAGTGGGCCAGCCCGCGCTGGCGCGGCTCCTCTTGGATGCTGCCCACGCGCTGGGCAATGTAGAAGTCGGCCAGTCCCGGCTCCTTGGCGTTGTGACGGATGTAATAGGTAAGTCCGTTCTTCAGTTTACCCTTGCGCACGGCAGGGTCCTGCGGCAGGGGGGCATTCTGTGCCTGCACGGCCATTGCGGCAGTCAGCAGCAGAGCGGAGAAGCCCGTTGTCAACAGTGTGGATAGACGTGTCATCATAATTCTAAACTATTATTTTATGCTTTATATTAATAATTTGGTCAGAACAGCACGATACCAGCGGCAGCACACACAAAGCCTATAAGGAAGCCCGCCACCACCTGGGACAGCGAATGCTGGCGCAGCATCATGCGGGCAGTGCCGAGGATGCCGGCCAGGATGAGCACCAGGCACAGCCACCACACGGGGTTGAACCCGAAAATCTCGGCAAAGACGAACAGGGCGCCCGCCACGCCGCCGATGGCCGCCGTGTGGGTAGATATTTTCCACCAGATGTTGATGATGGCGCAAATCACCTGGACGAGGAGGGCGGCAAACACAATGCTCGAAACGAAATGGTAGATGTGCAGACGCTGCAACGTCCACACACACACCACATAGCAAAGGATGCTGATGATGTAGGGGCCCATGCGCCGCCGCTTCTGCCCCAGTTCCAGCAGCGTCCACCCCTGCGTGCGGCGGTAAAGGTGGATGAGGAAGGTGGGCAGCAGGATGGTGAAGAAATAGACCATGGCCAGCACCAGAAGCCTATAGGCCACCGGCAGGAGGTTCAGATAGCTGAAAGTGAACAGGGCTATCAGACCTACCAGGGGCAGATAGAACGGGGTGAAAACGAGGCTCACTAACCGTGCTGCATAGATGATGTTCTTTTGTCGGCTCACCTTGATATATAGACTTTTGTTCTGATTCTCAATTCCGCCGCAGACGGGCCACCGGCAGCCCCATTTGCTCACGATATTTGGCCACGGTGCGGCGCGCCACAGGGTAGCCCTTCTGCTTGAGGGCGTCGCTCAGGGCATCGTCGCTCATGGGCTTGCGCTTGTCTTCGGTGTCGATAATCTCGCGCAGCGCCGCCTTTATCTCACGTGTGGACAGCTCTTCGCCACTCTCAGTGACAAAGCCGTCGCTGAAGAAAAACTTCAGGGGAAAGGTGCCCCAGCGGGTCTGCACATACTTGGCATTGCTCACCCTCGAAATAGTGCTCAGGTCCAGCCCCGTCTGCTCGGCCACGTCCTTCAGGATCATGGGGCGCAGAAGACTCTCGTCGCCCTCCTCGAAAAAGCGGTGCTGCAGGTGGATGATGGCCTTCATGGTGAGCGTGAGCGTGCGCCGCCGCGACTGTATGGCGTCGATGAAGCTCTGCGCGGCATCCACCTTCTGCTTGGTGTAGAGCAGCGCCTCCTTCATCTGTCGGCTCAGGCCCTCTTTGTTCGACTGGTATGACTTCAACAGGTCGGCAAACGACTGCGACACCTGCAAGTGGGGCAGGTCGCCGCTGTTCAGGGTCATCGTGACGGTGCCATCGTCCTGCGTGTCGACGATAAAGTCTGGGGTGATTTGCTGCAGCGAGCGCCCAACGGCTTCGCCCATCGAGGCGCCGGGCTTGGGGTTGAGCCGGCGCAACTCGCCCATCAGGGTCTCGGCCTGCACGCTGTTCAGCCCAAGGGACTGCTGAATACGGTCCCAGTGCTTCTTTGTGAACTCGTCGAAATGGTTGGCTATGACTTCACGCATCAGCTTGACAAGCGTGGGCGATGCCTGCGCCTTGCCACTCTGCTCCCGAGCCATACGGTCAATCTGGAGCAGCAGGCACTCTTGCAGCGAGCGGGCGCCAATGCCCGGCGGGTCTAACTGCTGCAGACGGTGCAACAGAGTCTCCAACTGGTCGGCGGTCAGGTCGATGGCGTGGTAGATGGCCAACTCGTCGGCGATGGCATCGAGCGAGACGCGCAACAGACCGTCGTCATCGAGCGAGCGGATGAGGTATTCCATCACGTAGCGCTGCTGGTCGTCAAGGTCAAGTTCGCCCACCTGCTCCAGCAGTTGGTCGTAGAACGAGAGCGTGTCGCCATAGACCATTTCCTCATTGTCGTCGGCGGTGGAGCGCCCTCCCTGATAGATGGGCAGGTCTTCGTCGTCACGGCCTATGTTCTCAAGGGCGGCATCCAGGGCATCGCTGCGCTCCTCACGCTCGCGTTGAGCATCGTAGTCCTCATCCTGTGATGTCTCGTCGGCAGCGTCGCCGCTGTGCCAGTCCAGTCCATCCTCGTCGCCCAGCGTCTCCAGCGCGGGATTGTCGTGCATCTCGGTGTCGATACGCTCCGCCAACTGCTGGAGAGGCAGTTCGACGAGTTGTGCCTGCAACAGCTGCTGCTGCGAAATGCTCTGTTGCAGTTTCTGTTCCTGCTTCTGTTCTTGTATCTGACTCTGCGCCATCTTCAATCTTCCTGCTTCAATCTTCCATCCTCAATTTTTGCGCCAGGCGAAATATGCCTTCAGGTCGTTGGCGTATGCACTCAGCTCTTCTTGGTCGTGATTGCCCAACCGCTGCCACACCTGCTGGCAGGCCGACAGCAGAGGGGTGACGATTATGGCCCCACGGTTCAGGTAGGGGTCGCAGTACTGGAAGGTCTCCAGCACCTGCACCACCTCGGCGGGCTTCAGCTGCACCAACTTGGCCAGCTGCTCCACTTCGGGCGTGGAGGCCACCATTGTAGACGGCGTAAGCTGGAAATAAAGGTCCAGAATGATAATGAGCATCATGGGCGTGAGCCGCTCCTCAATCGACTGCCCATCACCGTCAGACGTGCTGACGATGGGGCGGAAGTCGCGCTCAAAGGTCTCCTGCACCTCCACGCCGTCGTAGAAATCAGTGGCGGCGCCAAAACCTTTCATTTGTCGCAGCAGCCGCACCGCCCGCTCCAGTTTCTTAGAGTTGTTGCCATACGTATGCCACAGCCGCTCAATGCGGGGTTTGTCCAAGTGGGCCAACTGCAGCATACGCGCCTGAAGAGCCTGTGGCGCAATGTGCAGTTCCAGACTCAAGTCCACCATCGTGCGGCTATAGAGGGGTTTCACCCCCTCTGGCTTCTGCAGATACGCCTGCATCAGCATCAGCCAGTATTCGTCTTGCCATACTGCATTCTTTGCCATATCATTCCGTATTGATGGTGCAAAGTTACGAAATAATGCTGAAACCACAAAACGATTCGGAAAGATTTACGTAAAACGTAAAAAAATTGGTCACGTTTCAAAAAAAAGTCGTATCTTTGCACAGTCCTAAAACACAATAAAATGTCTACCAAAAACATCTTTGCCGGAAAAGGAGTAAGAACAACATTCATAAACATCCTTTATGATCAACTCATGAAGCGAGAGTATGTCACGCTTGCAGACATTATGTGCCTGAAGCGCGGCCACCCTAAAGGCTTCTACGACAACAACCCTACAAGAAAGTTGTCTGGGGAAAAGTACTATGGCGATTTGAAGAAGGCCTCCTCAGAAATCATCAAAGCCCTGCAAAGCACCTGCCCCGGCTGCATCGAGGACAACGGCAAGACTGGCAAGGGTAAGGCATTCCGATATATCGGTGCAAGTGACGACCCACTGGCAGCAGAACGCCAGGCCATAGAGCAGAAGCGGATAGAAGACTATGTCGCTTTCTGCAAAGCATCGGCTGGAATCCTGCCTTCCAGTTGGTTCTCAGCTTATTTCGAGAACACCCAACTACTACTCGACACGAGCAGAGAAGCAGAAAGCGGAAACGCTATCATCCGCTCCAGCTTGGAGCAGAACCTGAAAAACATCGACCTGTTGCCTCTTTTTTATAAAGCCATTGCCAACCACCAAGTGTTGCGGTTCTCCTATCAGCGGTTCGGGCAGGAGCCGTTCACGTTGACCATCCATCCCCAGTTTCTCAAGGAGTACAATGGCCGATGGTTCGTTTTTGGCGAGGCAGACCGCGAACCATTCAAGGCATACAACGTGCCATTAGACCGAATCGTTGGCGAAGTCACCACCGTTGATGATATTGAGTATATCCCTGCCCCTAAAGGTTTTTATCAGCAGTTTTTCAACAACATAATAGGTGTGACGCATGAAAAAGATGCCCAAGTCGAGCGAGTTGTCATCCGCACAAAGACAGAATACCAACACGGTCTCCTGATGACAAAGCGCCTGCACCACTCGCAGCAAGAGGCCCTTCCCTTCGGTGAACACTCCGATGGCACCTACGGCGAGGTTACGCTGACCATTGAGCCTAACCGCGAACTGCGTGGCCGCATCCTGATGTATGGAGAAGGCCTGGAAGTGGTGCAACCGCTGTCACTTCGGGAGCAGATAAAGGAAACGCTGGAAGAACAAATGTCACAATACACAGATAAACAATAATGGTTGAATAAGCCATCGCCTCCACCTATATGCTCTATCTGCCCGACAAAGAACGGTTCCAAGCAGAACGGAACCATTAGTGAGGCAAAAATGTTTGCAGCAATGAGAAATCGGTTGTACCTTTGCACCGCATTTGAGACACAAGTGAAGAACATAGAGTACTAACCAACAAAAACACAAGAGACTATGCAGAACGCACAGAACGCAGCAGAGATCCAGCAGAGAGTGATTAACCTCGTAGAGCTTTACCGTACTAAGGTGGGTAAGGAAAGCCCAATTGCACGCCAGGCCAAAGCTGAGTTTGAATACTGGGAGAAGGAGTCTGTGGACGATGAGTTTGGACTTATCACCTGGGGTGAAGGTCCTCATATAAAAGCTTGGGAAAAGCAGCTGATGGTCAATGAGCAACTGCTTGGACATTTCTATTCAGTAGTTGCTGGAAACAATGCCGAGGATTATGTTCTCGTCCAGTTGCTGCCAGACATCTATGACAAAGGTGTATTCACGGAAGAGGAAGAGGCATTTCTTGCAGCCCACTTCAAGGAACTGGTGAATTACATCATTCTTACCCCTTGCGATGACAGCCTAGAATGGGTACATCGTCATGACGGAAAAGATGCATTCACTATTCCAAGTGAAGTGCTCGACCTCATCAAGTCACACGTGGAAATAGCAGCCGGTTCGAGGGTATATTACCCTAAAGCTGAATTTGCCCAATTGGCAAACCTGTTTGACGGATGCACGTACATCTTCGATAACACGTTTTATGCATGGACAAAGATTGCTCTCTATGCAAATGGCATCATGGCTGAAGACAGTAAGGTGCCATCTTCGTATGATGCAATCGTGTCGTATATCCCTGACGCTCATAACGATAGTAAGGATATTGCACACTTATGTGATGCGTACAAGGATCTTCCGGTCAATGGAAAGCTTGTATTGTTGTGTCCGTCAAGCACATTGGCAGGAAAAGACAAAACTCCATACGAGAAGATGCTGTCGGATGCCCTTAAGGTCGGAGAAGAGTCCATTAGAAAAGCATTTGATGAGGAACACGCATCTTCTAATGCCAACGCCCGATTCAGGAAGATGCTGGTTGAGGATAATGCCGTTAAGGAGATTATCCAACTACCACAGGTGATGAGTAACAATGCATCATACGGTACATATTGCCTGATTATTGTTGAGAAGGGCCGGTCGGACCACGAGACAACCCTCATCGATGCCCGGACAGCAAGTGACGAACTTGAGACCAAGCATTTTAAGCTGATGTTCTCTAAAGACAAACTCAATGCTATCATGCAAAATGACGGTAAAGATCCGGAAACGGGATTGAGGAAAAAAGTGAAAGTGGCTTCTGAGAATTTGTCTCAGCACATTCTGCTGCCACAAGTGTATACCATCGAGAGGCCATCTGAGACAGAGCGTCCTATACCCCTTTCTACCCTTTGCTCACTTGAATCCACTCGGGTTCAGGATGTCCGATATGATTTGCCGGAAGATACGCCATGGATTGCCATGGGTGATTTAAGCACCCTGTTCTCAGGAGGCTTGGATGTATCGGGCGTAAGTAAAGCGAATTGCCCTAACAATCCTGCTTTCGTTAAAGACAACGCAGTTTTTGACAAAGATGGAGATTTCGTATTTGTTGACGAGTTTTATGGTTTGCCAGAGATAGCAGACAAGGTTTGGGCATACAGACGCAGTACTTTCCTTGACGGAAAGAGCCACTCCGTACTCTTCGAAGTAGAATCAAGAGAAGGGACCCGTATGGCTCTCATCAAGGCCAGCGGCAAGCCTATAGCTGTCAGCTCGGGTATAAAGGTTTTCAGCCCCAAAAGCGGGTTCGATGCCATGTCGCTGCTTGCTCTTCTGAGACTGCCCGTAGTGTACAGACAGATTCAGGCCTATCAGGAGTTCGGGCTGGAGAAGCATCTTGATGACATACTTGTCCCAACGGACAAGCGTGTCATCGGCGACGAACTCTATAGGATGGAGAGGGAAAAGTCGGTCACTGACGAATTAGGAGAAAAAGTTCAGGCGATGAAGACTGATTACATCAACGAGGTCAGAATGCGTAAGCATGATATGGGGCAGAAAGTCTTCGATTTAATTAATACCGAAGACCTGATGCGATATTATGTAGAAAATCGCGAAACAGAAAATGATCTATGGCCACAGTTGGAGGAGCAACTAGATCATTTACGCTATACGATTCACGAGCTATCAGAGATGTTAGACCATTTAAGCCAGGAAGAGCATTTTGGCTCTCCCGAGCTAATCAATCTGGATGAATATCTGAGAAGTATGCAGCATTCCAATAACGTAAGTGGATTTGCACTATCTTATCAGTTGGATAAAGACGGCGTTGCCCATGCTCTGCTTACTCATGAGAATGACAAAAGAATAGCTGATGAACAGAACATTAGAATTCATCCTACTGTCTGGATAGCCAAAAACGATATTCAGAGGGTTGTTGGCAATATCATAAGCAATGCCCAGAAACATGGCTTTATAAATAGTAGCCGTCAGGATTATGAAGTTAAGATAGTATTGTCTTTTAATTCCGAAAAGGGAATGTATCAGATAGACTTCCGCAATAACGGTCAGCCTCTTCCTGAAGGTCTGAACAAAATGCGTTACGGAATAAAAGGAGAAAAGGCTGGTCAAACAGCAGGGACAGGTTTGGGTGGAAGCGTGGTCAAAGCCATCGTTGAGCATTATAAAGGTGACTATGATGTATTCATGGATGGAGAATGGACAGTTGTAAGGATTTATTTACCAAAAGCAATTTAATATGGAACAAAAGGAAGATTACAATGTCATCTGGATAGATGACGAGTGGGATACCATTGGTAACTCATTTATACAGATATGTGAGAAAAGGCATAATATTCATATTAAGCCTTTCAAGACTCGTCGTGAGGGTATGGAGGTCTTAGAGCAAAACTTAAAGTTTTGGGACGCAGTTATATTGGATGCAAAAGCATACAATAATTCTTCAGCGAATGAGGTTGCTGATGTTGACGGGCTATATGAAGCCATCAGACAAATTGAAAGACTAAAGCTGAAGCGACATATCCCTTATTTTGTTTTGACAAGGCAACCTGACTTAATGGATGACAAAATGTTTGAAAAGTCTGTCGGGAAATTCTACAAAAAGAATGCAGAAGGGCAAAATCAGTTGATTACGGATTTGAAAAAGGAAGTTGGTAATTCGTCACGCCATCAGCTTAAGGTGTTTTATAATGATGTTATGGAACGATTGTACTCCCTTGATATTGAAGCAGGAGAAGATGTCCTTAACATATTGGAGGCCATGCATTACCCTGATAGATACCCAGACTTTGAACCTGTTAACCATTATAATAAGTTACGCAAAATACTAGAATGGAATTTCAAAGAAGCAAATAAATATGGGATTATTCCTGATGAATGTATTGAAGATGGAGTGGTGAATCTGAATCAAAGTTGTTGCTACCTATGTGGTTTGAACTGTGACCACATCCATCTTCGTTATGGGGACGAGACTAAAAAGGAACGTATTGTTCCTAAACACATCAAGGACATGATGTTCTTGGTACTATATTTGGGTAATATCAAATCGCATACAGCAAAATTGCCTAAGGATGACATCGATAGATTAGAAAGATATCTCAAAGATGAAGTAAGAAATTCTCGATATCTCATTTTTAGTCTAGCATTGCAAACATGCGAAATAACGATGTGGTTAAGAAGATATATGGACGAACATCCGAACAAGGAAGAAAATCTGAGAAAATGTGTAAGACTTGAGGTGAAAGATTCGATAGACCAAGAGGACAAAATTGATTTGATTGGTGTCATTGAATTAGACAATGGTATCTATCATATAGGTTCTAAAGTGTGTTTGAATCCTGTTTTTGTTAAACAGCGAGAATGGTTAGGAAAGGAAGTCAAGATAGTAAAGTATAGTGAGAATATCAATGATAAAACCAAAAATCAATATCCCTTTTTTGCTTCCAATATTCAATTAACTGAAAAGCAAGAAAATAGTTCCAAGTAGAATGGAACCATTCGCAAGGTTGTTTTCCTTGCAAGGTTGTGAAAATCGTCTTAACTTTGCAGCGTCAATCGTCGATACCACCTCGAGATTGATGCTGCAAATGCTTTGTGGTGGGAACTAAACACAGGATGACTACTATGATGAACACAGCACTCCAAGCAATCGCAACCAAGGCTCTGCCGGCACTCTCAGGCGAGCAAGTGACCTACAACGCTGCAAAGAATGTATTCCTGTCGCAGGGATATACAAGTGCTGCAGGGAACATGTACTACAAGGCGATTCGCCTGTCGAACAGGCTGGTGGTCTATTACGACCTCGGTCAGGGGTATATCCACACCTTCTTGAACGGCATCAAGCTGTTTGCCTTTGATGGCACAAAGGCGACGCTGATAGCCCAGAGAAACTGGGGCGGCTGCGACTACCGCATCTTCAGCGAGCAGTTCGCCAAGGAGCAGAGCATCCTGATGCTGAAGAGCTTCATGGCCGGACAGTTGAAGGCACAGGGGGTGCACGTCAGCGAGCAGGAACTGCTTAACTTCTCGCGGGCAGCCATCGAGGAGAGACAACACAAGCAGTTGGCCTAAGAGCCACTGCTTGTGACAAGGATAACACGAAATTCAACCAAAAGCAAACCGACAAGACTATGGCAACACTGACCAAAGCAATCAACAAGAACCTGTTTGACAGCATCCTGCCGACCTTCGGCAACCCGCGTGTCCACGTCCCCGTGTGGGACGAGGGGCAGAAGATGTTCATCTGCAACGAGTACGAGAGCGCCAACGGACACCGCTACTACCTCGGCATCCGCTTCTGCGAGCGTATCGTCATTGTGGAGAAGGTGGGTCTCTACCACAACTGGACCTACATCGACAGCATCGAGCTCTACGCCTTCAACGGGCAGAGGATGGAGTTGATACAGAAGCGCGACTACGACAAGGAGTTCCGCAACGAGGCTTTCATCCGTGAGCAGTCGGAGCAGATGGTGAAAGACTATCTGAAGGGATTCCTGAAGACCCAGCGCATTTGTGTGCCGACAGAGCAGATTGCCGCCCAGGCACAGGAGCTGATAGAGGGATGCTACAAGAGCTTCCTGGCCCCCGACTTCAACACACGTCTCACCCAAATACTCCCTAAACTTGAACAGCGATAAGATAATGGAAAACACAATCGACAGAGAGAACAGGCAGCAGATGCTCGCCTACGAGCTGATTGCCAACACGAACAGCAGTTTCTTCCTGACTGGTAGGGCTGGAACAGGCAAGACCACCTTCCTACGCAAAGTGCAGCAGATGGTGGACAAGCAGTTTGTCACGCTGGCACCGACGGGCGTGGCAGCCATCCTGGCGGGTGGCGACACCATCCACTCGTTCTTCGGTCTGCCGATGGATGTCTGTACGCCCGGCACGATGGGCAAAATGAGCGAGGCACGCATACAGACACTACTGCACACCGACACCATTATTATAGATGAGGTGTCGATGGTGCGCTGCGACATCATCGACGCCATCGACTACACCATGCGGAAGACTTTGCGCTCCATGCAGCCCTTCGGCGGCAAGCAGGTCATCTTCGTGGGCGACATGTTCCAGCTGCCGCCGGTGGTGAAGCAGGGGGCTGAACGCTACCTGATGCACGACCTCTACCACACGGACGATTTCTTCTTCTACAAGGCCGACGTCATCAAGCGGATGCGGCTGGTGAAGATTGAGTTCCAGAAGGTGTACCGTCAGGAGGACGAGGACTTCCTGCACATACTGGAGAACGTGCGCCTGAACAGAACGACGCCCGAAAACCTGATGCACCTGAACGGGCGCGTGGGCCAGCCGACGAAGGAGGACGGGATGGTGATTACGCTGGCCTCCGTCAACAAGACAGCCGACACCATCAACCAGCAGCGGCTGGCCGAGATTGACGCAGAGGAGTACACCTACGAGGGAACGGTGCAGGGCAAGTTCGAGGAGAAGCGCTTCCCTGTGGACATGACGCTGCGGCTGAAGGTGGGCGCACAGGTGATGTTTACCCGCAACGACCAGCTGAAGCGCTGGGCCAACGGCACCATCGGCACGGTGACGAAGCTGGCGAACGACGAGATACAGGTGACGACGGACGGCGGCGACACCTACACGGTGCCCTGTTGCTCGTGGGAGTCATACAGCTACGAGTACGACCACGAGACCCGCAAGATGAAGAAGGAGCAAGTGGGCACCTTCACCCAGTACCCGCTGCGGCTGGCTTGGGCCATCACCGTACACAAGAGCCAGGGCATGACCTTCGACAAGATGTATCTGGACCTGAGCCGGGGCATGTTTGCCGCTGGGCAGCTCTACGTGGCACTGAGCCGTGTGCGCTCGTTGGGCGGCCTGTTCCTCTCGCGCCCCATCATCCCGCAGTATGCCCACACCAGCCGCGAGGTGCTGCAGTATGCCAACGGGTATAACGACGAGCAGACTATCAACAGCGAGATAGAGAGCGGCAAGGCCGTCTATGAACTGCTGGCTCATCACCACTACGACGAGGCGGCACGCCAATATCTGATGCTGGTGCAGAAGAAGGCCGCAGCGGGCGACATCAAGGAGGCCATGCAGCAGGCGAAGCGGTTTCTTGACACCGTCATCTGCGACGACAACCTCTTCGGCTGCATCACGGAGATTCCCGAAGGGCTTAAAGCTGCCGACCACTGGGCACCGAAGTTCTTGGTGGCTCTGCTGAGTCTCTATGCCGGTGACTGCGAGCACGCATTGGCCTACGCCGACGGCGTGCTGGCGCAGCACCAGTGCCAGGAGGCGCTCTATGTAAAGTCACGATGTCTGACCAGACTGGAGCGATATGCCGAGGCCGACGCCGTGAACTTGCTGATGGGCGACGTCTTCGACATGTCGACGCCCGACGTGAAGGTGCTCTACTCGATGGCCATGCTCAACGAGCTGCACATAGGCGACCCCGGCCTGCTGCTGATGAAACTGCTGGTGGGCGTAAGGCCGAAGTACGACAAAGGCCTGCTGGCTCTGCGTTTCCTGATGAAGCGGAAGGGACTGCAGCTGGTGAAGACATCGGACGAGAAGCGGGAACTGGTGGACGACTTCAATTCGGACATCACAGATGAGGAGTTTCTGGCCCGACTGATGACAGCACGCCAAAAAGCCCCCAAGGCCGTGGATTATCTGCTACACCTGGTCAAGAAGCAGACATTCCCCACTGAATGACAGAGCATTGTGGCACCCAAAACCACAACGGACCGGAACAAAAACAGCAGGAGGCCGGAGAAAAAAGGAGGAATGGCCGGGGATAAAACTTAAATTACGTCGTAATTTATCTGTATTACGTCGTAATTTATATAAATTACGTCGAGCCGTTAAGTTTAGGTGCTGGCAGCGTGGGGTTTAGGACGGGGGGAAGGGCAAAATAGGATGGGGAGGAGGACATTTTGAGGAAATTCGGCGGTCTGTTCGCCAAAAATTTGGTCATTTGCGGGGATTTTACTATTTTTGCACGGTTTTTAATCTTTAGGCAAATGAACAAGAACGAAAAATTTGTTATCACAATCAATCGTGAGTTGGGCAGCGGCGGGCGCACCGTCGGCCAGAAAGTGGCAGAGAGACTGGGGGTTCCCTTCTATGACAAGGCCCTCATCAAGTCGCTTACAGAGAAATATAATCTCTCAGTTGAGGAGATTGAACGCCTGAAGGGCCGCGACCACAGCTGGTGGGCCGACTTCAAGCGCGTGGTGCGGCTGGGGCAGACGACTTCGAGCTCGCAGTTCTACAAGATGTCGATGGGCGATGAGCCCGACTTGCTGACCACCGACGATATTTTCAGGACTGAGAAGGAGATTCTGAAAGGCATCGTCGCGGAGGAGTCGTGCGTCATTGCCGGCCGTTCCGGCTTCTTCATCACGAAAGACTGCCCCAACCGCCTGAGCATTCTCATCCAGGCCTCTCTGCCCCACCGCATTGAGCGCGTGGTGCGCAAGCAGGGCCTGAGCCGCAAGGAGGCTGAAGAGGCGATACGCAGGGTGGACAAGATGCGCGAGAACTATGTGAAGAAGTACACGGGCACGTCGCGCTACGACACGCGCAACTACGACCTGGTCATATCGGCCGACGGCAAGAGCGAGGACGAGCTGGCCGACCTGATACTCAAGTACATTGGCTGAAGGGCCAATATTCCGGGTCAGAAGCGATGGGGATGATGAACGCGACGTGGCTGAAGGCCGCTGTCAAGGCGCCGGGCCGCAAGGCTTGGTGCAGGCTGGTGGCGGCCCTGGCCGTGGCGTTGCACATGGGCGCAAGTCCTGCACAGGCCCAGCTGAACACCGACCGCCTGGTGACTAACGGGCGCGCAGCCCTCTACTATGAGGACTACGTGCTGTCGATGCAGTACTTCAACCAGGCCATCTCGGCCAAGCCCTACCTGTACGAGCCCTGGTTCTTCCGCGCCGTGGCCAAATACTATCTGGACGATTATGCCGGGGCGGAGCGCGACTGCTCGGAGGCGCTGCAGCGCAACCCCTACGTGGTGAACATCTACGAACTGCGGGGGCTGACGCGCATACAGCAGGAGAAATTCGGCGACGCCATAGACGACTACAACCGCGCCCTGCGCTACGACCCGGAGAACCGCGGACTGTGGCACAACCGCGTGCTCTGCCACATACAGAACAAGGAGTACGAGGCGGCGCTGGCCGAGCTGGACACGATGCAGGCCCGCTGGAGCCAGTATGCACGCCCCTATGCGATGAGGGCCGACGTCTACATGCAGATGAAGGACACCACGCAGGCCATCGAGGCCCTGCAGCGCAGCCTGGACATTGACCCCTACGATGCCCAGACGTGGGCCGCCAGGAGCATCATCAGCCTGTCAAGGGAGGAGTGGACAGAGGCCGAAGACCAGCTGGACCACGCCATCCACCTGCAGCCCAAGCAGGCCGGCTATCACATCAACCGCGCCCTGGCCCGATTCAACCGCAACAACCTGCGCGGGGCAATGGCCGACTACGACATGGCGCTGGACCTGGAGCCGAACAATTTCCTGGGCCACTACAACCGCGGACTGCTGCGCGCACAGGTGGGCGACGACAACCGGGCCATCACCGACTTCGACTTTGTGCTGCGACTGGAGCCGGGCAATGTGCTGGCCCGCTTCAACCGCGCCATGCTGCTGGACAAGACGGGCGACCTGCGCAACGCCATCGACGACTATACGAAGGTGATTGACGAATTTCCGAACTTCTGGACGGGCTTGGAGGCCCGCGCCGCCTGCTACCGACGGCTGGGCATGACGAAGAAGGCCGAGGCCGACGAGTTTGCCGTCTACAAAGCCCGGCTCTACAAGCACCTCTACGGCACCCAGCCCAGGCTGGACCCCACGCAGATGCGCAAGCGCAGCGACTTGGACCCCGACAAGTACAACCAGCTGGTGGTGGAAGACGAGCAGGAGCCCGAGCGCGAATACCAGAACGCCTACCGCGGACGGGTGCAGAACCAGAGGGTGGAGATGGACTTCATGCCGATGTTTGCCCTCTCGTTTGAGCGGCAACAGGACGAGCTGCACACGGGCATCGCCTTCGAGAAGAGCGTGGCCGAGCTGAACGAGCGTCTGCACTCGCGCCGGCTCTACATCGTCAGCGCCTCGCCCACCCTGGACAGCAGGCGGACTGCCAACTACTTCCAGTACATCGACTCGCTGACCACGGCCATCGGCCAGTCGCACCACACACAGGCGGCCACCGACATGCTCTTCCTGCGGGCCGTGGCCTATGCCGTGATGCAAAACAACGAAGGGGCCATCGACGACCTGACCACCTATCTGCAAATAGACTCGGCCTCGGTGCCCGCCCTGTGGCAGAGGGCCGTCTGCCAGTGGCGCATCAACCAATTCCTGGCCCAGGACGGCCACAAGGCAGAGGGCGACGCCACCACCCCCAGCGTAGACCTGCGCACGGCCAATGTGCTGGGCGACCTGAACCACGCCCTGGCCCTAAGCCAGCACAACGCCTACATCCTGTACAACCGGGGCACGCTCTACGCCCAGCGGCGCAACTACAGCCAGGCCATCGACGACTTTGCCGCCGCCCTCAGGCTGGAGCCCTCGCTGGCCGAGGCCTACTATAACCGCGGTCTCTGCCTGATCTACGCCAACCGCGCAGACGAGGGCATTGCCGACCTGAGCAAGGCCGGCGAACTGGGCATCTATACTGCCTACAGCATCATCAAAAAACAAAAGCAGAAAGCCTCCACGCCGAAGGGCTAATACCATCGCACGGCGTTGGAGTAGGCACCCGAGCGCTTGTCGTACTTCAGCGCGTCGGTCAGCGTCGAGGCGTTGCAGCGGAAAGAGAAGTTATAGCTGGTATAGGGCGCAAGCACCACCGAGCACGACATGTTGAAGCAGTGCAGGTCGCGGCTGAGCGAGGCGGTGGTCATTGAAATCTTCTTGTTCTCAAAGTCATAGCCCGACGAGAAGGTGATGTTCCATCCGTCGGAGAGCCGGATGTTGCCGCTCACGTTCAGGTTCTGTGTGAACTTGTAGGGGTAGCGCATGGTGTTGTAGTTGAACTTCTTCACATCGGTGTTCTCGCTCATGGAGATTCCATATCCGAAACTGAGCGACCACGGCAACGAGTACTCCATATATCCGTCCTCGTCGGTGTCGGCCTTTCCGGCATTGCGCTTCTTGGCCCCGTGCTTGCCCTTCTCCAGGTCCTTGTCCACGTTGGCCTCCACGCCCAAGTCGTCTTCATCCTCCAGTCCAGGCTGCTGGTCTTTGTCCTTTTCCTTGTCGTCGCGCTCGCCCTTCAACCATCTGATGATCTTGGCAAACTTCTCGTTTGAGATGGTGTAAGAGAAGTTTTGCGACATGCCCTGGAACCGGCCTATCTTTCCCTTCTCCCAGTAGGTGGTGTGCTCGCTGAGTCGCGGCGTGGCCCCCACGGAGTCGGCCTCGTAGACATAGCTGGCAAAGACGGCGTTCAGGTTGAAGGTGTAGCTCTTGGTCAGCTTCAGCCTGAGGCGGGTGTTCAGGTTGCTCCAGGGTCGCACCTTGGTGGCCATGTTGTACGACATAGAGCCGCCCAGCTCGTCGATGATGCTGATTTTCTTGAATCCCGTAGAGTCCTTGTCGCTCCTGATTTTCATCTCGATGTTGTTCGACAGGTCCAGGCTGATGCTGCCCGTCTTGCCCTTGCCGGGCACGCCATAGAGCGCCCCCGAATAGGGCGAATACTCCACCAGCGTCACGTTGCCGTCGGCATCAGTCTTCTGGTAGGTTTTATAGTAGCCGTAGTGCGAGGCGCTGAAGTCGGGTGCATAGCTGAACGACACCTGCGGGGTGAGGACGTGGCGTATGCGGTCAATCTTGTCGCCGAAGAGCTTGCGCGAGGGGATATAGAAGCCGTAGAGCTTGGTCGAGGCCGAGAGTGAGAGATTCCAGTTGTACACGTTGTAGAAGCCGTTCACCGTGTCGTTGACCTCGGTCATCCGCGCCGCATCCCAGCTTTTCATCACGCGGTTGGTATAGGTACGGTCGGTGATGTTGATGGAGGGGTTCACATTGATATAGCCCAGGATGGTGAAGTTGCCGCTGATGGGGATGCTGTGCTGCATACCGTTGCGCCAGTCGCGGATCAGGCTGGAGTGCAGCAACTTGTCCTCCTTGGTATTGATGGAGTTGCTGAAGTGGCCGGTGTACGACATTGAAATCTTCTCGTACCAGCGTTCCTTGCCCACCATTTTCTGGCGCTTGAAGGGGTAGAAGCGCGAGATGGTGATGTTCAGGTCGGGCAGCGTGAGCGATATGGAGGAGTCGCGCATGTTCTGGTTCAGGTTCATCGTGGTGCTCAGGTTCATGCCGATGCTGGAGAAGCGGGTGCTGTAGCTCACCGACGATGTTCGCGTGGACTGCGTCATGGTCTGCGGGTTGTACATCGACGTGAGGTTGTTTTTCTCATAGCTGGTGGTGGCAAAGTTGACCCGTGCGGAGAGCGTGGAGAAGGGGTTGGCCTTGGCGTCCTGCTGGTGAGTCCACTGCACCTTGAAGCTGGTCTGCTTCGAGTAGTCGGGCATATTCTTCTCGCCCGTCACCGAGTTCTGGTAGCTGGCATAGACCGAACCGCTGAACCGGTAGCGCTTCCTGTAGTTGCTGGCCAGGCTGGCGCCCCACGAGCCCTTGGTGTAGATTTCGGCCAGGAGCTTGAGGTCCATCTTGTCGGAGATGGCAAAATAGTAGCCGCCGTCGCGCAGATAGAAGCCGCGGTCGGTCTCGTCGCCGTATGTGGGCATGATAAAGCCGCTGCTGTAGGTCTTCGAGAAGGGGAAGAAGCCATAGGGCACGGCCAGCGGCAGCGGCACGTCGCACACCACCAGATAGGCCGGGCCGAAAACCACATCCTTGCCCGGACGCACCTTTGCCCTCGACATGGCTATATAGAAGTCGGGGTGCGGCTCGTCGCAGGTGGTGTACTTGCCGTGCTTCAGAAACAGTTCGCCATTGGCGCCTCGCTTCGATATCTCCGAGGTCAGGTAGCCGTCGTCCTGCTGCGTGTAGACCTGCTGGATAAGTCCCTTCTTGGTCTTGAAGTTGAAGGCCATCGTGTCGCTCTCGTAGGTGTCGCTGCCCATCTTGAACACAGGCGTGCCAACCTTCTCGCCCGTCACGGTGTCGGTGATGCCCGTGGCGTGCACCAGCGACGAGTCGAGGCACATATAGATGCGCTCGCTCTTCAGGTCCATGTTCTGATAGGCCACGTGCGAGTCGCCGAAGAGGTGGGCCATGCCCGTTCCGGCCTCGTAGATGAGCGAGTCGTTGGCCGAGAACTCCACGGGCGAGTCGATGCCGTTCTTCTTCTGGCGGTTCAGGCTGTCGCGGCGGAGCGAGTCGTCCACCACTTTATTATAATCGGCAATGGCCTGTGCCAGCGAGTCGAGCACCAGCGAGTCGGGCTTCTGTGGCAGCGTGGCTGTGGTCCGGCGGGCCACCGTCTCGGCCGCGGCGGCAGCCTTCTCCACTGCCGAATCAGGAAGCGTCGCACCGGCAGCCTTTGCCGCGGCGGCAATGCTGTCGGCCACGGGTGCCATCTGTTGGGCCAGAGCCTGCACGGCGGTGTCGGCGGCCAGCTTCTGCAGCGTATCGGCCAGGGCGGGCAGCAGCGAGTCGGCAGCGGCCTGAAGGCCCGGCACGGCAGCATCGGCCAGAGCCTTCGTCTCCTTCGGCAGAACGCCCGTCGGCACATCGTCGGCCGGAACGTCGGCCACCGGCGCCTTACCTCTTCGGAGAAGCGCCGATGGAGTGCATGCCCATACCAGCAGCAGGGCAATAACAATTACAGCAAGGGCCGTTTTCTGTTTCACGGCTGCAAAATTACATCAAAAATACCGAATAATAGCGGTGTTTTCATTTGTTTAACGTTAATTTTCTTTGTTTCTCCATTTTTTATCGTACCTTTGCACCCGCTTTGTTGAAGCCGGTATTCAGGAAAGCCGCAACATGCTTCCGGCCCCCATCCCCGCTTCTGCCCTGATAGTTAAATGGATATAACAAGGCTCTCCTAAAGCTTAGTTCCGGGTTCGATTCCCGGTCGGGGTACTAAAAGCAATCGAGTAGGAGGAGAATGGACACCCTGTACCGAGGGTGCGTGCATTATTTTCTTTGGACAGCGCGAACCGACACTCCCTGACTTCTTAGGCTACCATCACACCAGATGCCATCTGCATCGAAACGCAACTGAATTCCAGAATACGAGTTATCCGATTGGAGCGAAGATGACCAGTAGTGAGCCTCATACCCTTGTTGGTAGACCTTCTTTCCATTACATACACCAGCGGTAGGAAGAAATATGGAATTTCCGTTTGTCTTGCTGGTGAACAGGAAGCCTTTGACACCGCCACGCCAGGTGCTTTCTCTGGTCGCATAGCTTATCAGTTCCTGTACCTGCTCTTTGGTTGGCATACGCCAGAGACCTCCCCAGTTCACATGTGCAGCATCATCCTCGGGGTCTAATTCCGTCTTGTTGTCCAGGTTACCAAAATTGGCATCAGTGCAATATTTTAAAAATTTTACGGACGAGCCATTACACCATTTGTAGTATGACCAGTCAAAATTCCGTTCACTCGAAAAAGCGTCGGTATAACCTTTGGTCTCCCCCCAGGCAAAATAGTGTCCGTATTCAACTTCTGACGTAGCCCCAACGTTCATATTGGCCCACTTCGTTCCGCTGGGAAAGCCCATGTCAATGGCCTCTGCGCCATCGGGCGCATTATCTTCAACGTCAGTACCACCTTCGCCAGAATTGTCTCCGTTGTCTGTGTCCTTGCCAGCAATGATGTTAATAAGGGTATGAATGTCGCCAATGTCAACGCGCTTGTCGCTGTTTACATCACCCTTCATGCCGTTTGGGTCAACTACACTGGTTACGACCAGCACTTTGTCTTTCTGGAGTATCGTTACTGCTCCATCACTGGCGATAATAAGATTCTCTCCACTAGGTGTCAGGGTAAATGTTGAAGTGATGGGCACGTCACATGTCGTACCGTCGGATAAGTGGAACACTAAAGTCTGGGCCTTTAGCCCGTAAGTGGTCAGAAGAATGACCAGCGTAAGGAATAACTTTTTCATAAAAATGTCTTTAAAGTGATGTAATGTTTATTCACTCTCTTATCTTATCTTCTTTTCTTTACAAATTTGCGACAAAGTTAATTCTTTTTTGACGAGAAAGGAGTTGAGCAAGAGTTTTCCGTCCCTCTTTTATGATTTTTTAAGCGTATCGGTCATACGCTCTGCTATTACCGTTTGTGCTTCTATATAACTAACGGTTATTTCACCACTTTGCATCAGGGAGCGCGGGCGTCCTCGCCCGCAGCTGTGGCGGGCGAGGACGCCCGCGCTCCCTGATTGGATGCTGCAAAGGTACGAAAAATTGCGCTAAAGTAGTGCAGAATATTGAGAAAAATGCACTATGATAGTGCAATTTTGCTGCAATTCGGTAAAAATTAAATAAAATGCCCCATGGGGAAAGGGTGAAAGGTGCGGGGAAACGGGTGGTTTGGACGGTTTTTGCGTGTGGTGAGGGCGGAGGGAAGGTTAAATCAATGACATTGAACGTTAAATCAATGACATTGAATATACATTCATTGCCATTGAACATACATTCAATGTCATTGATTTAACTTTTTTACTGAAATAATTATGAGCCAAATGGGCGCACCCGGATTTTTCCGTGGCTGACCTCCACAGACCCGCATGACTGCATAAGCAAGGGTAAAACCAGTCATCCATATATCTTGCAGACTCTGTA
>CADACW010000027.1 GCA_902786565.1 uncultured Prevotellaceae bacterium | reverse complement strand
AGCGTATGTGTGCCTTGATTTCTAACTTTTCGGGGCAATTTGTTCACATTTTTATCTCGACTGGCTTATAATTCGAAAATTTTATCTAAATTTGCACCCGCATTTTTCCATCTACCGTGCAGACGCCCCAGGCGAGGGAGCCGTGAAGGTCGCAAGGCCCCACCCCCGTCTGCCTCAGATTCACATTCATCCAATCAGGAACATACATTCATTACATCAATAAAAACTTACTTTTAATTTTAATTATTATGGTTAAAAACTTACTTAAAAAACTTACGCTCCTACTGGTTATGTTAGTGGGAGTGACTTCTTTGTGGGCTGCCGACGAGACGATAACATTCAGTACATTAGGATTAGAGAATGGCGTCCAGTACAAATCTTTCGATGGAGCTGATAACGGTCTTAACTTTTCTTTGGCCTTTGGTGATGGCAGTAATGATGGAAAATATTATAATACGGGTACTGCTATTCGTGTGTATAGTGGTGGTCATATGACAGTTACATCCGCAAAAGATATTGAAAAAATAGAATTGACTTTTGGTTCTGGTGATGGTACAAACGCTATCACCACAGTTGCAGGTACTTATTCAAATGGAACTTGGACAGGATCTGCTAAAAGTATAACGTTTAATGTAGGAGGTACAAGTGGCCATAGAAGAATAGCTTCAGTTGCTGTGACCTATGCTTCTACTAAAGAATTATCATCTATCGCACTTTCTGGTACCTACACTACAACTTTTGTTGAGGGCAACGAGTTCAATCACGATGGGGTTGTTGTGACAGCTACTTATTCTGATAATACGACCGAAGATGTTACGGCAGATGCAACATTCAACACCCCCGATATGCTTCAGGTTGGAGAGCAGACTGTTACTGTTACATACAATGGTAAGACTGCCACATATACTATTAATATTACTGAAGCTCCAACTCATTCAGTTACATTTAGTGTGAATGGTACTGCCACAACGGCTGATTTCAAGGAAAACTCTGCTATTATCTTCCCAACCGACCCTGCCAGCATAAATGACTATGCTTTCGTGGGCTGGAGTGAGAGTGAGCTGACAGCAGGTGAGACTCCTACACTTGTGTCTTCTGCCACTATGGGAAATGCTGACAAGACTTTCTATGCTGTATTTGCTATCTGTAGCCCTGGAACGTCGAATTCGGTGGTTGACGTGCTGAACAATGCTAATACTATTAATGAAACAACAACGAACTATTCGGCTTGGTCAAATGTGAAATCGAATTCTGATGCTGTCTATGCAGGTAATAGTGCAGGTGACAACTTATCAATTCAACTTCGTACTAATAACAGCAATAGTGGTGTAGTCTCGACGACTTCTGGCGGAAAGGTTACGAAAGTTGTGGTAGAGTGGAATGTTAAAACTTCGGATAACAGAACGCTGGATGTTTATGGTAAGAATGTTGCATATACAGCTGCGTCAGAACTGTATGGAGAAAATAAGGGCACAAAACTGGGTAGCCTTTTATATAATGTTAGTAGTGTTACCACTACTGAACTGACTATTGATGGTGATTATGAGTATATTGGAATCCGTTCAAATAGTGGTGCATTATACCTGAGCAAGATTGAAATTACCTGGACAAGCAGTACTCCTGATACCTACAGTGACTACTGCACCACTGTTCCTGCTAACAAGATTGATATTACTGTTGGCGACTCGAAGTTCACCTCAGTTTATTACAGTAATAAGGCCCTCGTGGTTCCCACTGGCCTAACTGCCTACACCTTCAAGGTGAACTCTGACAACAAACTGGAGATTAGCGAGACTATTGCCACTGGTGAGACTATCGCAAAGGATCAGGCTGTGATTCTCTATGGCGCGACAGGCACCTATGAGATGAACGTTGCAGATGTTGACGGCACCAAAGATGCCAATAACATACTGCGTGGCTTTGATACAGCACAGCTGACAACAGGTGGTTCCGTCTACTATCGTCTGACCACCAAGGGCTATGACCCCTCTACTATTGGCTTCTACTGGGGTGCCGAGAATGGCGGTGCTTTCACCGTCGGAGCCCATAAGGCTTATGTGGCAGTCGATACGGAATTGACCTTTGGTGCTGGCGCACGTATGGCTGATCTCTTCAGTTTTGGCGAGGCTACTGGCATCTCTTCAATGCAGAATTCACAATTCACAATGTCTAATGAGGTCTACGACCTGCAGGGCCGCCGTGTGGCACAGCCCACAAAGGGCCTCTACATCGTGAACGGCAAGAAGATGATAATGAAATAAATGATGATTAACTTAACATAGAAAGGAAAAACGATTATGAAAAAGACATATATTCAGCCCGCGTGCGAAATGACTCACGTTGAAACTCAGCAGATGATAGCTGAAAGTATCACTCCTAATCAACTGGGTGGCAAAGGCGGCAATGAGATTGGCGACGATGTTGATGCTTCTCGTTTTGGTCCCAGCTCTTGGGGTGACGACGAAGAGTAATCTGTAAAAGTATGTGTGTGACGGCTATCGGTGAATGATAGCGGTCGCTGGACAGACTGGCCGCTGGTGCAAAGGGCATCAGCGGCCAGTTTCTTGTCTGTGGGGTGCGGCGTGGGTTATCCATCCCCTTACAGGGGCGGGGGGAGCGGTGTATGTTCGTATGTTATTATGTCTTCCAAATCCCGCTCGTATGTTATTATGTCTTCCAAATTCCGTTCGTCTGTCTTTTTATTGTTTGAAGAGGTCGTTTAGGGTGAGTTGGCGTTGTATATGGCCGCCATATTTGCCTGTTTTCAGTCCGAAGCTGGTTATGAGTGTGAGCACGAGCGACTTCTTGGTGTTTGTCTGGCGCATGAAGGTGCTGATCTTGTTGTCAAAATCTTGGTCATCGGCCTTGGTGATTTCGTACTCTGTGCGTGCGAATTTCATTTCGCAGATGTTGATGGTCTGGTCGGCGCGGTCTATAATCAGGTCTATCTGTGCCCCTTTTTGGCCATCTTCCTGTTTGCTGCTCCAGCAACAGACTCTGCTCCGTATGCCTGCTATGCCCAATGCCTGCTTTATCTGCATGATGTGGTTTAGGCATAGTATCTCGAATGAGTAGCCGCTCCAGGCACGGTATTTTCCGCTGTTCAGCGAGTTGGTCCAAAATGCCTCGTCTTGATATTTGTTCTCCGTTTCGTAGTGGAAATGGAAGAGCGTAAAAGCGTCTGTAAGCTGGAAAAGGATGTCCCGTTTTGTCTCTCCGAAGGGGATGTAGCTGCGCAGGAATCCGCACTTTTCCAGTTCTTCCAATGTCTTTGTGAACTTGCTGTTGTTGTTGAGTCTTGTCTGCTCGACTATCTGCTTTCGTGTCAGTCCTTTTGCTTTCTTTGCGAGTGCTGTGACAATTGCTATGTGGTCGCCAGCCCTCTTGAACAGTGAGCGGTAGAGGTTGTCGAACTCGTTTTTCAGTTCTCCGTTATGAGCAAAGAAGAGGCGGTCTATGTTTTGTGCCACGCTCTCTTTTGTGTTCATCAGCGAGTAATAGTAGGCCACTCCCCCCATCACCATATAGCACTCTGCTATTTCCTTCTCTCTATAGGGGAATCCGTATGCCTTGAAGTATCTGCGACTCTCTTCGAGTGTGAAGGGCGCAATGTATATCTGGTGTGTCTTGCGGTTGTGCAGTCCTCCTCTATTATTTATAATATGGTCTATCATCCATGAGGTGGCCGAGCCGCACACGATGAGCTTGATGTCGTCTCGGCCGTCGGCCCATCCGTTCCAGAACCGTTCCAGAGCGGCAATGAACTTGGAACGAACCGTGTCTAACCATGGCAGTTCGTCGATGAAGATGATTTTCCGCCCGCTGGGCAGGCTCTCTATATAGTTCTGTAGCTGGTCGAAGGCCTCCAGCCAAGAATGTGGCTGTGCTGCTGATGGCCAAACTCTGCGCAGGGTGAAGTAGAAGTTGGCCAGTTGGTCGTTCAGGTCTACATTCTCCATACCTGTCATTACGAGACAGGCCTCATTGCCGACCACCTGCCTGACAAAGAAAGTCTTCCCTACACGTCTGCGGCCATAGATTGCTATGAACTCCGACTTTTCGCTGCTCAGATATTCTTGCAACTGCCTGATTTCCTGTTCTCTTCCTATGAGTGTCTGCTTCATTGTTACTTTGTGCTTTATGTTGAAAACTGCTGCAAAGGTAGTAAAAAGAAGTCATTTCAGCAAGTTTCGTTGCTGAAAACTGCTGAAACGGCCTAAATTTTCCCTGTTTCAGCAGTTTTCGGGCTTTCTGCCCACCTCATTCCTTAGTTACTCTGTCTTCAAAAAAGTTTGTTCTTGTGTTATTATGTCTTCCAAATCCTGTTCGTCTGTTTACACTATACGGCGGATTCACCCCTCCCCCAACCCCTCCCCTTACAGGGGCGGTGGGAGCGGCGTATGTTCGTATGTTATTATGTCTTCCAAATCCCGTTAGTATGTCTTTCAATTATGTTCTTTTGTTATTCTGTCTTCAACGGGTAATCTGTCTTTCCACGGTACTCTTCCTTAAACTGTGCAAAACTCTGCGCGGTTTGGGGGAAAACTCTCCATGAAATGGCAGTTTTTTACACTTCTCTACCCTAAACTCTCCAAAACTCCCACACGAGGCCGCTTTTCTTCGGATGGAAGCTTTTTGTCTGTACCTTTGCATCGTCAATCAGACAAAACACGCGATCTTTGACTTACTGATACAAGACAATTCATAATTGATAATTCACAATTGACAATTCACAATTCACAATTCACAATTAATAATTGACAATTCATAATTGACAATTCACAATTGATTTGCTATGGAAGAAGATGTAATGGTGATGCTCTCGGAGCACTTCTCGCTCCTGGAGCTGACAAGAACGAACCACACGGACTGCCTGAACGTACCGGGTGAGAAGGAAACGGAAAACCTCAGGTCGCTGGCACGTCTGGTGCTGGAGCCCCTGCGCAACGCATGGGGCGACAAGCTGAGAGTGAACAGCGGCTACCGCTCTCTGTTGGTGAACACCCGTGTTCGCGGTTCCCGCAACAGTTACCATCTGCGCGGGCTGGCTGCCGACATAGACTGTGGCAGCGATGCCCTGAAGGCGATGCAACTGGCCCTGTACTGCAAGCGGCTCTCGCTGCCTGTGGTGGAAACGATTGTCTCGAAGCGCGGCCTGCACTATTGGCTGCACGTGGCCCTGCGACTGAAGGGCGACACGAAGACTCCGGTCTTTGCGATGAAAGAATACTAAAAAGAAGAATCTTGGCCGAGATTGACAATAACAACAAAACAAGTTTAACCCTTTAAAAAAAACAACAATTATGGCAACAACTAAAGTAGAAATGCAGTATGACATCTATCAGAATGCCAATGAGGACAGCACGGCCTATGGCAAGTGGTACCCCCGTGCGGTGCAGCTGTCGACCCTCAACCTGAAGGGTCTGGCCAATCACATCCAGGGCCACGGCTCGGTGTACACCCAGGACGTGGTGCTGGGCGTCATCACCAAGTTCCGCGACTGCCTGGTGGAGCTGGTGTCGCAGGGCATCGGCGTGAAGCTGGACGGTCTGGGCACATTCTATCCGACGCTGGAGGCAAAGGGTGCTGACACGCCTGTGAAGTACAACCTGGAGAGCTATCTGGAGGGCATACACATCCGCTTCCGTCCCGAGGGCGCCGGCGAGGATAAGCTGACCAGCCGCGTCTTCAAGAAGCAGGTACCCATGAAGCAGCGTCTGATCTTCGACAAGAGCGGCAAGCCCAAGAAGGTGGAGGATGGCCAGCTGGTGGACTATGGTAATGAGGGATAAGCAGAAGGAGGTGAACAATGAATGACTTCAAGAAGCAACTCGTGAAACTTGGTCTTCAGGCCCTCATTGCCGCCCTCACCGCCCTGCTCACCGCCCTTGGTGTGTCAGCGTGCAGGTGACTCTTGGGAATTAAGAGTTTAGAATTAAGAGTTAAGAGTTGTCGCCTTCGGCGATTACGAATTTAGAATTAAGAGTTATGAATTAAGATGTATCGCCAGCGGCGAGTAAGAAGTATGAGCTAAGAATTGCTGCGCAGTATAATTCTAAATTCTTACTTCCTAATCGCAGCGGAGCGAGAATGCATCTTAATTCTAAACTCTAAATTCTAAATTCCTGATTTATGATACTGTCAGGCGCAGTTCCTTCCCGGTGTAGCTTACCGTGTGGCCTTCGGGATTGTCGAGGTTGAGCGGACGCGGTGCGTCGGGCGTGACCAGGACGATGTTGAAGCGGCGCTGCTTGAGCATGCCGGGAAAACTGCCCTGCCTGCGGGCGAAGATGACGGTGCGTGTGGCGTCGTCGTAGCTGATGTCGATGGTGGTGTAGAGGCCACGCTCATAGTTGTAGTTGGTACCCTCGTCTTCATAGAGCTGGAAGGCGCCGTCGGCACCGCTATATATATAAAGGTTGATGAGCTCGGCAGGCTTCTCGTCGCTCCACTCCATCTGTGGCCCGAAAGGAATGATGCTGCCCTCGCGGACAAAGACCGGTATTTGTTCGTAGGGGGCGGCAATCATTAATTGCCGATTTACCGATTGGCCTTTTGCAATATCCTTTTCGCCTTCAATGACTTTCTCGCCGGTGTAGAGATTGTACCACCCGCACTGACGGGGGAAGTAGACGGAGCGGCTGCGTGCCTTGTAGTTGCTCACGGGACAGGCCATCAGTGCCGGTCCGAGCATCCACTGGTCGGCAATGTTGTGCACCTGTCGGTCGGCTGTGAAGTCCATCACCAGTGCCCTCATCAGCGTATAGTCGCTGAAATGGGCCCATGCTGCCAGCGAGTAGAGGTAGGGCATGAGGTGATAGCGCAGCCGGTCGTAGTAGACAAACGAGCGGTAGGCCGGATGGTCGTCGGGTGCTATGTTCCATATCTCGCGTAGTGGCCATTGGCCGTGGCTGCGGAAGATGGGTATGAAGGTGCCGAACTGGTTCCATCGGGTCTGCAGTTCGCGCCATTCGCGCAGGTCTTCGGTCTCCACGCCAGTCTTGTCGAAGGTGCGCTGTGCGTTCTGGTAGCGTCTCTCCACGCAAAATCCTCCCTGGTCCATGCCCCAGAAGGGTACGCCCGACATGGAGAAGTTGAGGCCTGCCGACATCTGCGCCCTCATGTCTTCCCATCGGGTGCCTATGTCGCCGCTCCAGGTGGCTGTCGAGTAGCGTTGCTGTCCGGCAAATCCGCTGCGGGTGAGCAGGAAGACCCGTGGCTCGCCCTTCGCCCTGAGGCGGGCGTTGGTGGAGCGCTGTCCCTCGTAGATGGCTTGCGCGTTGACCAGTGCGTAGGCGTTGAAGTACTCCGTTGAGGTGCCTATGGCCGTTGGTCCGCAGAGTGCCTTTCGGTACCACATTGGGGTGCAGTCGCGCACATTGGGCTCCGAGGCGTCCATCCACCAAGCGTCGATGAGTGAGTGTTGAGGGTTGTGAGACTTTACTTTTTGGGCCTTCAGCCCGGTGTAGAGGGCTTGGTCCATCTGGTGCCAGAAGAGTTTGCGGGCATCGGGGTCGTAAGCGTCGTAGAAGCCGTTCTTGTAGCCGGGGCCCACCCAGTCGTGGATGTCGTCGGTGGAACTTTGGTTGTACATCCATCCGTGGGTGTCGAACTGCTTGTAGTTGTCGGTGTTTACGTAGAATTTGGGCCAGACGCTGATCATCAGGCGACCGTGCATCTGGTGCACGCTGTCGACCATGGCCTGTGGGTCGGGGTAGCGCGACGCCTCAAACTGGTGGCTGCCCCACTGGTCTTCGGGCCAGTAGTTCCAGTCCTGCACAATGTTGTCGATGGGTATGTGGCGCCGGCGGAACTCGGCCAGCGTCTGCAGCAACTCGTTGGCCGTCTTGTAGCGCTCGCGGCTCTGCCAGAATCCCAGTGCCCACTTGGGGTAGAGGCTGGCCTTGCCCGTGAGGGTGCGGTAGCCGGCTATGACCTGGTCGAAGGTGGGGCCGGCTATGAAGTAGTAGTCCATGTCGCGGGCCATCTCGCTCCAGATGGACAGCTGGCCGCGCTCGCGACGGCTGCGTGGCGGTGCCACCCTCAGGCCCATGTAGCTCTCGCCGCCGTCGGGCTGCCACTCTATGCGGAGGTGGGTGCGCTGGCCCTCGTTCAGCGTCACGTCAAACTTATAGGCGTTGGGGTTCCAGGCCGTGCGCCAGCGCTGGGGCACCACCTCCTTTCCGCCGATGAAGACCCTGACGTAGCCCGCATAGTAGAGTATGAACTGATGGAGTGCCTCGCCGGCATCGTGCGGCAGTTGGCGTGGCTCTATGAACCCCTCGTAAACTACGGTGGAACCGTCGAGATTGAAGTCTTTGGGCAGATTTTTGATGCCGCCCCGATCGTTGGCCTGCTGCAGTGCGGGCAGGGTGTACTCAAAGTAGATGCTGTCCTCGTCTCTGACAATGGTCTTCGACTCCTTGCCCTTGGCGTGGCTGGTATATGTCCCTGTGAGGTGCCCCTCGCGCCCCCTCTTGTCGTAGAGGCGGAAGGCGCGGTTCAGCTGGAGATAGTCGTCGGGCTTGCCGAAACGGCAGAATGAGTAGGAGTCCCAGAGCAGGCCATAACCCTTGGTGGAGAGCACAAAGGGGATGGACACCTTGGTGTTGTACTGGAAGAGGTCTTCGTTCTTGCCCTTCATGTTGAGCTCTTCGCTCTGGTGCTGCCCCAGTCCGTAGAAAGCCTCGTCGTCGGGGCTGTCGAAGCACATCTGCCACTGCAGGCCGTGCTTCATGGCCTGGGTGGGCTGCGCTCCGCCCTTGATGCCCAGTTCGCGGTGGGGCACGGTGAACGGCCAGAAGTGCTTGCCGCCGGGGGCTTCGGCCAGCAGCCGCCTGCCGCTGCCGTCGTTGAACAGCAGTGCGCCCGTCTGCTTGTTGACCACCGCCTGTACGCCAGCGGTCTTCACCACCACATTTTCCCCGCTTTCATCGGTAGTGAACGGTGTCGCGGCCGTCTGTGGCACGACCATCAGCGAGGGCTGCTTCTGTGGCAGCTGCTCCTCGCTGGTGGCCTGCACACGGATGATCTTGTCGGCCACCACTTGCAGGCGGACGATGCGGGCCTCGCCCCCGTCGGGACGGACGGTGACCGTCTGCCCCTGCACCTTGACCGTGGCCGACTGCACCGAGGCGGCGGCCATCAGCCAGGTGATGACTACGAACAGGCTCCGCTTCATATCGCTATACCAGCACTTTCAGGAAGACGTCGCCAGCCTCGCGCAGCAATTGCGGCAGGAAGCAGGAGGCGATGAGGATGATGAGGCCCACAATCAGCACCACAATAACATTCTGCCGGCAGCCCTTCCACTCCTTGAGTATGATGCCCCAGACGTTGCTGAAGGTGACGTTGAGTGCCATCAGTATGCACCACGAGAAGGCCAGCAGCGTGGCAGACTCCTGTAGGAATCCCTTGCCCACGCTCAGTCCGAAGAACTGGCTGTACCACAGCAGTCCGGCCAGGGCGCAGAAGAAGATGTTGTTGGCATAGAGGCTGGTCTTGCCGTAGTCGCCCCACGTCTTGTTCTTCTGGTTCTGGAACAGGCAGTAGGCGGCGTTGACAAGGAATCCGCCGAAGGTGACCACCAGCGTGGCGGGCAGCGAGGCATAGAGCGGGTCGGAATTGTCGAAACGGATGCTGTCGCCCATAGAGAGACCGATGGCGAAGCAGCCGCTCATGAAGCCGGCCAGGAGCGCAATGGCGATGCCCTTGGGGAAGTTGAAGTCCTTGACCGCCTCGCGCTTCTCCTCTTCGCTCAGCGAGGCCGACTTCATGGCCCCTGCAATGCCGATGACGGCGATGCCGATGAGGGTGACAATGACGCCGACGAGGACGGCAACGGTGATATGGTCAGACTCGCTGAGTGCCTTGCCAAAGAGGGGCTTGATGAAAGGCGGGAGAATCACGCCAAGGCCGGCACAGGTGCCCAGCGCCAGCGACTGGCCGAGGGCTACGCCAAGATAGCGCATGGAGAGACCGAAGGTCAGGCCGCCTACGCCCCACAGCATACCGAAGAAGAGCGTCAGCCAGGCCTCCTGCGGGTGGGCGCCGATGAGCGCGAAGAGCGACTCGCCGGCCGGAACGGCCAGAAACGCGCCGACGAGGGGGAACAGCACGTAGGCAAACACACCCTGAGTGAGCCAGAAACTCTCCCAGCTCCAGTCCTTTACTTTGTTGATGGGCACGTAGCAACTGCTCTGGCAGAACGCGCCAATGGCAATGATGATAAGTCCGATAAAGATTTCCATTTTGTTTGTTTTAAATGAATGATAATGTGTTAGTAGGCTGCAAAAATACACAAAAAAGCCGAAAGCGCAAAAACTTTCGGCCTTTTTTTGCAACTCAGGTCAGAAGTGGAGGCGCAAGTCGCAGCCCAGTTGCAGGGGGGTGGCCTTCTGGGCGAAGATCTTCTGTGAGCCTGCCGCAGAGCTTTCCACGGCAAATGTATTGTATTTGGTGTTGGTCAGGTTGCAGCCCCACAGCGAGACGACCACCGGCCCCAGCTCGTAGTCGGCGTGGGCTCCCAGGGTGGCGTAGGCTTTCTGGTAGAAGGTGTTGGCCTCGTTCCACCAGGTCTTGCCCTGTCCGCTGACGTTGGCGCCAATGGTCAGCTTGCCCAGATGGCAGTCGGCCATGGCATTGAAAGTGTGCTGCGGGATGAAAGGCACATAGTTGTCCTTGTAGCTGACGGGGGTGTAGACACCCCTTGAGGCCTGCTCAAAGTCGTCGTATTCGCTGAATTTGGCCTGCGTGTAAGCATAGCTCACGGCCCAGTCGAGGTGGTTGTTGATGGCCTTGCCGCGCAGTGTGGCCTCGGCTCCGAAGGAGTGGCTCTTGCCGGCATTGTCGATGATGCGGCCATAGTTGTACATCTGGCTCATCTTCGACACCTGCTGGTTTCGGATGTCCATATAGTAGAGGGCCACGTCGGCATGGACGGTACTGCCGAAGAGGTTCAGGTGGGCACCCACCTCAAAGTTCCACGACTCTTCGGGCTTGAAGCTGATGCGGTTCTCGATGTCGGCATAGTCTGCCGGCGTGTGCTGCACGTCGTAGTCGCCACGCATGGCATCCTGCTGGTGAAGGTTGAGCTCGGCCTGGAGAATGTCGGCAAACATTTGGATGTTGTAGCCGCCGCTGCGCTCGCCCTTGGCCACCAGACCGTAGATGTTGCCGAGATTGTCGTTGAGCAGGTAAGTGATGCCGAACTTGGGCAGCAGCTGGGTGTAGGACTTCGAGCACTCGTTGGCGATGTGCGACGTCAGGTGGTAGGTGGCCTGCCGCTGGGCTGTTCCGCCCGTCATGTTCATGTAGGCCAGTGTGTTGTACTTGAAGTTGATGATGTCGTGGTTCAGCCGGAGGCCGAGGGTGAACTTCAGGTGGTCGGTGGCCAGAATGTTCGACTCGTGGAAGAGGGCGTAGTTCATCTGGCTGTTGTGGAAATAGCCCGGCACGGCCATTTCGGCAGTCATCGTGACGCCGGCTTTCTCTACTGCGGCCTGTGCGGCCTTCTCTGCGGCGGCGGGGGCGGCCTTCTCGGCAGCGGCCTGTGCAGCAGCCTCGGGCATGCCCTTGGACATCATTTCGGCTTTCATTTGTGCCGTCATCTGTGCCAGCATGCTATTGTACATAGCCTGCTGCATGGCACCGGTCATGGCTGAAGTGATGGCATTGCCAATGGGGCCTGTGATGGCATCGCCGAAGTAGACGGGCCCGTCGGTGCGCAGCCACTGGTAACTGCCGAAGATGCCGCTGGCGTGCTGCCATCGGTTGCTGTTTTGGCTGCGGAGCACATATTCCTGGGTCAGGGCGTGGGTCTTCTGACGCTGTTCCAGACGCAGATAGTCGGGCGTCATATAGTCCTGGTCCATCAGCATCTGGTCTTTCAGAAACTGGTAGCTGGTGGTCGACGTAAAGATGAGCGGTGCCGTCTGCAAGTCGCCGCCACCTACGCCCATAGAGAGCGACAGGCCCGTGTTCAGCATATTGCGCTTGTAGCCATTCATAATGGTGGTTGCGGGGTTTTCGGGGATGAGGAGCTGCTGGCCTGAGAGCTGGGCCTCGCCGTAGCCAAAGCCGTTCTGGTTGGTGTACTGGTAGTCGGTGGTCCAGTCTACTTTTAACTGCTCGTTGGGCAGCCAGATGAGGTGGCCCTTGCCGCCGGCCTCATTAGCCTTGTCGTTCTTAGCCGAGAAGTTCTGGTTGTCGATGAAACCGTTCTGTCCGCTGTAGAAACCGGCTGCGCTGAAGGCCAGCCGCTCGCTGGGACGGTGGTAGTGGGCCACCTCCACATTGCGGTAGAAGCCAGTGCCAATGCCCAGGTTGATGTCGGTTCCCTGATAGTTCATCGGATCCTTTGAGTAGATGCGCACCAGGCCGCCTTCGGTGTTCATGCCGTAGAGCGTGCCCTGCGGTCCGCGCAGGATGTCTACACGGTCGAGCATGTAAAAATGGGTGTTAAATGCTGCCTTCGACATGAGTGGGATGTTGTCGTAGTAGACGCTCACGGCAGGGTTGTTGATGCGCGAACCGATGCCGCGCACATACAATGACGATGTGAGGCGTGAACCGTATGCTGGCATGGTGAATGATGGCACATACTGCGACAGCTGACTGAGGTCGCGGACATTGAGCCGCTGCATTTCGGCGGCACCGAAGACATTGCTGCTCAGTGGCTGCTGGCGCAGGCGTACCTGCTCTTTGGGCTGTGCAACAATGATGACCTCGTCGAGGTCGACCACGCGGCTTGTGTCGACAGGGGTGGAAATGCTCTCTCCAATGGCCATGGAGGTGGTTGAGATAAAGGCCAAAAGGGCAAGTGTGAATGTTCTGTTCATTATTGTCTGGATGTTTTTTTCCCGGGTGCAAAGGTACTGCGGTTTGGCGGGCGCTGCAATCCATATTTATGTGGATTTTGTCTTTGGCAACTCTTGCCTTTTCTGAAGAAAGGCTAAAAAAGAATGAAATATTTTGGCGCAACAGAAAAAATTTCTACCTTTGCACGCCTCTCTATGGCAAGCTCAATATCATTATGGAACAGACAGTAAAGATAAGTTGCAAAAACAATGGCAAGTCCTACGACGTGCCGACGGGCAGTAAGCTGGAACAGCTTTGGCAGCAGACCGGACTGCACATGGACTTCGGCCCCATCAATGCAAGGGTGAACAACAAGGTGGAGGGGATGCACTACCGAGTGTACAATCCCAAGGAGGTGGAGTTTCTCGACATCACTTCCTCCTCGGGCCGGCGCACCTACACACGCACGCTTTTCTTTATACTATGTAAGGCAGCCCATGACCTGTTTGAGTCTTGCCGTGTGGCTATCGACATACCTGTGTCTAACGGCTACTATGTGGACCTGCAATTAGGGCGTCCTGTGACGCTTGACGACGTGGGGCTGCTGCGTGAGAGAATGAACGAGCTGATCAGTCAGGCCTTGCCCATACGCCGCTTTGAGACCACTACCGAAGAAGCCATCAGAATGTTTGAGAGGGAAGACAGCCAATCGAAAGTGAAACTGTTGCGCTCGCACGGTGCTCTCTACACCACCTACTACGATTTGGACGGCTACAAGGATTATTTCTACGGAGCCATGCTTACCAACACGTCGCAGATATACCTTTTTGGGCTTGAGAAGTATTACGACGGTCTGCTCTTGCGTCTGCCTTCGCCGGAGAGTCCGGCCGAACTGAACGAGATGGTGATGCAGGACAAGATGTTCGGTATCTTCAAGGAACACCATCATTGGCAGAACATCCTGGGCTTGCGCACGGTGGGCGACCTGAATGAGATCATCGACAAAGGCTATGCCTCGCAACTGATTCAGATAGGCGAGGCGCTGCAGGAGAAGAAAATCTCGCAAATAGCCGATGACATCTGCCGCCACAAAGGCATTCGGATGGTGCTCATTTCGGGGCCTTCATCGTCGGGCAAGACAACCACCTGCAAGCGTCTGAGCGTGCAGCTGGCCGTTAACGGCATTAGGCCGGTGCCCATCTCGCTCGACGACTACTTTTTGAATCGTGACGCAACCCCACGCGATGCCAATGGCGACTTCGACTTTGAACATCTGCACGCCCTGAACCTGCCTTTGCTGAACGAGCATCTCAGCGCCCTTTTCCGTGGCGAGGAGGTGGAACTGCCGCGCTACGATTTCCCGACAGGCACTTCGCAGAAGAGCGGCCGGCGCTTGCAACTGAAGGCTGGCGAGATACTGGTGGTGGAAGGCATACACGCCCTGAACCCGGAATTGACGGCTCAGATTCCCGAAGAACTGAAGTATCGTGTCTATGCCTCGGCACTGACAACCATCCTGCTTGACAATCACAACTATGTGCCTACTACCGACAACCGATTGCTGCGCCGCATCATTCGTGACCACAAGTACCGCGGAATATCTGCCAAGGAGACCATACGCCGGTGGCCGTCGGTGCGCAATGGCGAGAACAGATGGATTTTCCCCTATCAGGAAAATGCCGACCAGATGTTCAACACGGCCATGCTGTTTGAACTGGCCGTCATCAAACGGCAGGCAGAACCGCTGCTGGAGCAGGTGCCTGAGAACTGTGTGGAATATGCCGAAGCCTACCGCCTGCGCAAATTCCTTGGATATATCCGCCCCATACCTGAAGACCAACTTCCCCCCACGTCATTGTTGCGCGAGTTCTTGGGCGGTTCCTCCTTTACGTATTAATGCAGAATGATAAACAAACGTGATATCAAGACTTGGCTCACGGTGGCCTCGCTTCTGCTGATGATGGCAGCCTGTGCCCGTATGGGCAACCCCGATGGTGGCTGGTATGACGAGACACCGCCGTATGTCCTGAATTCGACACCCGAAGACAAGGGCATCAATGTGGCGGCCAAGAAGGTGACCATCAACTTCAACGAGTTCATCAAGATTGAAGATGCCCAGAACAAGGTCATTGTGTCGCCGCCTCAATTGGAGCAAGCCGATATTAAGGCACAGGGCAAGCGCATCATTGTCAGTCTGAATGACTCGCTGAAGCCTAATACCACCTATACCATAGATTTCAGCGATGCCATCAGCGACAACAACGAGGGCAATCCTATGGGCAACTACACCTTCTCGTTCTCGACAGGCGGCCAGATAGACACGCTGGAGGTGTCGGGCTACTGCTTGAACGCGGAAGATATGGAACCGTTGAAAGGGATGCTGGTGGGCCTCTACCCCTATTGGAATCCACGCGACACCATGCGTGACACCATTTTCCATAAAGAGCCGATGATTCGTGTCTCCAGGACCAATGCCGGTGGGCGGTTCACCGTCAAGGGCGTGGCTCCGGGAGCCTATCGTGTCTTTGCGCTGAATGATGCCGATGGTGACTTTGTCTATGGGCAGAAAAGTGAGACAATAGGATTCTCAACTGACAGCATTGTGCCAACCTGGAAACCCGATACGCGGCAGGACACCATTTGGCGCGACTCCCTTCACATTGACAACATCCTGCGCGTGGGCTATACCCATTTCCTGCCCGACGATGTGACGTTGATGTGCTTCCAGCAGTTGCTCACCGACCGCTCGCTGGTGAAAATGGAGCGCAAGGATCCTGAGAAAATCGAACTCTTCTTCACCTACGGCAGTGACTCTTTGCCCAAAATGCGCGGGCTGAACTTCGACAGCGACAGCGCCTTTGTGGTGGAGGCCTCGGCCAAGAAGGACACCATCTGCTATTGGCTGCGTGACACCACGCTCGTCAATCAGGACACACTTGTCATTGAGCGCTCCTACCTGATGACTGACACTTTGGGCCAGCTCTTCGAAATGGTGGATACCGTGGAGGCAATCCCCAAGGTGTCATACGAGAAACGTATGAAAGAGAAGGCGAAGGAGATAGAGAACTGGCAGAAAGAGCAGGAAAAGAAGAAAAAGCGCGAGGAACCGTATGACAGCATCTATCCCGTAAAGCCGCTCCAGCCCAAAATGAGCATCAGTGGACAGATGACGCCGCTGGATGTTTTTTATATAGAAATGCCCGAACCATTAGCCCGGTGCGACACCTCTGCCGTCCACCTTTATGTGATGGTTGACTCTGTCTGGTACAACTGTCCGCACGAAATGGTGCAGACTGCCACGCGAAACTATAAACTGGTGGCCGAATGGAAGGCGGGCTTGGAGTATAGTTTTGAAGTAGACTCCGCCGCTTTCGTAGGCATTTATGGACAGGTGTCGAATGCCATCAAACAGGGCATAAAGGTTGCCACGCAGGAAGAGTTTTGCACGTTGAGCGTGACGTTGAGCAATATCCCTCAGACCAACGATACGGCGTGTGTCATGGTGAGAGTGCTCGACTCGTCAGGTAAAATTGTGAAACAAAAAGCGGCAGACAAAGAGCGGACGGCAGATTTTATTTACGTAAAACCAGGAAAATATTACATTTCAGCCTTCATTGACCTCAATGGCAATGGTGTTTGGGATACGGGCGACTACGACCAGGGCCTGCAGGCAGAGCCGGTTTACTACCATCCGGAAGAGATAGAGTGCAAGGAGAAGTGGGACGTCAGCAGAGATTGGAATCTTACGGCCACCCCGCGTCATCTGCAGAAACCCTCCAAGCTGGTGAAGCAGAAACCCGAAAAGGCCAAACAGCAGAAGAACCGCAATCTGGAACGCGCCAAACAGCTTGGCAAGGAATATCTGAAAGGAACAGGCGTGAATCTTTAAACCGACAACAGACATGAGACGACAGAAAAGTTTGACGATATGGGCTGCAAGAGTGGTGGCACTGCTCTTAGCCTGCATTATGGCGCCGGGCATCAGCATTGCCCAGTGCGGCATAGAGAACAAGGCCTTCCAGGCGGGTGAGAAGTTGGACTATACCCTTTATTTCAATTGGCAGTTCGTCTGGGTGAAGGTGGGCAGCGCCACCATGCAGACCACCAAGACCACCTACGAGGGGAAGCCGGCGCTGAAAGCCAGTCTGATTACCCGTGGCAACAGCAAACTTGACGGTGTCTTTATGATGCGTGACACGCTTATCTCCTATTGTTCTGAAGATAAGCTCGAGCCGCTTTACCACCGGAAAGGTGCGCTGGAGGGGAAACATTACTATGTGGACGAGTTGTGGTACACTTATCCGCGTGGCAACTGTCATCTGAAGATGCACCGCATCACATCCCACGGCGAACATCTCTGGCAGGAAAAGGAATATGCCAGCTGTATCTATGACATGATGAGTATTTTCTTGCGTGCCCGCAATTTCGATGCGTCGGCGATGAAGAAAGGCGACATCGTGCCGCTGCCCATCAGCGACGCGAGGCACCTGATCAACTCGTGGCTGGAGTTCAGGGGGCGTGAGAACTTCAAGGTGAGCACCACGAAAGAGAAGTTCCGCTGCCTTGTCTTTTCGTTCTACGAGCGGGAAGGCGACAAGTCAAAAGAATTGCTGCGCTTCTACGTGACCGACGACCAGAACCATATCCCTGTACGTCTCGACATGTTCCTCTCCTTCGGTTCGGCGAAGGCTTTCCTTAACGGCTACGAAGGCGTGCGCTCAGAGATGACGTCGAAGATGTAGCTGCCTTATTTTACCTTAATATAGTTCAGTGAAATCCAGGCGAAGACGCCCAGGAGAATCACCAGCATAGTTTGTACGGTGTGGACGATGAGCACGAAGTAGAGAGCCTGCTCGTCGGCTACGCCGTACAGGATGAGCATGGTCTTTACTGCGAAGTGCCATGGCCCTGCCCCGTTGGGTGTGGGCACGATGACCGCAATTGAGCCTACGACGAATGTGACGAGTGCACAGCCAATGCCCAGCCCTTCAGTGAAAGAAAAACAGAAGAAGGTGAGGTAGTAGTGCAGGAAATAGCTGGCCCAAATGCCCAAGGTCATCAGCAGAAACAGCGGAATGTTGCTGATGTGGCGCAGCGAACTGATGCCTTCCCATACTGCACGAAGCGTGTCTTTCACCCGGTTGTAGATGGCAAGGCGCTTCAGCAGGAAATAAATGAGTATGACGACCGCCACGGCGCAGACGGCGGTGACCAGCCACCCCGCCGGCGAGAAACCGCTGAGGATGCTGTTGAAAGATGTTCCCGTCTTTCGGAAGAAGGTGCCGAAGATGCTCATCTCGAACAGCAGCGTCAGCCCCGTGACGAGCAGCATCACCAGCGTGTCGACCATTCGCTCTGTGACCACCGTCCCCAGTGCTTTCGGAAATGAGATGCCATCCCATCTGCGCAGCACGCCGCAGCGTGTGAACTCGCCGATGCGTGGCACCACCAGCGAGGCGGCATAGCTGAGGAAGATGGAATAGACGGCGACGCTCTTCCGCGGCTTTTCCCCTACGGGCTCCAAAGTCTGCTGCCATCGCCAGCCACGCAGCGTCTGTGCCAAGATGCCGAAGGGGAAGGAGAGCAGCATCCACGTCCAGTCCATTTCGTGGAACAGCACATGGCTGATGCTCTGGAAGTCGAAGTCGCGATACATCCAGTAGAGTATGGCTCCGCCGAGCAGCAGAGGGAGGAGCCCCTTCACTATTTTCTGTAAACTTTTCATTTCAGGGAATTATTGCTATGCCCTCATTTCTTCGCTGAAATGATAGATGGCAATGCCCGCAGTCACTGAGACATTTAGCGAGTGCTTGGTGCCAAATTGAGGTATCTCCAAGCACCCATGGCAGGCGTCCACCACTTCCTGGTGGACGCCCTTTACTTCGTTGCCTAAAACGATGGCATAGCGCTGTCCTTTCTGCGGGTGAAAGTGTGACAGCACGGCCGACCCTTCGGCTTGCTCGATGGCAAGCACCTCTGCGCCATCGCTCTTCAGGTCTTCCACGGCCTGTAGAGCGGTGGCGTAGTAGTGCCAGTCCACGCTGTCTTCTGCCCCGAGGGCCGTCTTGTGTATTTCGGCATGGGGTGGCTGCCCCGTGATGCCGCACAGGCAGACGGCCTCCAACCTGAAGGCGTCGGCCGTGCGGAACACCGCGCCGACGTTGTGCATTGAGCGCACATCGTCGAGCACTACCACCAGCGGCAGTTTCTCTGCCTGGTGGAACTGCTCCAGTGTGAGCCGTTGCATTTCGATGGTGCGTAGTTTTCTCATTGCCGGTGCCAAGAGGGTTTACTCTTCGGTGAAATCGCTCTTTCCTACGCCGCAGATGGGGCACACCCAGTCTTCGGGGATGTCTTCAAATGCTGTTCCGGGGGCAATGCCGCTGTCGGGATCGCCAACTGCTGGGTCATAGACGTAACCGCAGACGTCGCAAACATACTTTTTCATAGTCTTCTTCACTTTTTTTAAAGGGTTAATATTTTTTAGTTTTGGGGTAGTGGCTTTTCTGGAAGCACGGCCTCAAGCCGCTCTACGATGGTTTCCGGGGTGATGCCATAGAGGCAGCGATAGTCTCCGAGCCTACACGGTTTCTGTCCGAAAATGCTGCACGGCTGGCAGTCCAGGTTCAGGCATACGGCGTTCTCCCGTTTCTGTCCCCATCCCAGGAATCCAGCCATGGGGTGGGTGGCTCCCCAGACCGACACCACGGTGACGCCGCAGAGCGATGCCAAGTGCATATTTGCCGAATCCATCGACAGCATGGCGTCGAGATGGCTCATCAGAATCAGTTCCTGGTGCATGGATTCCATGTGCTTGCCCACGTTGGTGCACTGTGGTATTTGCTGCTCCCACTGTGGGAATGTCTCATCTTCGTCTTTGCCTCGTCCGAAGAGGAAGAGCCTGCATCGGGGATATTTCTTGCAGAGTAGTTGTATGACCGTCTCCATCCGCTCTTTCGGGTAGATTTTTCCCTTGTGTGCGGCAAAGGGCGCTATGCCGATCCAGTGCTCCCAGCTGCGTTTCGGCCCAATGGCCTTGGGCAGTAGCCCCAGGTTGCCGCCCTCTGGGGGGAAGATGGAGCGGAAGTCGATGTGGCTGATGGGGAAGCCGAGGCGTGCGAACACGTCGACATAGTTTTCAAACGAGGTGGGCAATTGCCGCCTCACCTTGTTCGTGGCCACCAGTTGGCGGCGCATGCGGCGGTGCTTGTCAATGTGCTGCACCTTGAAGCGCCCCAGGTTGAACCTCATTCTCAGATATTCCGAGCGGAGCACCGCGTGCAGGTCGGCCACATGTGTGAACTGCTTGGCCGTGAGCCGCCTGTAGAGTGCGTTCAGCCCTTTCACTCCCCGGTATTCGCCCTTGACGTCGGCCTCCATAAAGTTCACGTTGGGGGCGAGGTCGTCGAACAGTGGCCGGGCAAATGGCCTGCTGAGCACCGTGATGCGCACGTCAGGGTACTGCTGTGCCAGTGCGTAGACCACAGGCACCGCCATTGCCACATCGCCTAACGCCGAGAAGCGTATGACCAGAATGTGCTGCTTGCACTTCATGCTTCTTTCGATTGTTTGTAGAGGACAGGATTGGTCGACGGGTCGTTGTACATCTTCATCTGCCTGTAGACCTTCATCACTTTCCGGCCGTCCTTATAGTCTTCCAGCAGTTGGTCGATGGCCAGCGAGAGGTCCTTCTGCTGCTCCAGCAGCACGTCCAGTTTGGCCTGGCAGCGCGCTTTGTGCTCTGCCGATGCGTCCTGCCGCTCCACCTGCTCCCTCATGTGATAGATTTTGAGTGCCAGTATCGACAGTCTGTCTACGGCCCAGGCCGGGCTCTCGGTGTTGAGCCTTGCGTCGGCCATCGGCGTCACATCGCTGAAAATCTGGCGGAAGTAGGAGTCGATGTTCTCCACCAGGTCAGTGCGGTCCTGGTTCGAGCGGTCTATCCGCCGTTTCAGTGCCAGCGCCTCGGTGGGGTCGATGTGCGGGTTGCGTATGATGTCCTCATAGTGCCACTGCACGGTGTCGATCCAGCATTTCAGGTAGAGGCTGTAGTCGATGGAGTCCCTGTCGTAGGGATTCTTGATGGGCGTGTCCACATTGTCGGTCAGGTGATAGTCGCGTATCGCCTGATTGAAGATGTGGTTTGCCTGTTGCGTAAATGTCATAGCATCCTTAGTTATATGTTTACCAATTTGCAAATTTACGATAACTTTTCCATTCCCGCAACCTTTTTCTATATTTTTAAGCATTTTTGCAGTGCTGAATGGATTAATTTTTGTACTTTTGCCCCGCAATAGCACATTAACACCCTACGTCACAATGAAAATACTGATTGTCAACGGCCCTAATCTGAACCTGTTGGGCCAGCGCGAGCCCGGTATCTACGGCAGCTCTTCTTTCGATGTCTTCCTGCCTCAGCTGCGCGAGCGTTATCCCGATGTGGAGATAGACTATTACCAGAGCAACGTTGAGGGTTTCCTCATCGACAAGATGCAGGAGGCCAATGCCGGCTGCGACGGCATTGTGCTGAACGCCGGCGCCTATACCCACACCAGCATCGCGCTGCAAGACTGCATCCGCTCGCTGCGGGTGCCCGTGGTCGAAGTGCACATCAGCAACGTGCACCGCCGCGAAGAGTTCCGCCATCATAGTTTCATTTCCTGTGCTTGCGTAGGGGTCATCTGCGGTTTCGGCCTCGACTCCTACCGGCTGGCCATCGAGGCACTGCTATGTCTGCCGAAGACTATATCCTGACCCACTCCGAGCCGGAGCCGCCCTATCTGCACCGTCTCTACCGCTCCACCAATCTTGAGCTGCTCAACGGCCGGATGGCCAGCGGCCACTTGCAGGGGCGTGTGCTGAAGATGCTGGTGCAGATGATTCGTCCGCGCAACATTCTGGAGGTGGGCACCTTCAGCGGCTACAGCGCCATCTGTATGGCCGAGGGCCTGGAAGAGGGCGGGAGAGTGTACACCTTCGAGATAGACGACGAGTTGGAGGACTTCACCCGACGGTGGATAGAGCAGTCGGCAGTGGCCTCGCGCATCGTCTTTGCCATCGGCGATGCCGCCATCGAAGCCCCCCGCCTGGGCATCACTTTCGACATGGCCTTTATCGATGGCGACAAGCGCACCTACACCGAAACCTACGAGGCGGTGCTGCCCCTTCTGCGCCCGGGCGGTTTCATCCTGGCCGACAACACTCTGTGGGACGGACATGTGACCGATCCGGCCTACGACCACGACCGCCAGACGCAGGGCATCCGCCGCTTCAACGACCATCTGGTGGCCGACGACCGCGTGGAGCAAGTCGTCCTGCCCCTGCGCGACGGTCTGACGCTCATCAGGAAGAAAGCGTAGGCCGCGTCGCTTTTTTTGTCAATATTTTAGAAACCTCCCTTATACCCCCCTAAAAGATAAGTGCCACTTATCTCCGAGATAAAAGGCACTTATCTCCGAGATAAGTGGCACTTATCTCTGAGTCCGCTCCGGCCTCCCTTCTTGGGTGTAAAATATTTTCAACCATTCCCCTGCTTTTGAAGTTGGATTGCCAACCATTATAATAGTGCCGGTAATCTTCTTCTTGGCTTGTGCAATTTGCCCTGTTCACCCCCTAAATACATTAGTTATTTTGTTATTTTCTTCATTTTACTGAAAAATCGCTTGGCGGTCTCGGCTTTTTTTTCTAATTTTGCAGCGCAATTACATGACAGACGGAAATGGAATCCATGACAGAGAAGACCATTGATATTGAGAAAGTGCTCAAAGGCAAACTGGGCAGCAAGTCGCGCTGGGTGCCCGGTTTTGCCGTCAGTTGGCTGAAACGCTTGGTTCACGAAGACCAGTGCAACAAGTTTCTTTGGGATGCCCGCGACCTGAAGGGAACCCCCTGGCTGGAGGCCTGTCTGCAGTTTCTCGACACCAGGCTTGAGGTGGAGGGCATGGAGAATCTTCCGGCCAAGGACGACGGCCGGCTCTATACCTTTGTGAGCAACCACCCGATGGGCGGCATCGACGGTGTGGCCTTGGGCTCACTCATCGGCCGCCACTACGACGACCGCTTCCGCTACTTGGTGAACGACCTGCTGATGAATCTGCCCGGACTGGCCCCCCTCTGCATCCCCATCAACAAGACCGGCCAGCAGAGCCGCTCATTCCCGGCCATGGTCGAGGCGGGCTTCAAGGGCGACTTCCACATCCTGATGTTCCCCGCCGGTCTCTGCTCGCGCCGCCGCGATGGAGAAATCCGCGACCTGCCGTGGAAGAAGACCTTCATCACGAAAAGCGTGGAGACCCACCGCGACGTGGTGCCCATCCACTTCGGCGGCCACAACAGCAACTTCTTCTACCGCCTGTCCAACATCAGCGACCGCTATGTGAAGAAAGTCAACATTGCCATGCTCTTCCTGGTCGACGAGATGTTCAAGAACACAGGCAATGTCTTCCCCGTAAAGATTGGCAAGCCCATACCCTGGCAAACCTTCGACAAGAGCAAAACGCCCGCACAGTGGGCCGAATATGTGAAGGAACAGGTCTATGCCCTAAAACTATAAAGCAACCAAATGGAACAGAAAATTATCGCCCCTATTGCCAAGGAGGTGCTCAAGCAGGAGCTGACAGCCGACAAGAGGCTCCGCATGACCAACAAGAGCAACAACCAGATTTACATCATTACGGCCCACAACGCGCCAAACGTGATGCGGGAGATTGGGCGTCTGCGCGAAATAGCCTTCCGTGAGGCAGGCGGCGGCACCGGCAAGGAGGTGGACATCGACGAGTTTGACACCTGCGAGAACTGCTACAAGCAACTCATAGTGTGGAATCCCGAGGCAGAAGAAATCATCGGCGGCTACCGCTATCTGGAGGGCACCAAGTGGGAGCTGGGCCCCGACGGCCAGCCCCATCTGGCCACCAGCCACATGTTCCACTTCTCCGAGCGGTTCCTGCGCGACTATATGCCCTATACCATCGAGTTGGGCCGCTCGTTTGTCAGTTTGCCCTACCAGAGCTCCCGCATGGGGGCCAAGAGCCTTTTCGCCCTCGACAACCTGTGGGACGGCCTGGGGGCCCTCACCGTCATCATGCCCAACGTGAAGTATTTCTTCGGCAAGATGACCATGTATCCCAGCTACATCCGCGAGGGGCGCGACATGATACTCTACTTCCTGCGCAAGCATTTCGACGACAAAGACAAACTGGTCATTCCGTTGAAACCGCTGAAAATCGAGGCAGACGAGCAAGAATTGGCCCGCCTCTTCTGCAAAGACGACTTCAAGGAAGACTACCGCATACTGAACCGCGAAATACGCCGGCTGGGCTACAACATCCCGCCGCTGGTGAATGCCTATATGAGTCTGTCGCCCACCATGCGCCTCTTCGGCACGGCCATCAACTATGGCTTCGGCGATGTGGAGGAGACGGGCATACTCATTGCCATGGACGAAGTGCTGGAGGAGAAGCGCGTGCGCCACATCGACTCCTTCATCCGCGAGCACCCCGAAGCCCTCAAGATAACCAGCGGCGCCAACAAGGTCATCTATAAGGAAAAGAAAGGAGAATAGCGATGAAACCGACAAAAACTTTCGTTCTGCTCTTGGCTGCCGCACTCGTCGCGCTCGTTGCCGCTCCTACCTACGCCGGGGGCGACGAGCCCGTTGCAAAGGAAATCAAGAAAGAGGCCAAGCAAATGGAGAAAGAGGGCTGGAAGCCCCTGCCCCTGGCCAAGCCCATCGTGGAGCAGTTGCAGCAGACCGCCAGCCTGCGCAAAGAGCGGCTTGCTGACCATCTGCCCCGCTACTTCATAGCCACCGGCAGCGCCAAGGCCGCCAACCTCGACATTGCCAAGACACTGGCCACCGAGCGGGCCAAGCAGGAACTGGCCGCGCAGATGAACGTGGAGGTAGACGCGCTGACCGACTACTATGTAAACAATGCGCAGGGAGCCGAAGCCGCCACCAACGCCTCGACCACCATCGAGACGCGGGTCAAGACCATGCAGCGCGTGGGCCGCACCACCACCGTGATGGAGATTTGCCGCGATGCCGCAGGCGGCAACACCGAAGTGAAAGTGAGCATCGCGCTCGACAAGGAAACAATTCTTAAAGACGAATGACTATGAGACAACTCTTAACGGCACTGTTCCTGATGGTATGTACCTTGGCAGGGGCACAGAAGGCAGAGAAGGTGGAGGGCCATGCCGTCATCTACCACAACGACGACATCACCCCGGCCGAAGCACGCCGGAAGGTGGTGGAGCAGGCGCGTTTCGAGGCTATCAAAGAGAAGTTCGGCGCCAATATCTCGCAAAACAACATTTCCCTTATCACCGAAGAGAACGGCAAGTCTAACGCTACCGTCTTCATGCTTGGCGAAAGCGACGTCAGGGGCACTTGGGTGCGCGACACCAAGGAACCCCGCGTGGAGACCCACCTGGTGGACGGGCGCACCGTCTATGAAGCATGGGTGGAGGGCGAAGCCCGGGAGCAGGTGCAAGCCCCGGTGGACTTCAAGTGGAAATTGCTGGCCAACGGCAAGACCGACCGCTACGAGGCGATGGAACTGCACGAAGACGACGATTTCTACATCACTTTCCAGTCGCCCGTGTCGGGCTATCTGATGGTGTTCGTCGCCGACGACAAAGAGACCGTCAATCTGCTCATCCCCGATGAGGGCGAGGAGTACTGCCAGGTGAAGCGCAACGAGGTGAAGCTGCTGGTTGACGACCCCGACCGCAGCTGGGTGGCCACGCTGCCCGAAAACCGCAACGTGGAGTATGACCAACTCTACGTGATCTTCTCGCCCAACGAACTGCACCCGCCCATCACTAAGGTGAAAGACGACAACTCCGACCTGAAGGCCAATCTGCACCACGTGGCCGAGCTGAGCTTCAAAGACTTCCACAAGTATTTAGGCAAACTGCGCAAGGACCCCAAGCTCCAGATGGAGAAGATGCTTGTCAAGATTACGCGGAAGGAATAAACACAATAATATATATGAAGAGAATCCTTTTACTTGGCTTCGCCGCCCTGCTCACCCTGACCGCTTCGGCCCAGACGGCCGAGGAGTTGGCGGCCCGGCAGGCCAGCCTTGACTCGCTCTTCCAGGCCATGCTCAACGCCAAGCCTTCGAAAGAGGCCAAGGCAGAGGCAAAGCGGCTGGAGAAGGAAGGGTGGAAGGCCCAGGAGGGCGAGAAGAGCATTCTGCAGCAGATTCACGAGAGTCAGGTGATGGCCCAGGAGCAGATGATTGCCGCCGACGGCAGCCTTGCCGAGAGGTTCTTGATGCAGACGGCCATCCAGACCTCGGCCTCTTACGCCACGGGCTACGCCACCGCCAGGGCAAAGGCGCAAGCACTGTTGGGCGGAATGATTGAGACGAAAGTGAAGAGCGAGATACAGACCCGCCTGAAGAACGAGCAGCTGGCTGGCGGCGGCGCGTACTCAGAGGCGGAGTTCAAGCAGAGAATACAGACAATGGTCAAACAGACGATGAGGAACACCATCCCCGTGATGTGCCTCTACCGCCAACTCCCAAACAATCTCTATGAGGTGCAGCTCCGGCTGGCTGTCGATGGCAAGGCACTGCAGATAACCAATCAATAAGTCGATGAAATGGACATAAATCTGATAATGACGTTCCTGAGGCAGGTCATGGCCAACAACAACCGCGAATGGTTCCATGCCCACAAGGCCGACTATGAGGCAGCACGGGCAGAGTGGGAGAAAGCCGTGGTTCAGGCCCGCGACCGCATCATCGGCTTCGACCCCTCGGTGGCGGCACAACCGCTGAAGGACTGTACCTACCGCTTCTACCGCGACACCCGCTTCTCGCCGGACAAGTCGCCCTACAAGAACCACTTTGGGGCCTATATGAACGCCCACGGCAAGAAAGCGCTGCGCGGCGGCTACTATATCCACTTAGAGCCGGACGGGTGCCTGCTGGCTGTGGGCAACTACTGGCTGCCCACCAACATCCTCACCTCGTGCCGAAACGAGATGATGGCCAACGAGGAGGAGTGGCTGCGATGTGTGGAAAGCAAGGCGTTCAAGAAATACTACGACGCCCCTGACGATGCCAGTTGGGAAAGCCCGCAAGGCTTCGGGCTGGCCAAGCTGAAGACGTGTCCCAGCGGATTTCCCCGCGACTATCAGTATGTGCGCTACCTCCGGCTGAAGGACTATTGCGCCTGGCACCGAGTGGATGAGCAGTTCTTCCAGGGCGACGAATGGCTCGACCAGATGGAACTCATCTTCAAGGCCGCCAAGCCAATGATGGATTTCTTCAATGCCGTCATCGACGACTACGAATAGGAATGGCTAAACTAGGAATAATAACCAACTAAAGGATAACTAAGTATGACAGACAAAGAACTCAAGAAGGTACTCGTGTTAGGCTCGGGTGCTCTGAAAATCGGACAGGCAGGTGAATTTGACTACTCTGGCTCGCAGGCTCTGAAGGCCCTGCGCGAAGAGGGCATCAAGAGCGTGTTGGTCAACCCCAACATCGCTACCATCCAGACATCGGAAGGCATTGCCGACAAGGTGTATTTCCAGCCGGTGAACACCCATTTCGTCACAGAAATCATCAAGAAGGAGCGCCCTGACGGCATCCTGCTCGCCTTTGGCGGACAGACGGCGCTGAACTGCGGTACGGAGCTTTACCAGACAGGTGTGCTCAAGGAGTACGGGGTCAAGGTGTTGGGCACCAGCGTCGAGGCTATCATGAACACGGAGGACCGCGACCTCTTTGTGAAGAAGCTTGACGAGATTCAGCTGAAGACGCCCGTGAGCCACGCCGTGGAGAACATGGACGACGCGCTGAAGGCTGCCCATGAGATTGGCTTCCCCATCATGATTCGCTCGGCTTACGCACTTGGCGGACTGGGCAGCGGCATCTGCCCCGACGAGAAGACTTTCCGCGAACTGGCCGAGAGTGCCTTCACCTTCGCGCCGCAGATTCTCGTAGAGGAGAGCCTGAAGGGCTGGAAGGAGATTGAGTTTGAGTGCATACGCGACGCCAACGACCATTGCTTCACCGTGGCATCGATGGAGAACTTCGACCCGCTTGGCATCCATACCGGTGAGAGCATTGTGGTGGCTCCCACCTGTTCACTCAAGGAGGAACAGGTGAAGATGCTGCAGGACATCACCATCCGCTGCGTGCGACATCTGAACATTGTGGGCGAGTGCAACATCCAGTTCGCCTTCAATGCCGAGACCAACGACTACCGCATCATCGAGATTAACGCTCGCCTGTCGCGCTCCAGCGCACTGGCCTCGAAGGCTACGGGCTATCCGCTTGCCTTTGTGGCCGCCAAGATTGCCCTTGGCTATACGCTCGACCAGATTGGCGAGATGGGAACGACGAGTAGCGCCTACGTCGCCCCGAGTCTCGACTATATGATTTGCAAGATTCCCCGCTGGGACCTGACAAAGTTTGCCGGCGTTTCGCGCCAGATTGGTTCGTCGATGAAGTCCGTCGGAGAGATTATGTCCATAGGCCGCTCCTTCGAGGAGATGATACAGAAGGGACTGCGCATGATTGGACAGGGCATGCACGGATTCGTGGGCAACGACCACACAAAGTTCACCGACCTTGACGACGCGCTGGCCAACCCCACCGACCTGCGCATCTTCGCCATCGCCCAGGCTTTGGAGGAGGGCTACACCATCGAGCGCATCGAGCAGCTGACCAAGATTGACGTGTGGTTCCTGGAGCGGCTGAAGCATATCGTTGACATGAAGCATCAGCTGCAAACCTACAACAGCTTGGACGAGATTCCCGACGACTTCCTGCTTGAGGTGAAGCGCTGCGGCTTCTCCGACTTCCAGATTGCCCGCTTCGTTCTGAAGCCCAAGAGCGGCAATATGGAGAAGGAAAACCTGCAGGTGCGCCAGTACCGCAAGCAGAAGGGCGTGCTCCCGTCGGTGAAGCGCATACCCACCGTGGCCAGCGAGCATCCCGAACTGACCAACTACCTCTACTTCACCTATACGCACGTGCCTGCTTTCGGCAATGCCGAAGGCGAACAGTATAAGCCCTGTCACGACATTAATTATTATAATAATGAGAAGTCGGTGGTGGTACTCGGCTCTGGCGCCTACCGCATCGGCTCCAGCGTGGAGTTCGACTGGTGCTCGGTCAATGCCATCAACACTGCCCGCAAACTGGGCTACAAGAGCATCATGATCAACTACAACCCCGAGACCGTGTCGACCGACTATGATATGTGTGACCGCCTCTATTTCGACGAGTTGTCGCTGGAGCGCGTGCTTGATGTCATCGACCTTGAGTCGCCGCGTGGCGTCATCGTTTCCGTGGGTGGACAGATTCCCAACAACCTCGCTATGAAGCTGCACCGTCAGGGCGTGCCCGTACTGGGAACCAGCCCCGTCGACATCGACCGTGCTGAAAACCGCGACAAGTTCTCGGCCATGCTCGACAAACTGGGCATCGACCAGCCGGCATGGCGCGCATTGACCAGTTTCGACGACATCAAGGAGTTTGTAGCCGAAGTGGGCTATCCTGTCCTGGTGCGCCCGTCCTACGTGCTCTCCGGCGCTGCCATGAATGTCTGCTACGACGAGGAGGAGCTGCACCGCTTCCTCAACATGGCCACCGAGGTGTCAAAGGAGTTCCCCGTGGTGGTGTCGAAGTTCATGACAGAGACCAAGGAGATAGAGTTCGATGCCGTGGCCGACAAGGGCGAGGTGGTGGAGTATGCCATCTCCGAGCATGTGGAGTATGCCGGCGTGCACAGCGGCGATGCCACGATGGTGTTCCCCGCCCAGCACATCTACTTCTCTACCATCCGGCAAATCAAGAAGATAGCCCGCAAGATAGCTGCCGAGCTGAACATCAGCGGCCCGTTCAACATCCAGTTCCTGGCCAAGAACCGCGAGGTGAAGGTCATCGAGTGCAACCTCCGTGCCAGCCGCTCGTTCCCCTTTGTCAGCAAGATTCTGAAGCGCAACTTCATTGAGACGGCCACCAAGATTATGCTCGACGCCCCCTACGAGAAGCCCGCCCGCTCTGAGTTCGACATCGACCGCATCGGCGTGAAGGCCAGCCAGTTCTCCTTTGCCCGCTTGCAGAACGCCGACCCTGTGCTTGGTGTCGATATGTCGTCGACGGGAGAGGTTGGATGCCTTGGCGACGACCTGAATGAGGCTCTGCTCAACGCTCTCATCGCCACCGGCTATCGCATGCCGAAGGCAGGTAGTGCCATCCTCATCTCCAGCGGTGGCGCCAAAGGCAAGGTGTCGCTCCTTGAGCCGGCCCAGCATCTGGTGAAGAAGGGGTACAAGGTCTATGCCACCGGTGGCACGGCCAAGTTCTTCAATGACAACGGCGTGGCTGCCACTCCTGTGGCATGGCCCGATGAGGAGGGCGACAACAATGTGATGGACATGATTGCCCAGCACCAGTTCTCGCTGATAGTGAATGTGCCGAAGAACCACACCAAGCGCGAGCTGACCAACGGCTACCGCATCCGCCGTGGCGCCATCGACCACAACATCCCCCTGATGACCAATGTCCGTCTGGCAAAGGCTTTCATCGAGGCCTTCACCGCCATGAGTGAGCAGGACATCAAGATTAAGAGCTGGCAGGAGTATAACGCTTAGGTTTGGCTGTAGGCAGCAGGGTCTATGCAGGAGAACATCATCACTTTCGACCGCTTTGTGCGTGGCCTCGTCGGCATCCTGATGCTGGCGGGGCTCGTTTGGTTGTTGAGTCGTCTGAGCGGTGTGCTCACGCCCTTCTTTGTGGCTTGGCTGTTGGCCTATCTGCTGTTCCCGATGGTCAAGTTCTTTCAGTACCGCTGCCATTTGCGCTTCCGCATCTTGGGCATCCTCTGCACCTTTATCGTTGTGGGCCTGGTGCTGTGGGGCGGCTTTATGCTCATTGTGCCGCCGTTCATCGACGAGGGCATGAAGGTGAAGAACCTGATTGTGGCCTATGCCGAGAACGACACCATGTTGAGCAGCATACCCCGCGCGCTCCAGCAGTTCATCCATGACCATCTGAATGTTGAGCAGATGAAGGCCATTGTCACTCAGGAGGGTTTCATCAGCGAGATGAAGGCTTTGGCGCCCCGTCTGTGGGACTTCATCACCCAGTCGGTGAATATGGTGTGGGGGCTTTTCTCACTGACCATGATTCTGCTCTACACGCTTTTCATCCTCATTGACTATGAAGACATCAGCGAGGGGTGGTTGCGGTTCCTGCCGCAGCGGTGGCGTGGGTTTGCCCAGCAGCTGGTGAGCGACGTGACCACGGGCATGAACTGCTATTTCCGCAGTCAGGCCACGGTGGCGCTGCTCGTGGGCGTGCTCTTCAGCATCGGCTTTCTCATCATCGACTTCCCGCTGGCCATCGGCCTGGGCCTTTTCATCGGTCTTCTCAATATGGTGCCCTATCTGCAGACCGTGGGCATCCTGCCCACCATCCTGCTGGCCATCGTCAAGGCTGCCGACACGGGCCAGAACTTCTGGATGGTGCTGCTCATGGCGCTGGCCGTCTTTGCCGTGGTGCAAGTGATACAGGACACCATCCTCACGCCGCGCATCATGGGCAAGACCACCGGATTGAGCCCTGCCGCCATCCTGCTCTCGCTCTCGGTGTGGGGCTCGCTGCTGGGCATCCTGGGCATGGTCATCGCCCTGCCCCTGACCACGCTGATGCAGACCTACTACCAGCGCTATCTGGTGAAGGAGTGAGCCAAAAGTAAAATGTGAGACAATGAGAAACCTGAACTTGAAGATAGACTTTACGTGGCGCGACCTGGCCCTCCGCACAGCCCTGGTCGTGTTCACCGTGGCTGCCATCGTATGGTTTATGCCCCGCGACACCCAAGTGAACTATAAGGTGGAGCAGAACAAGGTGTGGCGCTACAGCGACCTGACGGCAACCTTCGACTTTGCCGTCTACAAGAGCGACACCACCATCCAGCGTGAGCAGGCCGAAGTGCTGGCCGACTTCCAGCCCTACTACATCTATGACAGTCAGGTGGCTCCCCGTCAGGAGCAGCGCTTTGCCGAGCAGTTGAGCAAGCATCGCCGTGGCCTGAGTCCTCAGTTCCTGAACACCGCCAAGAACCGGCTGGCACTGCTTTATAGGCGGGGCATCGTCGACACCAAGGACCCGCTGGGCGGCGATGCCGACTCTGTGCACAGCCTGCGCCGAATTGACGACAAAGAGGTGTTCAGCATCGCTGCCAGTCAGGTCTACACCCCTGTGCAGGCCTACGAGGCTCTGGCCAAGGATCCGGTGCTGGGCCTCTATCCCGACGCCTTGGCCGAACTGAGCCTGAACGACTATCTGGAACCCAATCTCACCTACGACGAAGAGCGCAGCGAGAGCAGCCGCCTCGACCTGCTCAACAGCGTGCCGCAGGCCAGCGGCGTGGTGCAGCGGGGGCAGAAAATCATCAGTCAGGGCGAGGTGGTGACCCCCACGGCCTACCAGGCCATCGAGTCGTATCTCAAGGAGATAGACCGCCGCCAGCAGTCGAAGTCGGGCATCACCATGTCGGTGGTGGGCGAGATTATCTATGTGCTCATCCTCATCGTCATCTTCACCATCTACCTGTCGGTCTATCGCAGCGACTACTTCGAGCGTATGCGCTCCACGGGCATGATTTACAGCCTCATCGTCATCAGCACGGTGATGGCATCGCTGCTCGTAGGCCACAATCTGCTGCACATCTACATCCTTCCCTTCGCCATAGTGCCCATATTCATCCGTGTGTTTATGGACTCGCGCACGGCCTTCCTGGCCCATGTCACCGTGGTGCTGGTGTGCTCTTGCATCTTGCAGCGCCCACTGGAGTTCATTGCCGTCGAGATGGTGGCCGGACTGGCAGCCATCTATTCGCTGCGCGAGCTGTCCAGCCGCTCCCAGCTCTTCTGGACGGCCATCGTCACCACCGGCACGGCCATGCTTACCAATCTGGCCATTTTCCTCATCCGCAACAATGACCTGTCGCGCCTTGACCACAGCGAGTTCATCTACCTTACCCTGTGCGGCATCATCATTTTTTGCTGCTATCCCTTGCTCTATCTTGTCGAGAAGTTCTTTGGCTTCATCAGCGACATCACGCTCATCGAGCTCAGCGATATGAACAAGGAACTGCTGCGGCGCATGAGCGAGGTGGCGCCAGGCACCTTCCAGCACAGCATCCAGGTGGGCAACCTGGCTGCCGAGATAGCCCGAAAGATAGGCGCCAACCCTCAGTTGGTGCGCACCGGTGCGCTCTACCATGACATCGGCAAGATACAGAACCCCATCTACTTCACCGAGAACCAGTCGGGTGGCATCAGCCCCCACAATCAGTTGTCTTACATAGAGAGTGCGCAGATGATTATCAGCCACGTGACCGAGGGTCTGAAACTTGCTGACAAGTACAATCTGCCGCTGCAGATACGCGACCTTATTGCCACCCACCATGGACTGGGCAAGGCCAAATATTTCTATATCAAGTACAAGAATGAGCACCCGGACGACCCTGTCGACGACCTGCTCTTCACCTATCCCGGCCCCAACCCCTTCACCAAGGAGCAGGCGGTGCTGATGATGGCCGATGCCGTAGAGGCCGCCTCGCGCTCGCTGCCCGACTATACGGAGCAGTCCATCCGCGACTTGGTGGGGCGCATCGTCGACGGGATGGTGGACGAGGGCTTCTTCCGCGAGTGCCCCATCACTTTCCGCGACATACAGTATGCGAAGACGGTGCTCATTGAGAAGCTGAAGACCATTTATCACACGCGCATCAGCTACCCCGAAGAAAACAAGCCCAAGGACAATCAGCCAGCATAGTTGAAGAGCCGCTGGTAGTGGGCCGCCTTCTGCTCAATGGGCAGCGGATAGGCCCGGCTGCTGCTGGGCATGCGGTAGAGCCGCAGTTGGCTACCGTCCAAGTCGGCGGTGGCATAGCTGCCCAGGGGCGGTTCCTGCTCTATGCCCAGTTGCCGGCAGGCGAGGGTGGTGGCCAGTGCGCCGGCTGTGGCGATGGCCCGGCACTGGGGTAAACGTCCGATAAGGACCTTCAGGTCGGTCTGCTCGACCACCTGGAGGTCCTTGTCGCTTGCTGTGCCGGTGGTGCGAATCACCTTGGTGCACATATCGTAGAGGGCAATGCCCCTCTCGGTCAGGAACTGCTGCAGTGCTTCCTGGCGGTAGTGCCGCCCGTCGGCGGCTAAGAAGTGTTGCTTGTCATTAAAGAAGCAGAGCCCCACGATGCGCCACATGTCGTTCTGCAGGTTGGGGTAGTAGAAAGGCATGGCCCATCGTTTCTCTGCCGGTGGGAATGTGCCCAGCATCAGCAGGCGCGCCCCCTCAGGCAGGAAGGGCCGGAACGGATGGCTCTCAACGTTCATCGTTCACCGTTCACCGTGTCTCCTTGATGACGTAAACCACGGTGGGCAGGTGGTCGCTATAGCCGTCGAGCCAAGTGCCGCCGGCATGTGTGCGCAGCGTGTTCCCCTTGTATTTACCCTCCTTCTGGAAAAGATAGTCGCGGCGGAAAATCTGGTGGCGGAAGTACTTCAGCGATTGGCAGTCTATCTGCTCGGGCTTGAATTTCAGATCTCTCATCCCTTTCTTGTCGAGCAGCGAGTGCGACAGGATAATCTGGTCGAAGAGGTTCCATTTGCCGTCGTATTGCAGCGTGCCCGTGCCGCTGGCCAGCACGTCCCACCAGGGGTTCCACAGCCCGCCCTTGTCCACGTCTTTCATCTTGCGCTTGGCGCCCAGTTTCTCCGACATCGACTTGTCTTGCGGGTCGTCGTTCATATCGCCCATGATGAAGAGTTTCACGTTGGGGTCATCCTTCATCAGCGAGTCCTTCACCAGCCTCAGTTGGCGGCCGCCCTCATCACGGTAGAAAGGCTCTGAGGCCCTCGACGGCAGGTGGTTCACGATGATGGTCACGTGCTCGTTGGCCATGGTGCCGCTCACCACGAGGAATCCGCGGGTGGCGCGGCCCTTGTCTTCAGGTTTCACATAGACGTAGGGCACCAGCTTGACATTGCGCACCCTGAACAGGCTGGGGTTGTAGAGCAAGGCGCAGTCCACGCCGCGCTTGTCGGGCCCCTCGCGGTGGCAGAACTTGAAGCCGTGCTTCTTCAGCGGCTCCTGCTCGCACAGGTCTTTCAGGCAGCGGTCGTTCTCCACCTCGCTCACGCCGATGGCGGCGCAGCCCAGTCCCGGCAGGCGGTCGGTGCCCATCTCGGCCAGCACGCGGGCCATGTTGCGCAGCTTGTGCGAGTACTTCAGGCCCGTCCACTTGTTCTGTCCGTCGGGCAGATATTGGTAGTCGTTCTTGCCCACGTCATGGCAGGTGTCGAAGAGATTCTCCAGGTTATAGAAACCGATGCCATAGAGCGAATACTTCTTCTGAGCTGTGGCTGTTGCTGCAAAGAGGAGCATCAACAGCGAAAAAAAGAGTTTCCTGTTCATAGTCTTTCAGATTTATGGCGCGAAGATACGCATTATTTCTTAATAAACAAAGGAAAGAGCAAGATATTTTCCATTTTTTTTGTTTTATTCCGCCAATTCGCACTTTTTCGCCTGCTATTTGCTGAACCTGCAATGGCTGAGGACGGTGCAGAAATACAAACAATTCGCCTAACATCCAAAGGTTTTCTGGAAAACTTTTGGCTGTTCGGCAGGAAATGCTTATTTTTGCAGAAAAATTCAGATGTAGCTATGGCAGAGAAAAGAAGATACGGCATTGGATTGCAGTGGTTCCCTGACATCATCAAACGTGAGTGCGTCTATATTGATAAGACGGCGTATGTCTATAAACTGGCGCACAATGGTGGGAAAAATCATTTCCTAAGTCGCCCCAGGCGCTTCGGCAAGTCATTGCTGGTGAGTACATTGCAGGCCTATTTCGAGGGCCGCAAGGAGCTGTTCAAGGGACTGGCCATTGAGCAGATGGAGACGGAGTGGACGCAGTACCCCGTGCTGCGCCTGGACTTGAGCAACGGCAAGTATTACGACGAGACCAGCGTGGATGACATCTGCGGCGGCATACTCCGTAGCTTGGAGGAAGACTACGGGCTGCCGACCGACAAAACAGCCAAACTGAGCGACCGCTTGGCCAAGCTGATAAAGACTGCCTATCAGCAGACTGGGCGCGAGGTGGTGATACTCATCGACGAGTACGACGCGCCAATGCTCGACACCCTGCACGACCCGCAGTTGCAAGACCATCTGCGGCAGCGCGTGCGCGACCTCTTCTCACCGCTGAAGTCGCAGGCGCAATATCTGAAGTTCGTGTTCCTTACGGGCATCTCCAAGTTCTCGCAGCTCTCTGTCTTCAGCGAGCTGAACAACCTGAACATCCTGACCTTTGACCCGGAATATGAGGGCATCTGTGGCATCACCGAGGAGGAACTGTTCACTCAGCTGAAGCCTGACATAGAGTGGTTGGCGGAGGCCATTGGTCGTCGTCGCCGCCGCCCGATAACCTACGACGAGACAGTGGCCGAACTGAAACGAATGTACGACGGTTATCATTTCACTGACCAGATGACCGACATCTACAATCCTTGGAGCATGTTCTATGCCTTTGAGAAAGGCTGGATAGACAACTACTGGTTCGGCACGGGCACGCCGTCGTCGCTCATCAGCCTGCTCCGTGTGAAACAGCTCGCCATACCTGAACTGGAAGGCTTTGAGACCGACATGGAAACGTTTGACGCCCCGACGGAGCGCATCAGCGACCCCATACCTGTGCTCTTCCAGAGCGGCTACCTCACCATCAAATCATTCAACTGGGAAACAGGACGATATACGTTGGGATTCCCCAATGATGAGGTGTACCGTGGATTCTCTCGCTCACTCTACCAGTATTATTGTGCCGACTACATCGGTAGCCGTAACCAGATGAACAATGCTTTTTGGGACTTGAGGCTGAAAAAGACCACTTTCGAGCAGTTTCTCGAAAGCGTGCGGCGCTGGTATGCCGGCATACCTTACAGCATCACAGACAAGAACCAGAACGAGCAGTTCTACGAGGCTCTGTTCTACTCGCTGATGGTTGGCATCGGCGCCGACGCGGAGGCCGAGGGCCAGACCAGCGACGGACGTTTCGACATAGCGCTGAAACTTGCCGATGCCATCTATGTCATTGAGTTCAAGTTCAATAAGTCCGCTGCGGAGGCCATTGGGCAGATTCTGACAAAAGACTACGCCGTGCACTTCGCCGCCGATGCCCGCCCCGTCTGGGCCGTCGGACTGAACATCAGTGCTGACCGCCGCACCATAGAGAGCTACGAGCTGGTGAAGGTGAAAGCATAGCCAGAAATGGCTGTGTGTGGATGAACAAAAATCTTGTTAAAAACGCACACATTTGGAAAAAACATTTGGCTGGCAGAAATAAAAGCACTAACTTTGCCCCCAAAATATACATAACGATATGAAAGCGAGATTCCTGATAGGTTTGGCCGTGGCCGCGCTGGTGGCAGTACAGGCTGTGGCGCAGAGCACCAAAAAGTATTTCCCAGAGCGCTTGGACCTCAGCCTCACGGCAGGAGTGCCGGGCTTGGGCCTCGAACTGACCGCCCCGGTGACCAGCTGGATGAAGGTACGCACAGGCTTCAGCTATCTGCCAGCCATAGAGGTGCCCATGCACTTCGATGTCATGGTGGGCAACGACCCCAACACCAGCCATTCTAAGTTCAACCGCCTCTCGGGGCTGCTGGAGGGCTTCACCGGCCAGAAGGTCAAGGACGAGGTGGAGATGATTGGCAAGCCCTCAAACGTGTGGAACTGGAACGTGCTGGTAGACTTCTATCCGCTGAAGAACAACAAGCACTGGCACCTCTCCGCCGGATTCTATCTGGGCGGGCGCCACATAGCCAAGGCCTACAACGCCACCGAGAGCATGGGCGCGCTGATGGCAGTCAGGGCCTACAACAGGATGTACGACAAACTCATCAACGACCAGATTGAGCATGTGCCGGAATTGCTTTACGAACAGAAAATCATCGACCTGAGTGCCCTCGGGCCCGAATATGCCAGCAGCAACGATCCCGCCATGCTGGAAGCCCTGCAGTCAAGGTTCAAGAGCGTGGGCCGTATGGGCGTCCACGTGGGCAACTATACGCACGATATCCTGTACACCGAGGATGTCTACGTGGGCGAGCCCGACGACGAGGGCGACATCTACGACGCCAACGGCAACCTGATCAACCCCGTGCTGGTGCATAAGGCCGGCGATGTGAAGTACAAGGCCGGCGACCCCTATATGTTGGAGCCCGACGATGACGGCATGGTCAAGGCCGATATGTTCGTCAATGCCTTCAAGCCCTATTTGGGCATTGGCTACGAGGGCTGCCTGGTGAAGGGCGACGACCGCTGGAAGGTGGCCTTCGATGCCGGTGTGATGTTCTGGGGCGGCACGCCCAGCATCGCCACCCACGACGGCATCAACCTGACAAAGGATGTCGACGGTATTGGCGGAAAGGTGGGCGACTATATCGATGCCATCGGCGGCATGAAGGTGTTCCCCATGCTCAGCATCAGCATCACCAGGCGTCTTTTTTAGGCCGTGCCCAGGGCAGCCAGCGGCGGCAGGCCAGACCCACGCCGACGGCCAGCGTGCAGCCAAAGGCATCGGCCCCGAAGTCGAGCCATTCGCCCGAGCGCGTAGCCGTGCAGTAGGCCTGCACCAACTCTATCACTCCTCCCATCAGTGCGGGCGCCAGCCACGCCCAAAGAAACAGCTTCGCCCCGTCGAGGCGGCTATGGCTGTGCAGATACTCCAGCCAAATCACCGAGCAGGTGCCGCCATACATCACGAAGTGCGTCCACTTGTCCATGAAGTCGAAGCTGGGCAGCGGCAGCTCTTCGGGCGGACGGAACCAGATGGAGAGATACCAAACCAGGGCCACACAGAGCAGCGAAAAGGGGTATCGGGAAACAAAATGCCGGACTTTTTTCATTTTTCTTGCCAATTTTTGTGCAAAAGTAAGAAAAAAACGCTAATTTTGCAAGCCAGAAGCAAAAAATAATCAAAAATGGACGGAGCAGCAAGAGCAAACTTTGGCAGCAGGCTGGGCATCATCCTGGCTACGGCAGGCTCGGCCGTGGGGCTGGGCAACGTGTGGCGATTCCCCTATATGGCCGGACAGAACGGCGGTGCCGTGTTCATCATCATCTATCTGGCCTGCGTGCTGTTGCTGGGCATTCCCTGCATGATCAGCGAGTTTATCATCGGTCGCCACGGGCAGTCAAACACAGCGCGGGCCTTCTCGCGCATGGCGGGCGGCTCGGCCTGGTCGCTCATAGGCTATATGGGCGTGCTCACGGGCTTCCTCATCACTGGCTATTATGCAGTGGTCTCCGGCTGGTGCCTGCAATACATGTGGGCGGCGCTCATAGGCCATCTGAGGGGCGACCCCGACTATTTCCGCCAGTATTTCACCGAGTTCTCGCAGGACCCCGTCAGGCCCATCTTCTGGCTGGTGGTCATTCTGCTGCTTACATTCCTCATCATCGCCCACGGCGTGCGCGACGGCATCGAGCGGGCTTCAAAGCTGCTCATGCCCCTGCTCTTCATCCTGCTGCTCATCATTGTGGTGGCCTCGTGCATGCTGCCTGGGGCCGAAAAGGGCATCGAGTTCCTGTTCAAGCCTGATTTGACGATGATCAATAGCGACGTCTTCCTCGGCGCTCTGGGGCAGTCGTTCTATTCGCTCTCCATTGCCATGGGCTGCATCTGCACCTACGCCAGCTACTTTTCGCGCCAGACCAACCTGACCAACTCTGCCCTGCAGATAGGCATCATCGACTCGATGGTGGCCATCCTGGCCGGACTGATGATTTTCCCGGCGGCCTTCTCCGTGGGCGTCAATCCCGACAGCGGCCCCTCGCTCATCTTCATCACCCTGCCCAACGTCTTCGAGCAGGCTTTCGCCGACATGCCCGTGGTGGGGTGGGCCATCGCTCTGCTGTTTTTCCTGCTCCTCTCGCTGGCCGCCCTCACGTCGCTCATGTCGCTGCACGAGGTGAGCACCGCCTTCTTCCACGAGGAGTTGCACATTTCGCGCCGGCGTGCCGCCCTGCTCGTCACCGTGACCACCGGCATCGTGGGCGTCTTCTGCTCGTTCTCGCTGGGGGCCTACGACGGGCTGGTGCTTTTCGGGCGCTCGCTCTTCGACTGGTTCGACTTCATCACGGGCCAGATATTCCTGCCCTTGGTCGGATTCCTCACCTGCATCTTCCTGGGCTGGTTCGCCCCCTACAAGGATGTGCGCGACGAGTACACCAACTGGGGCACCCTGCGCGGCCGCTTCTTCCACGTCTTCCTGTTCCAGGTCAAGTACGTCTGCCCCCTCTGCATCCTGTTCATCTTCCTCCACCAGTTTGGCCTCATCTGACCCCGTAGTCGCCCACCAAGCCGTCTGCAATCATTATTGGGGTCTCATTCTGTAGAAACCGCCGAGGCTCTCATCGGGTGAGAATCTCGGCGGATAAAGTGTGCGGGGGAATCAGAACAAGTCTGAGTGGGTGCCTGTCTGAAGGAAGAGGAGCGTCAATTGGTTGTCGTTTTGCTCCCACGTCATCAGCCAGTCGGGCTGTATGTGACATTCCCACTGGTCTTTGCGATTGCCCGACAACTTGTGAGGACGATACTGGGCGGGCAAGGTGCCATTGGTTTTGAGAAAGGCAATGGCATCCAGAATCAACTGAATGTCAAGTCCACGCTTGCGGCAAAGTTTCATGTCTTTCTTGAAGCGTGTGGTGTAGTCAATGCTATACATGGCTGCTGCGAATCTCGTTGAAAATGTTCTCGCCAAATATGTCCTTGAACATATCGTCTACGCTGTCGGCATGATGCACTCGTCCATGCTTCACGTCCTCCATCGCCTCGCGATAGCCGGCGGTTTTGGTGATGTCATACTCCTTGGGCTTCTGCACCTTTACCGATGCCACGCCTACCAGCATCTTGCAGGCCTGCTTCACCTTCGCAACGAGGCTTTCGTCAGGAACTTGTAATACCAGTGTTGCCATAATCCTAATGTTTAATCAGTTTCACGGTGCAAAGATACGAATAAGCGAGCACAAATCCAAATAAAAACTTGTTTTAATTTGGTTTGTCGAGCGAGAGTATCCTGTTTTGAAAGAAATCGGCTCGGCTAAACACGTCCGGACTTTCACTGAGGAAGAGCCGTCCAAACTTGACATCCCCTCCGGCCATACGCTGAGAAAGGACCGTCCAAACTCTTAAATTCTCTAGCCTGAATTATTCACGGCAATTAAACTGAATGACGCTAAGGAAACCACGCGCAGCCAATGCCCCGTAGGGGCCTGACAGCGGTAGCCAGC
>CADACW010000026.1 GCA_902786565.1 uncultured Prevotellaceae bacterium | reverse complement strand
AGATGACAGCCCTACGCCCGATGTCGCCCGCCACGTATTCACACATCTTTACCAGTTTGGATGTGAAATCGGGGTGGAAGGTGGACGATGACTTGATTTCGTAGCCGTCAATCCTCTGTTGGGTGAGCAGCAGAAGGTCTATCTCGTTACCAGCGTACTTTTTCCAGACTGTCGTGGGCCAGTGACGCACAGCACTGGGATGTACAATGGAATGCTGATACAGGATTTGGACATCAAAGATGTGTCTTCTGAAAGGCGTAATCCCATACTTGCAAATGTGATGGCTCAGCTTGACTATATGGAGAAACGAGGTAGCGGACTCTCACGCATTTGTAATGAGACCAAAGCTTTGGAAGGTTATAAAGACGAATTGAAGCCTGTGTTCAAATCTACTCCGACCCAATTCCAGACCATCATCTTTGCCTCTTCCGACACTCCGAATGTCGGAGATCATGACGGAGACGTGTCGGAGACGAAACTCACTGAGCGTCAGCAGAAAATACTCAATCTCATCAAAGAATCCCCGACAATCACTGGCAAACAAATGTCGGAGACTTTGTCGGTGAGCCAACGCACCATCGAACGTGACCTCTCTGCTTTACAGAAAAAGGGTATTCTGAAGCATGAAGGCAAAGACAATGATGGAAAGTGGGTTATATCTGAATAGCTTATGGTTTGGACATTAAAGTTAGTGCAAATAGTTCATGATACGAATCGAAATAATTGAAGACAAATTTAAAGATGGTGACGATATACATTAAAACCTTGAAATCCGTGGCGTTCCCCCTAAATAAGAGCGTCACGCAAAAATTGAGGTTACAATTATATTAACCTTGCGTAATGCAGTTGTGGCTTGCAGGTGGTGAACTTCTGGAGCACGCCATAGACCACGTCGGGGGTGTAGACCGAGCCGTGGTCGGCGATGTGGTTGGCCAGGCCCCTGAGGTTGAGTGTACTGAGCACCACGGCTCTCGGATACCACTTGCCGAAAGCGGTGCTGTCTTCGTTGCCGTTCTGATAGATATCATACAGCATGGGAACAGTTGTTTGTGCCATAGTTGTGTGTTTTTCATGGTACTGATTATGCGACCGACTACACCGGGCGGCCGTCTCCCGCTTGTGTGTGTTACCAGCGCTCTGATTACAGGTACAAAGGTACGAAATTTCCCCGACATACGCAAATATTTGGGCAAGTTTTTTTGCCCTTATTTCCAGGTCAATACAGAAATAATCTGGCTTTTATTTGGAGTTTTCGGGGAAAAAGACTATCTTTGCCGACGGATAAGACAGACTACCATAATAAACAAATCAAAAACCATCAATAACTATGAAGAGACAATTCTTACCGTTCCTCCTTGCGCTCCTGCCCGTGGCGGCAAGCGCACAGGATGCCGTGGAGATTGACGGCATCTACTACAATGTGATAACAAAGGGCAAAGTGGCAGAAGTGACCAAGAAGCCCAGCGGCTATTACACAGGTAGCGTGGACATCCCCGCCAGTGTCATCTACAAGGGGGTGGAGTACAGCGTGACGAGCATAGGAAATGCCGCGTTCTACTTTAGCAGCGGCCTGGAGACAGTCACCATTCCTGATGGTGTGACGAGCATGGGCAGCTCCGCTTTCCAGGGATGCACCAGCCTGGCCTCCGTCACCCTCCCCGGCAGTATGACGCGCATAGGGACAGGGGCTTTCGCCGATTGCACCAGCCTGACCTCTATGTCTATCCCCGGCAGCGTCACCAGCATAGGGCAGGATGCCTTCCGCAACTGTATCTAAACGGGTATAAACAACCATGAATATCTAATACCATCCATTTGTAAAACGTTCATTTTCAGCAACTTTTGATTTTTAACACTTAATGGTTGGAATTTGGTAGTAACCGAATTTCAGTATATTTTTGCAACGTATTTCTACCGCGAGGAATTTACGGGGCCTGAAAATCGTCATTCTGCGGACTTAGTTGACAACGGGTTACGACGAGGTGCAAAGGGTGACAAAACAGGACGGAAGGATTCGGAAAGAGTCACGAAGCGAACGGAGTTGACATAGGGTGACAATGGTGCATGAAGGTTGACTCAACGGTAGGGGAAAAGAAAATGTACGTTGAACCATCAAAAGTGATAAGAAAATGAAGCAAGTCAGAAAGTGCAAGTATTGTGGAAAGAAGTTCGCAGCAAGGAGCGGAATGCAGAAGTATTGCTGCGAAGAGTGTCAGACGAAGGCAAAAGAGGCAAGGAAGAAACGGCAGCAGGATTTTATGAATGCCGTAGAACCCATGATTGATCTCCAGCAGCAGGAGTACCTGACGTTTGCCAAGGCTGCGATACTTATGGGGTGTTCAAGGCAGTATGTTTACAAGTTGGTGAACGAGGGAAAGCTGGTAGCATCGAGAATCAGCAGTCGCATGGCTTTTATCCGCAAGGCAGATATTGAGAAGATGCTGGCAGGAAATCCATATCACAGAGTACTGCCAACGAACAGGCCGAAGAAGTCCACCCCCCAAGCGACAAAGAAAAGTAAAGCTAATGTCATGAATGTGGAGAGTAATGTCCAAGAGTCAGAAGTGCTCGACTACATTTCCGGCGAAGAGGTCATGCGCATTTATAAGGTCAAGAAGTCGTGGCTCTACACTTCGGCCAAGCGGAACCAAGTGCCAGTGTGTCGAATAGCGGGAATGAACTACTACAGCCGCAAGCACATGGATGTCTTGTTTGGCAAGTCGGCTGAAGTGGAGGCCGTTAATGAGTGGCTAACTATGAAAGAAGCACAAGAACTATACGGCATGAGTGCTGCATCTGTCCGCTCCAATGCTTATCGCCATCATATTCCTACCAAGCGCGAGTATGGCCAGACCTACTACTCCAAAGACCATTTTGAGCAATTGAGACGCACCGACATCGTGAATGATGAAAGCTACTACACAGCGAGGGAAGCTGCCGATAAGTACGGGATGAGCACAGCAAATGTCGGCATCATTGCCAAGAAGAGTAATATCTCCACTATAAAGGTGGGCGTGAAGAACCTGATACCAAAACTGGACTTCGACAGGGTAATGGCCGAAAGACTGACTCAATTTGGCAGCTACTCCCTTGCATGGACAACCAAGTAAATCCATCGATTATAAACAATAAAAATAGTCGTTATCTTAGTCTGCACCTCACCAACTAACATTATCTATCAATTATTGACGCATTATGCGTAATAATGTTGATAATCGGGGGATAATGAGGTAATTTCGCAGCCGTGAAGAGACGCTTCACCAAGAATATTCATTAAAATATAATAAGGTATATGAGTAACATTTGTAAGACCGTGACCCTCCGAACACGGAAGATAAAAGGCGGAGAACAGCTATCCTTTTACTTGGACTATTATCCTGGCTACAGGGACGAGAGCACTATGAAGGTCATGCGCCATGAGTCGCTGGGCATCTACATCTACGCCAAACCGAAGAACCAGCGCGAGCGCGACTACAATGACCGCATGCGCGAAAAGGCCGAGGCCCTGCGCTGCCGTCGTTTCGAGAGCATCGTCAACGAGCGTTATGACTTCTTCGACAAGGAGAAGATGAAGGGCAGCTTCCTCGACTACTTCAAGGAGAAGGCCTACAAGAAGAACACAAAGTGGGAGAACGTCTATCTCCATTTTAAGAAGTTCTGCAACGGTAAATGCCGCTTCGATGAGATTAATGTTGACCTCTGTAACAAGTTCAAAGAGTATCTGATGACCGCCCACCAGCTGAAGCATACGAATCAGACGCTACACATCAACAGCATCGCAGGCTATTGGTCAACGTTTCGCGCTGTGCTCCATACCGCCTATCGCGAGCACAAGATTATGGAGAATCCCAACGGCTTCTTGGAGCGTATCGACACTATCCCCACGGAGAAGGAGCATCTTTCTCGTCAGGAACTTGTCAATCTCGCCAACACCCCCTGTTCCTCTGAGGTGTTGAAGAAGGCTTTCCTCTTCTCTTGTCTGACAGGCTTGCGCAAAAGCGACATCAAGCAGTTGACATGGGACAAGATTCAGCCATACGGTGACGGTGGCATGTACGTTACACTCCGTATGCAGAAGACCAAGGAACTGGTGAACAATCCTATCAGCGACGAGGCTTTGGAACTGATTGGTTTCAATGATGAAGATGAGAACCGCAAGCCTACTGACAAGGTCTTTGTCGGCTTCAATGACAGCCTCACCCAGGCACCGTTGAAGAACTGGCTGAAGGAGGCAGGCATTACCAAGCATATAACCTATCACTGCAGCCGTCATACACTGGGTTCGCTACAGGTTGAGGCAGGCACCAGCGTCTATACCGTCCAGCATATCCTTGGTCATAAGAACGTCGCCACGACTCAGATCTATGCCGCGATGGCCGACGAGTCGAAGCGCGAATCAGTTGACAAAATTACTCTGAAATCCGCGAAAATCGCCCAAATGAAGGCCGTATGAGTCGTAAAAGTGTTAAAATACGACTTTTTATTTTTTTAGAGCAAGAATATTTTGGAAAAAATGTACTTTTGCGGCGATAAAAATACGTATATCTATTAAAATTTGTAAGTAATGAACAGAAAATTAAAAAAACTCGAGATTAGTGACATAGCCATATTAGTGGCTATTAGTGTGTTAGTTCTTATTGTGTCGTATATGTTGGCCGCCCAACTATACGACAAGAGCCATCTCATTCCTTACGGTGTTCTTGTTGTGCTGTTTTTTCTTTTGCTGGAATCCGGTGTCGTATGCTGTTACTCCTTCCTGGACAAGCTTAGTAGCGTCTTTACTAAGAAGCAGCAGAAGAATCCCTCTGTGATGATTTCGGATGTCAAACAGGATGAACAGGAGAGGGAGTCGGGAATCTACAGGCAGAGCGAAACGGACAGCATCGCAGAAGCCGAGGAGTTCAAACTCAAGAGGCAGAATGTCATACATGACTACATCTTCTGGGCTATGGCTCCCATTTTGGAAGAGGAGGAGATGGCTGCGCTATGGTTGGAGTATAAAGAATGGCTTGAACGTCCTCTTTACAAGCCTAAAGGTCGTAACTGGAAATGGAAGGCCGATAAGGATGTAAGGAATCTTGATGCTCGTCATTTGACATGGAACATTGCTAGGAGAATGGGCTTAGGGGTAGACAAACATTGTGCCTATACCACAGAACTATGCGGAAAGTTCATCAACAATTTGTTTCCAGATCTGTGTAAAAACACTGATTGGTTTACATTGTCAAAGTCCTTAACCGCAGACCCGGAGAAAGGTTATATCAAAATAGACAAACCTGACTCAAAAACTTCAATAGCCTTCCATTATCCTGTTCCATCGGAAAAGGAGGAAGAATAAGCCAAAGCCATGAGAAGTATTAACGACAATACCGCAGCGCCAACCTGTTTAAAATTAGTGCTGCGGTGTTGTCGTTGTTTATATCCAGCCATCATTGTAGCAAGTACCAACCATCCATAACAGCCAGAACACAGATTGCACACAGCTAATAGATATGCTAACTACCATTATTACCAGTACATTTATAGTCCTAACTGCTACTAACCGCATTATACTATTATTATTGATGCATTATTCTTGATAATCTTGATAACCGGATGATAATGTAGTTCCTTTGCCGGCGAGACACAAAGGTCTCATTCATTATTTATGGTAAAGGATACTTTGACATTCAACGACCTTCCGCAGGTCGTCGCCGAGCTTCGAGATGAAGTCATCGGCATGAAGGTACTGCTGTCTGACCTTCAGAAAGGACAAACACAGCAAAAGATACAGCGCGTGCGTCGCACGATGAACGTGGAGGAAGCGGCAGACTATCTCCGTATGCCTTTGAACACTCTCTACATGAAGTTGCAGAAGGGTGAGGTGCCTGGATCTAAACCCGGCAAGAGGTGGGTACTCTTTAATGATGAACTCGACAAGTGGTTAGAGGTTAAGCGCAAGAATGCCGTCCCTCTGACCACCGAGGAAGAAAACGAAGCCATCCTTGCATCCCATCGGCGTAAGCCTAATAAGCGTGATTGGTAACATGTCTAATTTAACAGGTACGTCTATGGATTATACAGATATTAGATACGGAATCCTGCTGTCCGGTGGGCAGCTGGATTTCCTGCGCGATGACTGTCAGGGGTTCCATCGTTCAGAGGCTATGGCAACATTTGTGAAGATGGCGGCTATCGAGCCGATGCACTATGAGAAAAAGAACTTCACGACTGAGATTGGTATTGGTCAGTTCGTTGCCTCTACAGTTGAGCTGGCTACGCTCTGGGGCTGTGACAGGAAGACCGCTGCAAAGGTTGTCCGAATGTTCAACGAGATGGGGATACTCTCATCTGAGGCCAACAACCGCACGACCGTTCACACCATCCACAGCCTCGCTTTCTGGCTGGTGAAGGTAAACGGAGAGGAAAGGACTAGCAGGAACCCATACTACGTCCGATCATCTGCAGTCAATGTACCTAAGAGTGAGACGAAAGGAAGAAAGCCAGCTGTGGAAGCACCTCTCACAGAAGAGAGCGGCAGGAGAATAGAAAATCCTGACAAAGCCAATGGCTCGTTAAACGATGATTCTGCTGACCAATCCAAAGCTTCTGATGTTGTCAAAACAGGTGTCCAAGGTAAAGCAAAGCAAACAGGATTTCAGTCCCCCAATCCTCCAGTGACAATGAATGAAGAGCAAATCACGTCAGCAATAGGTGTCCACACCTCTATTCTTGGCGAAGGCTCGATTCTTAGTTCTCAGGTTGGACAGCTGAAAGATACTCAGCCCATGCCAATAACTTCACGTCCCGATGGCAACTATAATCCTATCGACAAGAGTGCTCATTTCTCTGGTGATGGCACTACTCTCTCAAAGGGCAACATCGTCTGTACGGAATGCCTAAGCAGTAACAGAAGTATTATGGCTGTGGAAACTTCAGATTCAATGAACGATGCCACAGAATAGCGAAAGTAACGGACAGCCAGTCTGCATGTCCTGTAAGAGAGCCGAAAATCCTGGAAGGTTAGTCAAGAAGTCCCAGTGTAATACACGACCGTCCGAGGACCAGTGTATTCCTGCTGGGGTGAAGCCGCTCGCAGGCTCGCAGCAGTTGTCCAAGGCATCATTCAAAATGTAATATTTATGATTAAGAAGAACAATTCGGCTCAGCAGGAGCCAAAGAAGGAGATTATTCGCAGTGTCAGGTACACTTCTGAAGAGGATGCTTTACTTGATGCTAAGTGTGCAACATGTGGACTGCCCAAGAGTGTGCTCATCCATGACACTTCCTTGGGCTACGACCCTCCACAGCTGATGACCGACAGTCAGGAGGAGGCACTGAAGAGCCTTTCCGCAGCCCGTTCTGAACTTATCGGCATTCGCAATGCTCTCAATGCCCGTAGCCAGGAGCAGCGGAAGCGACTGTTCAGGAACGACCAGTTCATGCTGGCATGGATGGACGGTGTGAACGCACTTATCAGAGAGTGGAAGACAATTCAAGATTATTTTACAGGCATACGAAGATGACAGCAGTGGGAGATACCGTTCAGAGTGGCCCGGCCATGACGAACTACATTACGAAGAATTTCCGGGCAGACCTCGTTGTGGTGCATAACCTCAGTGAGGGCCTGCCCCCGATGGGGATGTGGAATGAGATGCAGCTGCACCTCGACCGCTACCGTGCTAAGTTTGCCAGACATCCGATAGGCAAGCCAGGCATCATGCTGGTACTTTCCCCATCTGCCGAGGAGAGCAGGGGCTGGGGTGAGAAGGAGTGGCATGACTTCTGCTGGGAGTTCATCAGAGAGATGGACAAGGTGGACGAAGTTTACTACAAGGGCAAGCTACATAAGGTGAAGCCGACCAACCTTGCCAGCACACAGATCTTTGCCGGCCTGCACCGCGACTCGAAGTCGGGCATCCTTCATCTACACCTGCTGGGGAACCGCATCGACATGTTGGGCAACATCAACGATGCCCACTTCATCGGCGAGCGGGCGATGAAGGTATCCGCCATCATCAACAGACGACGCGGATGGAAAGATGCGATGCAGATTCGCGGGGAGCATATCAGACAGATTGCTGGCGACTGCACGGACATCCTACGCAAGATGCCTGAGTTCCATTGGTGGACCTACGAGGCGGAACTGAAGAAGCGGGGTTATAAGGTCAAGCTGAACCGCGACAGCATGGGCGAGGTAAGAGGATATAGCATCAAGATGGGAAACTCGTCCTACAAAGCCTCAGAACTGGGGACAGACCGCCGACTGCTGGCGAGCCGTCTCTACCAAACGTGGGTGCAGTTGCATAGGGAGCAGGTAGTAGAAGAATATCGTAAGCCCGCACGGCCCCAACAGGACACAAAGGCCCCGATTATCACCGTGCCTCTGCTCCGAAAGAAGAATGACAGCGAGGAATCCCCAGTGAAGTCAAAGCCACGCAGACCGTTGGATGCTGCAGTGCCTCAGAACGTGAAGCGCGAGACACAGGAGATGTATCACGACTCGTTCGGCATGGATGGCATAGACTACGACCTGACCATCCCCATGCCGGTCTATCAGGTGATGAAGGAAGCGGTGGAAGTGGCTGATGGTGCTGCTCAGACGGTCAACGACGTTCTCCGAGTGGCGATGCTCCTGTTCCTCAACTACGTCGATGCCGCCACTACGATGGCCGAATCCGCTGGCGGTGGCGGCAACATTGAGAGTGGCTGGGGGCGCAAGAAAGATGATGACGATGATGAGTGGGCCCGCCGCTGTGCCTGTAAGGCCAACTGGCTCTGCAAGCCGATGCGCAGGACTTATAAACGTTAATTTAAAAAGCACTATGATGAAGAATAAGAACAAGTTTGACGCCATGCTCAATGTCATCGAGTCTGGAGACACGGAGAGCCTGGAGCAGCAGAATGCCCGGCACATTGAGCAGATGAAAACGCTGTTGGACGACCACTTCGCCCAGCAGCAGGGGCTCCTTGCCGAGTTTACAAAGGGGGGCAAGGCGAACACAGCGGAAATGAAGAAATGGAGGGAAGAAATGACAAGGGAAAGGAAGGTGCTGACAAAAACACTTGCGGTACACAAAGCACAGATTGACAACCTCTCTTCCTACAGCGATGGTGTCTTTCTTTCGCAAAGGGTGTATAACTGGTGCCTGGGCATATTTTCCTGCTCTGTGATAATTTCTACAGTGCTTACTACTGTAGCAGTATTGGTTTGGATGAAAATCATCTAAATCGGTACAATGAGAGCCGAGGCGGTGGTGCCTCGGCTCTCGTCTGCACTTGCAGCACCGAGTTCGCCACTTGCCCGCTTCCGACATCCTCGATGTCATCCACGAGCGGACGGTCGGTGCTCACCACCGTCTTCTCACACGCAGTCATCAGCACCGCCGCCCGCCCGCTTGGTCGCTCTTGCCACCGAAGGGACGCAAGAACCGCCAGAACAAAAACTTTCTGATCATCGTCATTTGTTTTTTGGTTATTTGGGACTATTCCCATCAAAAAGAATACAAAAGTAACGAAAACAGCCCGCCGTTCGTCACTTTTAACACGCAAACGCTCCGTTTTACGCAAATAAAATTGTACCTTTGCACACGAATATTCATCTTAAATACGTATTTATCATGGCAAGACCTATCAAAGAGACCCCTATCCTCTATGGTGAAACAGAATGGTTGAGCAGGAGGTTGTGTACCTTTGCACCGTTTTTTCAGTATGAGAGCCATTAAGTACATATATATTGTAGGCATGTTTGCTGTGCTGACCTTTGTGAGTTGTCACGGGCCGGCAGAGCAGAAGGCGGTGACTTCCCAGGAACTGCGGGAACTCTACAAGGAGGTGCTGACGGCAGCTATCAGCAACCCTGACAGCGCGATGATGATGATTGAAAGGCTACGGGTAGGCGCGCCAGCGGGAATTTCGTTCAGGCAGCATGGTGCAGTGCCCGACTATCACGCCGACCTGATGCGTGCCAAGATATATTCACAATCGCTGGAAGGCACAAGGCTCGACTCGGCCATCATCATCGGTGAGCGGTTGATGACGCTCGACGTGGCCAAGACCGACTTCGATTACAGGCAAGACGTGCTGGAGATGCTAATCAGGGCCTGTCGCGCCTACCACGATGACGAGCAAATCATCCACTGGACGACACTGATGATAGACCTCTGCCGACAGCAGGAAAAAAAGCAGCAGACAGATAAAGTGTATTCAGATATGGAGACCGAAGTGCTGCGCTACAAGACTGACATCGGGTTGACGTACGCTAACCTGGGCAAAGCGGAGGAGGGACTCGCCCTCATCGACAGTGTCATCACCGAACTCAGCGGCAAGCGGAAATTCAACGAGATGGATGCCTCTGTCATCGCCCTCAAGCGAAAGGTTAATGTGCTCAAGACGGTAGAGCGCTACAGCGAGATTCCCCAGGCGGCTAAGGTCATGCTCGACCTCATGGCTGACTACGAGCAGCACCCGGATGAGTTTCACGACGGGTCTTATCGTGAGATACCAGAGAACCTGCGACCAGGATACATCGATTTCTACCGTTCACAGGCATACGTTTTCATGGCGGAAGCATACGCCAACATCGGCGATATGTCCAGTGCCCGTCATTATCTGGACCTTTTTGAGCATGGCGACCTGTGCAAGACCCTTGAAGGCAGAGAGGAGATAGCACCGACTCTGTGCCTGCTGGGCGAGTACGACAAGATGGAGGCCATCTATGGCGAAGTGGCTGCCGGGCTGCGCGAGCAGGGCGACACCGTGAACAACGAATATGCCACTCTGCTCCGCTATCGTGCCAAGGCTGCCGAAGCACAGGGGCGAAAGGACGAAGCCCTGCGGCTGCTCCATCAGTACGAAGAAGTCAACGACGCGCTCCAGGAGCGTCTGCTCCGCGGCAAGGCCCACCTCTACGCTGCCCGCTACCATGCCCATGAACAGCAGCAGGAGATAGAGCAGCAGAAGACGGCACGCCGCCATGTCTTTATCGTGGCTCTCTGCATCGGCATTGCAGCCCTCGTAGCGATGCTCTTCGCAGCCTATGCCATCCGTCAGCGGCGGCGCGAACATCAGAAGAACCGCGTGTTGGCAGAACAGATAGCAGAGACATTGGACTATAAGAAGATGTATATGGAACTGAGGGCCTCCCCAAGTCCAGTTCCTGCTGACGCGCCTACCCGTCTTTCTGGAGAACAGGATGCGAAGGAGGCATCTGCCGACCCTGCCTCCCTCTTCCGTTATCTCAGTGATGTCATCATCCATGAGCGCCTGTACCTTGACCCCGCCATAGGGCGACAGATGCTGTCCGACCGTTTCCACCTGAGCGACCACCTCATAGGCACAGCCTTTGCGCAAGGCAGCAGTTACAAGTCGCTGCCAGAGTTCATCCGCAGCCTGCGCCTGGAGCACGCCTGCGGCCTGCTCAGAGAACGCCCCGACATGACCATCAGCGAAGTGGCCACCGCCAGCGGCTTCTCCAACCTCAACGTCTTCAGCCGCTACTTCAAGGCCAAGTACATGATGACACCGACCGATTTCCGCCAACTGAATTAAACCCCTACTCATCTCATATTCATCGCCTCGAAGCCCCCGCTTCGGGGCTTTTCTATTTTGGCCTTCGGCCTTCCTCAGTCGCGAAAGGCTACGGGTAGGCGAGCATCGCTCGGGAATCTCGGCAGTGTCGATGCGAGCATCAACGCTGCTCTCGATAGTCCTTCGTTTGACCATTCGTGTCAAAGCGTTTGACCATTCGTGTAAACTATTGTAAATACGCGCGGAAAGGCGTAATTTTGCAGGCGAAAATCAAAACGCAAGCGATATGACGAAACCCGACCAGATCCTCCTCGTAGTGGCAGCCATCGTGCTGCTGCTGGCAGTCATGGTGGCAGTGCTGCTGTGGCAGGCGAGGCGACGATACCGTCTGTTGCAACGACGCGACGAAATCATTGCCGACGAGACCGAGAAGATTGAGACGCTAACCCGCGAACTCGCCCGGAAGGGCATCCACGAAAAGGAAACCATCAAATTCAACGAGACATGAACATCCACATCCCCCTGTTCCTGCTGCTTGCCGCCCTGGGCATCGTGCTCGGTGCCATCGCCGTGTGGCTCATCCGCATCAAGCGGCACGAGGAGCATCTCCTGACCCGAAAGACCCGCCAGCAAGTGAAACTCATGAACCGCCACTACCGCCTGGCCGGTATGCTCTACCCCCCGCTGCCACGATGAAAGAACAAAGCCATACCTCCCTGCTCTGGCGGCTCCGCGAGCGCCACGACCGACTGAATACCCTCTGCTACTGGATAGAAAGCCACTGGGAGGATGTCCTGCTCTACGCCATCACCGCCACCATCGTGGTGTTGATGGCCGTTCTCACCCTCTTGATGCTCACTTCATGTGGGGGCAATTACTAATTCATTGACATGACAAATTAAAAACAATATAGCAATAATGAAGAAAGGCTATAAAAGACCGACAATGGCGGTTGTGCCAGTGAGAATGCACAACCCTCTGCTCGCAGCGAGCAACGAATCTAACTTCAAGTCAACCATTTCAGGCTATGAGACGTCTGATGGCGATGATGATGGCTTCTCACAAAAATAATGTCACACAGAGATATAATAAAACGGATATGAGACATACAGGTTTATTATTGTTATCGCTCGCCGCTGCATTGGCATCCTGCTCCTCCGATGACGATGGGGATTACAAATCCCCTCAAACGGAGAACGCCGACGGCAGAATATTGCGCCAGCTGACCATCAACGAAGTACCCATCACCAGGGCCACGCTTACTGACGAGACGAGTGCGCTGGGGGCTGCTTGGAACGCGGGAGATGAGGCAACGTATTTTAACGTGAGTTCTTTCACTTCAACGACAATGGACGTCGGGACATTGACGGCAGCATCCACAGGCAGCACTTCAATGTTTAATGGTTCTGTACGCTGTAAGGCTGGCGACAAAGTGGCGCTGTTCTATCCGGTGCAAGACATTCCCACCCAGACAATCGAGGCTGAAAACAAAGCGCGAGGACAGTACACCATCAATCTCGCTGGGCAGGATGGAACACTTGCAACGATAGCCAAGAACTTCCATTACGTCTATGGCGTGGCAGCGGTTACTTCCGTGACAGATAACACAGCCAAAGCCACGATTGACAACATGCAGTCGCTGTTGGCCGTGTGCAAGTTCACGTTCACCGACGGCACGAATGCCATTCCTGTAAAGACACTGACCATCAACTATTACGATAATAGTATGTCTTACACTACGATAGGCTATCCCCTGTCGGCCACGCTGACACCGACGGCAGATGTCAGTACCCTTGCCCTGACATATCCAAACCAAGGCAATGACGCTTGGAACGACAAAGGTCTTTCAGTCACTCTCGACTCGGAGACCTCCGACGGTGTCTATGTTGCCCTCTTCCCCCACAGCCCCACAGGCTACATGCACTTTACTGTGACGAACAGTTCCGACACCTACACTGGCACGGCCAAGGCCAAGCTGAAGGCAGGGAAATACTACCCCGTCTCCTTGAAACTAACCAAGCAATAACTAAAATCCAATACAGACATGATGAAAGCAAGACTATTATCCCGACTGCTCGTCGTGGCCCTTATGCTCATCGGAGCAGTAACCAACGCGCTGGCGCAGGAGGAATACATCACCGAGGTGATGACCATCGGTGCCGAGAACGGCAAAGGCAAAACGGTCAGGACAGAGTATGAAAATAAAGGATGGACGGTCATCAATTCCGACCTGAACGCTGGTGCCGGAGGATATGACATCTACATCTGCTACAAGACAAGCAGCACGGCCAATCCCCTGACCGGCTATATCACCGACATCTGCGTTACCGACCATGAAGCGGGTGATTGGTTCGTATACAATGGGCGAACCTATTTCAGGGTAGCAAATAACAGCGGCTTCAACGGCGACCTCAACAGAGATTGCGGTAAAAATACGGCATACATCGTAGCCTATTACACCCGCGACCGTAATAATCTGGGAACTTGTGGCGGCACCAAGCGCGTGATGACTGGACTGTCGGTAACAGGCAAAGCTGATGACGGCGACCCGTGGACGGAGGGCATATACTGGCGTGTCACCAATAATACAAGCAGCGGTTACACCGACGTCGCAGATATGAACAGAGATGCCGGCGGCAACGACATCTTCATCCAGCAGCACTTCACCAAGCAGACGATGCAGTGGAAGGAGGAACCCACCTTCGCCACAGACCTCGTCTACAATGGCCAGGCTCAGGACCTCGTGGCCAGCAACCCGTGGGAGGCCAACCGCCCAGCAACGCTGAGATACAAGGTGAATGATGGAGATTGGTCGAGCGACGTACCGAAACGACTTGCCGTGGGCAACTATGTCGTTTCGGCCTATCTGGATCCCTGCTTCACCTATAGGGGCATTAGGCCTTATCCTGTCTTGTTTGGCTGGATTACCGAGCAATTCGCAAACGACTCGCGAGTCATCACCGATACCGTCACCATCAACCCGCCTGTCGTCAAGGCCGACAACCTGAAAGGTGTGTTCAATCAGGCCGACAAGAAGGTACTCCTGTCGTGGAACATTCCTTCCATTCTCGAGAGCTACGCGGATTTCAAGTGGCTGATTTATCGCGACGGCACGAAGATAGCCGAACTGGCTCACGACGTGACAAGTTACTCCGACACTGGCTACACCGACGAGACGGCACCGGTCTATGACGTCTATTATGTGTCGAACTTCTGGGATGCGGAGACGCTGCGCGACGACACGAAGGCCTCAGTCACGGTGAGCACCACGCGCACCGTACCCATCAATGGACTCAGGGTGGACCAGGAGCCCGACCGCCTCGTCTTCACCTGGACCTCGGATGCCTATCCTGAGGGCTTCGGCCATGAGTTCCGCATCTATGTGGGCGACAACGAAGACCCCATCTACAAGCTCACGCCCGCCGACATGCAGACATCCTTCCAGTGGGAGCACCGCACCACCGACCAGCACAACAACCCGCAGAGCAAGATAGACCCGGAGACGGGCGTGCCCTACACCGAGGAGCCGCTGAACGCCTGCAACCCTAACGACTACCGCATCGACGGCGTCATCGCAGGCAAGGTGCTCAACACCTATACCGCCAAGCTGAAGGCCATCGGCGAGGCCACGAAGTTCTACAGCCTCGATGCCTCGAAGGGCAGCTACGAAAGTCTGGTGAAGCTGTCGTGGCACATCGACAAGCAAGGATCGCCACTTGCCAAGACCTACATCGTGGAGCGCCGCCGTGCCGAGCAGGAGAGCGAGGCCTGGGAAGCGCTGACGCGCATCTCCAGCAACGAAGACTATCTGTTCTATACCGACGAGACGGCCCTGCCGGGCGTCTACTACGACTACCGCGTCACAGTGGAGGACAAGTGCGACGACGGCACCATCCTCCACAACGAACTGGCCGACGTGGGCTTTGCCAAGAGCATCGGCACCGTGACGGGCCGCATAGCCTACGGCTCCACGGGCACGGCGGTGCAAGGCGTGGAAGTGGAGATGACCATGACCAGCAGCGGGGGCGAAGCGCTGGAGCAGTTCCACTCCATCTATTTTTCCGACATGAACGGTGCCGTGACGTTGCAGTATCCCTCCGACGACTATGCCGACGGCAAGTTCGGCGGTGGCGACTTCTCTGTCCAGATGTGGCTCTTCCCCGAATCGTTCAGCGAGAGCACGATTGTGGATTTTGGCAACGGCAACGGCCTGAGCATGACGGCCAGCGGCGGACTGGCGTTCAGCAGTGTGTCCGGCGATTCTCCCGCCGGCTTCGACGGCATCACGCTCCGGCAGAATGCCTACAACCACGTGGCACTGACCCGCAGCGGCCGCGTGCTGACCTGCTATGTGGTGAGTCTCTCCGGCAACAGCAGTTCACTCAGCCTGCAGAAGGCCACGCTGACGCTGGCCGACGACTCGCTGGCACTGGCTGATGCCAAGCAGTTCAGCCTCGGACACTTCAAAGGGGCGGTCGATGAGTTCCGCCTGTGGACGAAGTGCCTCAGCGAGGACGACATCATGGACAACTACGACCGTCTGCTCGTGGGCGACGAGCAGCAGTTAGAGACCTACTGGACCTTCGACGAGGGTCTGCGCACGCAGTTCTTCGACTATTCGCGCGACGGCACCAACTATCGCAAGCACCACGGCCGAATAGGCAGCAATGCACAGGCCTCGACCCTCACGCCCGGCACGCTGAGGCTGAAGGCCAAGACCGATGGCGACGGCAACTACATCATTCAGGGCATACCGTTCACCGGCGAGGGCTCGACCTACTCCATCATTCCCGTCTATGGCATCCACGAGTTCAACCCCACCAAGGCGTTGCGCTTCATAGGCAGGAACTCGATGGTGCACACCGCCGACTTCGAGGACGTGTCGTCATTCCCCATGAGCGGCTATGTCCGCTATGCCGGCACCAACGTACCCGCCGAGGGGATTCCGCTCTACATCGACGGAATGCCCGTTTCGAAGGACGGCAAGCCCGTGATGACCGGAAGCAAAGGCGAATACAACATATCTGTCCCCATCGGCCACCACTATGTAGAAGCAAAGTTAGAAAACCACAAGATGGTGGACGACGGGCGCTTCCCCACCGAGGGTACGTTCTACTTCGACCGCGCCATAACCCACGACTTCACTGACTCCACACTGGTCAACTTTGTGGGACGTGTGGGCGGCGGCGATCGCAACGACACCCTGGGCGTCGGCTTCGCCGAGTCGAAGAACAATATCGGTATAGCCACCCTACGGTTGAGCCTGCTCAACGAGTCGTTCTCGCTGAACTGCCAGGATGACCACATCAGCACCGCCACCACCGAACGCACCTGGCAGAGCGACACCACGGCCATACAGAGCACGGCACGGACAGGCATCGACTACGACTCGAAGTACATCTTCATCCGCACCGACTCGCTTTCCGGAGAGTTCTCCGCCCTTCTGCCGCCGCTCAAATATGTCTGTCACCTAAGCGTTGACAACAACCAGGGCATCGATTTCGGATCGCAATCGGAGATTGACCTCACCAAAGTGGGCATCTCGCTCACCGACTCGCTCCGGCACTGGGATGATACTGTAGGCGACAGCGTAACCGTCACCTATAAGTACAACACCAAGAAAGTGTTCACCTACTTTGCACCGCCCGAAGTCACCGTCACCGAGAAAGGCCACGCCCCAGGTATCTACGGTATCCAGGAAATCGTCTACACCGACGATGAGGGAAAGGAATATACCATCGGCGACCTGTGGAAGCAGGAAGGCGACTCTGTGAAGTATTTGCTGGACTATCCCATCTACGAGATGGGTAAAAATGTGGAGTACGACATCTTCGCTTTCGAACGATACGTCAACCACGACGGCGATGAAGACGTCATCGACATCGTACCCCTTCCGGGGCAGGAGATAACGATAGCCAACGAGATGAGCGACGACCAGAAAGTCATCTACAAGGTGGAAGACCCATCATCATCCTATAAAGTTGGTGAGATCTACGATCTGAAGGCCAAAGACATGCCGCTCGGAGGCGACGGACACCTCACCTACCAATGGGGCGTGGGACTTCCCAACATCACAGAACCCTACACACGTCACTTCGCCATCACCATGACACGCAAGAACCGCGTTTACGCTCCCGTAGACTTGGATGCCGTGGTGCTTGGACAACTGAGCTACGGCAGCAACTTCGTCACCAAGGGACCCGATCATGTGAATTTCGTGCTACGCGACCCGCAGGGAGCCAAGTCGACCACCAAGCTGAAGATCGGCAAGATCACCACTAAGACCACATTCGACACGCGGCGCGCCTACGGCGAATACAGCTGGCTCAACAATATCTTGTTTGGTATGGAACATGAAGTGGGCACAGGTCTTGGCTTCATGACGATTACGAAACATGAGACATGGGACCAGTTAGACGTCGGTGTCAAAACCTCCTGGGAGAAGGTATGGAACTACGACGAGGTAGATGTGGAGACCACGACGGAGAACGTCTCCACCAGTGGTGCCAGTCCATACGTTGGTGCTAAAGGCGATGTCTATGTGGGCACAGCCATCAACTTCCTCATCGGCGGCTGCCGACACCTCTTCATCGACAAGAACCTGCAGACGGGCCAGTATGAACTGAAGTTGGAAGATGCTATAGCCGTAGGCGACTCCATCGCCACAGCCTTCAAGTACACGCAGTATGAGCTGCAGAATGTCATGATTCCCAAGTGGAAAGACATGCGTCGCACCTTCCTCACCGAGGTGGCCTCAGAGGCTGAGGCAATGGCCTACGTCAACAACGGCGAGGAGTCGGTCTACCTGACGTGGGAAGGACTCGACCTCGACGACTATGAAGACGGCAAGAACTATCGCTGGGCAAAACCCGTGAGCTGGGAAACCACGCCGCCGCCCGCTGGAGCCGCCATCGACAGCGTGGGTTGGTGCAACAACCAGATTAAAGCTTGGGAGGAAGCCATCGAGGCTAACGAGAAAGACAAGCTGGAACTGATGGCGTCTACCGTTCCTGAGAACATCTCCATCGACGGAGGCTTAAGCTACAGCTACTCGAAGAAGACGAGCCACTCGAAAAACGATCAGACGACGGTCAACTGGAAGATGGGACTCGTGCTGGGTAACAATTTCGGAATCCGCAACAAGAGCTTAGTCGCGGTAGGAGATATTATGCACATCAATACTGAGGACGGTGGCGGATTCACCAGGGGCGACGGTACCAAGACCGAGAACTACACCGAGTGGGAATACTCCATCGTGGACGGCAACCGCGATGCCGACCTCTCCATCAACATCTATAAGTCGAAAAAGCCGAAGTACAGCGACTTCTTCAGCGTCTTTGGCGGACAGACCTACAACCCCTATCAGGAGCAGGAGGTCACGCAATATTATCTGCCGGGAACGCCCCTCGGCAACTCTACCCAGCAGATGGAGCAGCCCGACTTGAACATTGCCGTGGGCGACCAGAACCCGTCGAAGAACGCCACCGTGACCGACATACCGGCCGGGGGCGAGGCCAATGTCACCCTCTACTGCACCAATATGGCTAATGTGAACCAGGGCTCGAACTTCAGCTATAACCTGCTCATCGTGGAGCAGACCAACAACCAGGGTCTGGAGATACTCATGGACGGTGTGCCGGTGAACGGTCGTTCGATACAGCTGAACCAGAGCGAGACTACGAAGAAGGAGCTCACCATACGCCAGACCGACCAGAGCGTCCTGGACTACGAGGGCATCAAGATACGCTTCTGCTCGCAGTATCAGCCTGGAAAGATCTACGACGAGGTGACGCTCAATGCCCACTTCATTCCATCGTCGTCGCCCATCAATCTCGCCATCAGTGAGCCGGTGCTCAACATCGAGACACTGGACCACAACAAAGGCGACCTGATACTGAAAGTCAGCGGCTTCGACCGCCAGTTCAAGGGCATGAAGAAACTGGGCGTGGAGTACCGCTACGAGGGCTCCATCGCCTGGATACGCCCCGACACACTGACCTTTGTCATCAACCGTGCCGACTCCACCTGCCTGGACGACCAGGTGCTGCCCGCCACGGGCGACCTGCGCCTGCGCCTCAACATGAAGGACGACGTATCCTACCCGCAGGGCAACTATACCTTCCGCGCCTACACCACCACGCAGTATGGCACCGACGACATCAACGTCTATAGCAGCGAGGTGGCCGTGGTGAAGGATAACATACGTCCGCGCAACCTCACCACTCCTGCGCCCACCGACGGCATCCTGCGCTATGGCGACGACATCATCGTAGAGTTCAACGAGGACATCGTGCCTGGCTATGTGGGCGACAAGAACATCATCGTCACCGCCAAGCTCAACAACCAGCCCGTAGCACACGACGTGGCCAAGCAACTGGGCTCCTACGGTAACGAGCAGGTCACTGTGAACCCCATCTTCCTCAACGGCGACTTCTCCATCGAGTGCTGGTTGAAGTGGACGGAGGCTGGCAGCATCCTGCGCGTCGGCAGCGGACATTTTATTGCGGGCATAGACGAGGCAGGCCACATCGTCCTCAACATCGGGACGACTCAGATTGCCAGCCAGGACGTTTTGCCAAAGAACGAGTGGACCTACCTTGTGCTGAGCTATAAAGCTGACGCTCAGACCATGTCGGCACTCGCCATGTATGGTAACGTCACGCTGCGGCTCGCCACCGACTACTATGTGGGCGGCGAGATGATGCAGGAGATACGCTATTCCGACGACAACCGCCTTTATCTGGGCAACATGAACGGAGCCATACACGACCTGAGCCTGTTCAACATCTACCGCAATGTCTACGAGGCAGCTGCCATGAGAAGCCAGGAAAAAGATACCTATAACTACGGTCTCGTGAACTACTGGCCCATGAAGGAGGGACACGGCACCGTGGCTGCCGACATGCGCCACACGCACGACTTCCAGGTGAGCAACACCTGGCTGATAGACAATGTGAACTATGCCGCACAACTCGGCGACGGAAAGGGACTGGAGGCCAACATCGCGACTGTCAATACCAGCGTGGGCGACAGCTATGCCATCGAACTGTGGGCACATGCCGCAGAGGGTGCTGCCGAAAGAGCCACCATCTTCGAGACGGGTTCGAGCGATGCCAACCGCCTGGGCCTCTACCTCAACGCCCAGAAAGACTGGCTGCTGCGCTACGGACAGAAGGAGCAGGTGGTGGCCAGCCATGAGGACTTCCCCGACCTTTCCACTTGGACCCACGTGGCACTGAACGTGGTGCGCGGACAGACGGCCAGCTTCTACCTGAACGGACGGCGCACGGCTGTCATTGCCGAGACCGACGTGCCGCCGTTGCAGGGTGCACGCCTCACACTGGGCAAGGACATGGGGGCATCCTCCAACATCGACGAGGTGCGCATCTGGCATGCAGCCCTCTCCGAGAGCCGCCTGCTGAGCAACATGTACAACTGCATCGACACGGCCGAAGTGTCGTCGAGCGGACTTGTGGCCTACTACCCCTTTGAGAAGCAAGGCACCGTCAACGGTGTAGAGACCATGATACCCACACTCGAAGACATGGCTCCACGTGCCGCTGGAAGCGATGGGCAAACAGTGATGCTCACGCCGCTCGGCGCTTATGAGCTGACTGAGTTTGCACCGCCACTGAAGAACGCACCGGTGGAGAAACGTCTCATAGCCAGTCCGGTGGCATCGGAGCGCAAGATTGTCATCCGCCTGGAGGAAGGCGCCGGCATCACCGCTCGTCATGTGGAGGGCACCACACTCAACGTCACCGTCGACAAGATTAACGACATGCACGGCAACCAGTCGCTGCCCATCCGCTGGCAGGTCTACTGCCAGCTGAACACGCTGAAATGGACGAAGGACTCGGTGAACGTCATCAAGCGATATGGCGACAACTACACCTTCGACGTCGATATAGAGAACCGCAGCGGACGCACGGAGTATTACACCTTATATAATATGCCGCAGTGGCTGACGCTCGTCGACAGCGAGCGCACCGACGACATCGCCCCGCAGAAGACGAAGACGCTGCGCTTCCAGGTGAACCCGCTGGTGGCCGTGGGCGACTACGACGTGACCATCGGCCTGCAGGGTAACAACGAGATTCTCGAGCCCCTGCGCATCGTCATGAAGGTGCGGGGCGAGCAGCCGGCATGGAGCGCCGACCCGAATGCCTACGAGAACATGATGAGCGTAGTGGGACAGGTCTATGTCGACGGCGTACTCTTAGGCGACACAGAGAGCCTGCTGGCCGCATTCATCGACGGCGAATGTCGCGGTGTGGCCTCTCCCATTCAGATGCGTGGTGCAGCCTACGTGCCGATGAGCATCTATGGCACGGCCCTGCAGACGGTCAACGGTAAACCCGCCGACCTGGACAACGGGCGCAACATCACCTTCCGTCTGTGGGATGCACGGGCGGGCATCGTCTACTCCAACGTGAGCATCACCCTGCCTGACGGAACGGCTACGGAGACCATCACCTTTAACCCGACCGTCAACTACGGCTCCTTCGACTCTCCGCTCATCTTTACAAAGAGCAACCTCATTGAGCAGCCCCTCTACCTGAAGACAGGCTGGAACTGGCTGTCGCTCGGCGTAGAGCCCAGCAATGCGCTGACCTCTGCCGTGTTCGAGGATTTCACTTCATGGCAGGTTCGTCTGAAAGACCACGACAGCGGCATGTACTTCTGCAACGGCTCCTACTGGGCAGGCCCGCTCGATGAGGTGCATGCCAATAAGATGTATAAGATGATGCTCACCCCCATCGCTGGCAGCAAGGACATGCCGCAGCCCCTCAACGTGGTGGGCCAGCAGGTGAAACTCGCTGAGACACCCGTCACGCTGGAGTATGACTGGAACTGGATGCCCTATACGCCGACCGTAACGATGACCATCGGCGAAGCACTGGCCGGCGCCAACCCACAAATGGGCGACCAGGTGAAGTCGCAGACGGCCTTTGCCTACTACGGCCCCTACGGATGGGAGGGTAATCTTCTTTCCTTGGAGAGCGGAAAGGGCTATCTCTATCAGAGCAAAGACAGGGTGACAAAGTCGTTCGTCTACCCGACCGTTGCGGCCTCACAGGCGCGTCGCTTAGTCGCGGCTACAAGCACTGCACCTTCAGTGTTCTCGCCTGTTAATCCGAACGCTTATCCTGACAACATGACGATGGTCGTCCTCCTCACCAACGGCGGCACACCTGTCGCCGATGCCGAGATTGGTGCCTTCGTCAATGGAGAATGTCGTGGTGCTGCTGTGGCCACTACTAATGGTGAACTGCCGCTCTACTACCTGCTCATTGCCGGCGAGGGCAGCGGACAGCCCATAGAACTGCGTGCCTATATCGGTGGCAGCACGGTGACCTTGTCGACAGACCTCACCTATAGCAGCGACGGAAACATCGGTACGCCATGGGAGCCCTACGTCATCGTCATCAGCGAAGCGCTGGGCATCACCGTCGTTGACGGTTTATCCACCGACACCGACTGGTACACCCTGCAAGGCATCTACCTGGGCACTACAAAGCCCACAACACCGGGCGTCTACATCCGCTGCACGGCTAAAGACAACTGGCTGAGTAAGAATGGAAGAGTAATAGTAATCAAGTAAAAAAGAACTTTATGCTGCACATAGAAGAAGAAGCTGCACGGTGCCTGCTCTGCGCCGATGCGCCATGCAGTAAGGCATGCAAGACGGGCGACCCGGCACGAGCTATACGTGCCATCCGCTTCGGCAACGGTAAACTGGCCGGGCGATGGGTTGCCGAGTGTACCGACGAGGACCTTGAGGCGGCAGAACGCGCCTGCATCCACTATGACAGGCCGATACGGATCAGGGAGATGCTGAAGCCCGTTGATGCTGTTGATGACGTTGATGCGGATTTGAAACCTTCCCTTGCCATCAACTTCTGCGGCATACGCTGCGAGAACCCGTTCTTCCTGGCCTCGTCAGCCGTATGCACCAACTACGAGATGGTGGCGCGGGCCTTCGACGCAGGGTGGGCAGGCGTGTTTTACAAGACCATCTGCAAGCAGGACATCCGCGAGGTGTCGCCCCGCTTCGATGCCGTGAAGGAGGGCACGCCGGACTTCTACGCCTTCCGTAACATGGAGCAGCTGAGCGAGAACCCCTACGCGGTGGACTTCGACATCCTGCGCCGCCTAAAGCACGACTACCCCACGAAGATCGTCGTGGCCTCAATCATGGGGCAGTTTGAGGAAGAATGGATCGAACTGGCCCGTATGGCCGAGGACGCGGGCTGCGATGCCGTGGAACTGAACTTCTCTTGTCCGCAGATGCGACTGGCCGGCATGGGCAGCGACGTGGGACAGAACCCAGAATTGGTGGCCACCTACACCACCTATGTGAAGAACAGCGTGAAGATACCCGTCATACCCAAGATGACGCCCAACATCACCCACATGCGACTGCCGGCCATGAGTGCCTACTTCGCCGGTGCCGATGCCATCTCGGCCATCAACACCATTAAGAGTCTCACCATGTCGCCCGAGGCTGCCGTGAGCGGAAGGCTGACCATCTCGGGCTACAGCGGCCGAGCCGTGAAGCCCATCGCCCTGCGCTACATCCACGAGATGGCCTCGAACCCCGTGCTCTCCGGCTCCCACGGCAAGCGCATCGAACTGAGCGGCATCGGCGGCATCGAGACCTGGCGCGACGCACTGGAGTTCATCCAGCTGGGCTGCCGCAACGTGCAGGTTTGTACTGCTGTCATGCAGTATGGCTACCGCATCATCGACGACCTTGTCATCGGTCTTGAGAACTATCTCGCCGAGCGCAGCCTGACATCCGTGGAAGCCCTCGTCGGCGAGGCACTGCCCAGCGTTGTCACCCCCACCGACCTCGACCGCGACACCATCGTCTATCCGAAGATAGACCGCGACTGGTGCATCGGCTGTGGCCGCTGCTTCATGTCGTGTCAGGACGGCGGTCATCAGGCCATCGCCTTCGATGCAGAGACCCGCAGCCCCCGCATCATTGGCACCAAGTGCGTCGGCTGCCACCTCTGCCGCCTGGTCTGTCCCACCGGCGCCATCGGCACCACAAAGCGAATCAACAAGAAATCATAAATCCCCAAAAACTTTTACAGCAATGAAACGAACTCTGCTCTTGGTCGCTGTCGCCATGATGACAGCAGTGAGCGCACAGGCGCAGAGGATTGAAGTGATGGATGCCGACGGTCACGGCATTCCGCTTGTCAGCGTGTTGACCGAAGACGGTGTGCTCATCGGCACGACCAATCTGGACGGCGTACTCAGCAACGTAAGGGGAGCCTCGAAGGTGGCCCTGACCCACGTGGCCTACAAGCCGCAACTGGTCACCGTGGCCGATCTTCCCTCCTTCGGGGGGACTGAGGGGGGGCGACGAATCACAATGGATGCCGTGGACTACGGGCTGGACGAGGTGGTTGTCAAGCCCAAGCCCTACGTTTTCATTGAGTATTATTTTCGCGGATTCAGTTATATCGGCGACTCACTGCGCACCTACGCCGCCGGCATCTTACCCGTGGCATACGAGATTCGGGAGAATTATAAAGGTAAGACCCGTGACGTGTGGTCCTACGGCGGTGCTGCCAATAAAGCCGTGGGGTGGAATGTCTCTGGTCTCAAGTTGAAAGCAGAAGAAGGTGCAAAAAAGGCAGCCATGCCCATAGAGACGCTTGTGCGCAAAAGCGAAGGTTTCTGTGACTATTACAAACTGAGTATGGCGCAGGACGGCAACCGCTGGACGGTCAGCAACCCCGAGGGCGTGGTAGGACATTTCCATCATTCCGACGGACTCTACCGCGCTACCCTCGACGGCGGCAAGATGCAGATTTATGCCGGAAAGGTGAATGGTGAGAAGCGGGCGAAAGCCAAGGAGGAGAAAAACTATGACTACCAGTACACGGAGGTGTACAGGCTGGATGACGACGGCGAGCCACAGCCATATAACATCGTGATGGAGATGAGCCACTGGGAGCACGACTCCTCTAAGGGCAGGGAAATAACCATCATCTACCTCTATGCCGCAGAGCATAGTTACATGGACGAGGCAGAGTTCAAGTCTCGCTCCAAGGAACTGAACAAGGGACTCAGTGGCAACATGACACTCGACGAACTGCAGGCCTACGAGCGCCAGCACAACATTCCCGCCCTCGCACCTGGTCAGCAGAAGGCCATCGAGTCGCTGACGAAGCGGACGGGCAGGTTGTAGCCATCGGCATCACCAAGCGAATCAATAAGAAATCATAAATCCCCAAAAACTTATACAGCAATGAAACGAACTCTACTCTTGGCCGCTATCGCCATGATGACAGTCATCTGCGCTCAGGCGCAGGAATTAGAAACGGATGATTTAGGCATCTTCAACCACGCCAGTCTGTCCGTGGGTGTAGGAACTACTGGCATCACGGCCGACTTGGCCCTGCCCATCACACCATACGTGGCAGTGCGTGGCGGTGCCGACATATTCCCCCTCAAGTACAGCACTGACCTGAACATAGAATACCGTAATGCGGTCGCCCAGGCTGCTCTCCCCGAAACGGTAGCCGTCACGGGAAAACTCGCCATGACCTCCGGTCACTTGCTGTTCGACTTCTTCCCCTCAAATCAAAGCAGTTTCCACATTACTGCGGGTGCCTATCTGGGAAGCGACAAAGTGGCCGAGGTGTATAACAAGGAAGACGGTGCGCTCGCAGCGGTCACAGCCTACAACCGTGTCGTGCCCAACAGTCAGAAGGCAGGATATACGCTTGGCGACTACTTCCTTACACCCGACGAGAACGGTAATGTCAACGGCAGTGTCACAGTCGCGAAGTTCCGCCCCTACGTTGGAATCGGCTTCGGGCGTCCTGTTCCCACAAAGAACCGCGTTGCCTGCAACTTCGACCTCGGTGTACAGTTCTGGGGCAAGCCGGACGTTGTATGTCAGGGACAGAAGTTGGAGGAAGAGCATCTCGATGGCGACGACGGAGGCATTGTCAGAACTGTCTCAAAACTGTCCGTCTGGCCCGTACTGAACCTTCGTTTAGCCGTCAGGCTGTTCTGATTGAAACATAGATACATCATATAAATATAGATTGTGATTAAATGAGAAAAAGAATGGAAAGGACTATGACAGCGCGGGCCTTCGGGCTCGTGCTTTCAGTGCTGTTGCCAATGACTGCCAGCGCACAGCGTGTGCTGACGCTGGACAGTTGCAGGGCGATGGCACTGAGGAACAACAAACAGATGGGCGTGGCGAGGGTGCAGCAGGAGGTGAACGCCAACCTACGGCAGTCGGCACGCACACAGTATCTGCCGAAGGTGAACGCTGTAGGCACGTATCAGCATGTGAGCAAGTCCATCAGTCTGCTCAATGATGAACAGAAGACGTCTTTACCACAGATGGGTACAGCGGCCGGTGCAGGTCTGAAACAAAACATGGCTGGCACACTCTCGCAGTTGCCGCCGCAGACCATTCAGGCACTGGGACAGATGGGGCTGACACCTGAAGTCATCAGCAGTATGAGTGGGCAGCAGATTGACGGACTGGCGAACGCCCTGAACGGCGTTGGCCAGGGACTTGTTGATGCGCTCGACATTGACACCCGCAACATCTGGGCAGGAGGCATCACGGTGACGCAGCCCGTGTTTATGGGCGGTGCTATCGTGGCGGCCAACAAGATGGCCGACATCAATGAGGAGATGGCAGCAAACGCACTTGAGGCGAAACAGCAGACCACGCTCTTCAACATCGACCATGCCTACTGGCAGGTGGTGTCGCTGCACCACAAGAAAGTGCTGGCCGAGAGTTACGTCGGACTGGTGAGGAAACTGATGGGCGACGTGCAGAAGATGATAGACAAGGGCGTGGCCACGAAAGGCGACGGGCTGAGCGTCGGTGTCAGGGTGAACGAGGCCGAGATTGCACTGATGGAGGCCGAGGACGGTCTGGCACTGTCGAAGATGCTGCTCTGCCAACTGTGCGGACTGCCTGTGGATGAGGAGATCGTGCTGGCCGACGAAAACAGTGAGAGCCTGCCGACGGCACTGAGCGTGCCTGATGCACAGAATTATGACAATCGCCCGGAACTGAAACTGCTACAGAACACCGTGGATTTGAGCCGACAGACGACGAACGTGCTGAAGGCGGGCAATCTGCCACAGGTGCTGCTGACGGGCGGCTATGCCGTTACAAACCCCAACACGTTCAACGGCTTCGAGAAGAAGTTCGGCGGTTTCTGGAACGTCGGCGTGCTGGTGCGCATACCCGTATGGAACTGGGGCGACGTAAAGTATAAGGTACGCGCCTCAAAGGGAGCCACAACGATGGCCAACCTGGAACTGGCCGAAGCCCGCGAGACGATTGAACTGCAGGTGAACCAGAGCCGCTTCCGCGTGAATGAGGCTTACAAGAAACTGGAAATGGCGCAGGCCAACGTGGCCAATGCCGACGAGAACCTGCGCATGGCAAACCTCGGCTTCAAGGAGGGAACCGTCTCCTTCACCACCGTCATGGAGGCTCAGACCGCCTGGCAACTGGCTCAGACGAAAAAGATAGATGCCGAGATAGGCGTCAGACTTCGTCTGGTAGAGTTACAAAAGGCATTGGGTACGCTCACCGCGAATTAAGAATTTAGAATTAAGAATTTAGAAGTATCGGCTATGCCGAGTAAGAAGTAAGAATTAAAAAGTATGGCAGACAAAGCAAAACAACAACATAACAATATCCTGCTGGCAATCGCAGGATTCTCAGCAGTAGTAGTCATCGTGGCCCTCATCGGTTTCCTCGCCCTTGGCCGCGACCCGGAAGTGATACAGGGACAGATGGAGGTGGAGGAATACCGTGTGTCGGGCAAGGTGCCCGGGCGCATCCTGGAACTCCGTGTGAAGGAGGGCGACCACGTGAAGGCTGGCGACACGCTGGCCATCATCGAGTCGCCGGAGGTGGAGGCGAAGATGGCGCAGGCTCAGAGTGCCGTCGATGCTGCCTCGGCTATGGAGCAGATGGCGCAGAACGGTGCCCGCAGGGAGATGATTCAGTCGGCTGCCGGACTTTTAGAGCAGGCGAAGGCCGCGCTGGAACTCGCCGAGAAATCGTATAACCGCGTACAGCAACTGTACGACGAGGAAGTGGTGTCAGCCCAGAAGCGCGACGAGGCCGAGGCGATGTACAAGTCGGCTCAGGCACAGGTGAGGGCAGCGCAGAGCCAGTACGACATGGCCGTGAACGGTGCCCGACAGGAGGAGCGTCGCGCCGCATCGGCCACCGTGGGCCAGGCCCGTGGTGCCGTGCAGGAGGTGGAGGGCTATGTGCGCGAGACCGTGCAGGTGGCTCAGATGGACGGCGAGGTGACTGATGTCTATCCGAAGGTGGGCGAACTTGTCGGAACGGGCACACCCATCATGTCGATTGCCATGATGGACGACCAGTGGGCTACGTTCAACATCCGTGAAGACGAGTTGAAGACGGTCCGTGTGGGACAGGAAATCACCGTCAGCATCCCCGCCCTCGACCAGGAGGTCAGGATGAAGGTCACGTCAATCAAGGACAAGGGATCGTTTGCCGTGTGGAAGGCTACGAAGGCTAGCGGTCAGTACGATCAGAAGACTTTCGAGGTGAAGGCCCGTCCAGTGGAGAAGATAGCAGATGTGCGCCCTGGCATGTCGGTGATACTGAAGAAGTGAAAAGTGAATAGTGAATGAAGTACATCTCTCAAATCCTCGACCTCGGCCTGCGCGAACTCGACATCCTGCGGCGGAACCGCATCTACGGCTTCTGTATGCTGGTGTTCCCGCTGCTGCTGGTGGTGTTCTTCACCACGATGCTCAGTGACGGCATCCCGCAGAATCTGCCCATCGGCGTGGTGGATCAGGACAACAGCGCCACGTCGCGCGGCCTCATCCGCAACCTCGATGCCATGCAGTCGTCGCGCGTGGTCTATCGGTTTGCCAACGTCACCGAGGCCCGCTCGGCCATGCAGGAGGGCAAGGTCTATGCCTACCTCCTGATTCCCGAGGGCACGGCGGCGAAACTGCTGGCTGGCCGACAGCCTGAAATATTGTACTACTACACCATGACGTGCATGACCGCCGGCGGCATGGCCTCTAAGGACCTGAAGACCATTGGCATGCTCGGCTCGGCTGCCGTTGGACAGGCCATGCTCTCTGCCAAGGGAGCCTCGAAGGAACAGATCAAGGCCGCGCTGCAACCCGTCAGCATCGATGCCCACATGATAGCCAATCCGCAAGGGTCATACAACTACACGCTGACCACGGTCTTCGTGCCGGGCATACTGATGCTCTTCATGGCCCTGCTCGCGTCTTACTCGTTGGGCATGGAGATGAAGTTCGACACGGGCAAGGAATGGCTCGCCCGTGCCGACGGCAACATCGTCGTGGCCATCGTGGGCAAGTATATGATTCACGCCCTGGTGTTCCTGCTCGTCATGTTCGCCTATCAGTACTACATCTTCCGCGTGCTCCACTTCCCCCATTTCGGCGGCGTGTGGAACATCGTGCGGCTTACCTTCCTGCAAGTGCTGGGGTCGCTCGGCTTCGGCATCTTCACCTTCGGCCTGATGCCCTCGCTGCGCATGTCGATGAGCATCTCGTCGCTCTGGTCGGTGCTCGGCCTGTCGATGTGCGGCTCCGCCTTCCCCGTGGCGGGCATGGACACGCCGCTGCAGGCCATGTCGTGGCTCTTCCCACTGCGCCATTCGTGGATGCTCTATCAGACCACGGTGCTCAACGGCTTCCCCGTCATCGATGTCTGGTTCCACCTCGTAGCGCTCATAGCCTTCACGCTGCTGCCCTGGTTCGTACTCCGCAAAGTAAAAAACGCAATGCTGAATTATGTCTACATCCCATAGTCCCGTATGTTGCTATATCATAGCAACCCATCACTAAATAAGCCTTATGATTGAAAGAATCAAGCAACACTTCACCGACGTGCTCCACATCTGGCGCAGCGAGATGGTGAAGGTCTTCAAGGACGAGGGCGTGCTGATGTTCCTCGTCGTCGTGCCGCTGGGCTACCCGCTGCTCTACTCGTGGATATACAACAACGAGACGCTGCACGAGACGCCGGTGGCGGTGGTCGACCAGTCGCGCTCGGCCCTCTCGCGCCAGTTCGTCAATGACTGCGACGCCACGCCCGATGTCGAGGTGAAATACCATGCCGACGACCTCGACGAAGCCCGCTCGCTCGTCAGCCGCCAACTGGTCAAGGGCATCTATCTCATCCCCTCCGACTTCGCCGAGCGCATCAACCGAGGCGAACAGGCCACCGTCAGCGTCTATTGCGACATGAGCCTGATGCTGGCCTACAAGAACGTCTATCAGACCGCCATGGTAGAGGCCGCACGCCTCGGCGCAGGGCTGAAGATAAAGCGGAGCACCATCTACACCAAGCGCGAGGCGGCCATCACCGCCCAGCCGCTGGCCGTCACCGACGTGGCGATGTATAATCCCTCGGGCGGCTACGGCTCGTGCGTGCTGCCCGCCGTGCTCATGATCCTGCTGCAACAGGCCCTCGCCCTCGGCATTGGCATGGCCGCCGGAACAGCCCGCGAGCGTCACCGCAACGGCCAACTCGTCCCCGACGACGACCCGCACTACCGCGGCGCCTACCGCATCGTCTGGGGCAAGGCCCTCTGCTACGCCATGACGGGAGCCGTGGCTGCCGCCTACCTCTCGATGGCCGTGCCCGCCATGTTCTCCTTCCCGCAGTTGGGTAGTGGTTGGACGCTGTTCTGGCTGCTGCTGCCCTACACGCTGGCCAGCATCTTCTTCGGCATGACCGTTTCCTGCCTGGTGCGCTACCGCGAGAACGTCATGCTCATCATGGTCTTCGTCTCCGTGCCCCTGCTCTTCCTCACGGGCGTGTCGTGGCCGCAGTCCAGCATCCCCTCCTATTGGCAGGGTGTGTCGTGGCTCTTCCCCAGCACCTTCGGCGTGCGTGCCTTCATCCGTGCCAACTCCATGGGTGCCTCCGTCAGCCAGATACTGCCCGAAATCCGCTACCTCTGGATTCAGACCGCCGCCTACCTCGGCATGGCCTGCCTCGTCTATCGCTACCAGTTCCGCCTGATGCGAAAGGCTACGGGTAGGCGAGCTTTGCTCGGGAATAAGTATGCCGGGAGATAATCAATTCTGAAACAAATTTCGTACCTTTGCACCGATGAAAAGGAAACGGATGTTCTTGCTGGCAGTAGCATCGCTTGTGTTCACGACCTCGCTGACAGCTCAGACGCAGAGCCGCGCAGAACGCAGGGCGAGGGTGGACAGTGTGCTGTCACAACGATACTACAAGACGCCCTACGACACGAACTACGTGGTGCGTCCGGAGGGACGGCTGACGCTGAAGGTGAGGATGAACCAGACGGGCAACTCGTTCCATGCCCGGGGCATGGTGAACGATGTCTATGCGAAGGCTGACCTGAGCACCAGTCACAAGACCACGTTCTCGCTCGCGGCCATCTATCGGGGCATCGGCGTAGGCATGGCCATCAACCCTGCAAAGTGGGGAGGTGCCTATAAGGACTATGAACTGAACCTCAACTGCTACAGCAGCCGCCTGAGCCTCGACCTCAGTTACCAGCGGTCGGAGTCGCTCACGGGCGACATGCTGTTCGACGGGGTGCCGAAGCGTCTGGAGCAGGGCGACGCGACGATGAAGGTGCTCAACGTGGCGGCCTACTACACGTTCAACCACCGGCGTTTCTCCTTCCCCGCCGCCTTCACGCAGAGTTACATCCAGCGCCGCTCGGCTGGCTCGTGGCTGGCCGGCATCAGTTACCAGGGAGGCAGCATCAAGACAACCGACGACCTGCTGGCGAGAAGTCCCAATGCTCCCGAGACGCGCATCTACGTGGGCCACGTCGGCATCGGGGGCGGCTACGGCTACAACTGGGTACTGGGCCGCAAGTGGTTGCTGCACTTCTCCATGCTGCCCACCTTCGTGGTCTATAACCGCAACAACATGACCGTGCGCGGCCAGCGCAAGGAGGCAGAGCACATGCGCTTCAACATGATCTTCAACGAGCGTGCCGCCGTGGCCTATCAGTTCTCGCCCCGCTACTTCGCCGGTGCCACCATCGTGATGAACAACTCAGTCTTCGACGACGATAAGGTGGTGGTCAATCAGAACAAGTGGCGCGCCCGCGCCTTCTTCGGGTTGAGATTGTGAAGAATTGTACATATAAATAGAAACGAGCAATGAAAAAGTTTTTTGTGATGGCAGTAGCCGCTATATTGGCTGCAGTGAGTACTCAGGCGCAGACGAAACGCTCGGACGACTTCCGGGCACGATATGAACTGAAGGAGGTGGTGGTGATGAGCCGCCACAACATCCGCTCGCCACTGGCGTCGGGTGCCGACTATCAGCGGGTGACGTCGCATGAGTGGTTCCAGTGGTCATCGTCAGGCAGCCAGTTGTCGTTGCGTGGTGGCGTATTGGAAACAGAAATGGGACAGTTCTTCCGCAAATGGGTGGTTGACGCAGGGTTGTTGCCCGACAATTACCGCCCTGAGGGCGATGAGGTGTTGTTCTATGCCAACTCCCGCCAGCGCACGTTCGCAACAGCCAAGTATTTCTCTGCCGGTTTCCTGCCCTTTGCCAATGTAGAGATTACGCACAAGTTCGAGGAAGACAAGATGGATCCCGTGTTCACGCCGCAGTTTACGAAGATGAACGATGCGTACCGCCAGCAGGTGCTCGATGAGATACAGGAGAAGAATGGCGGGCCTCAGGCGTGGATGACCAGCGTACAGCCCACGCTGACACTGATGGAACAGGTGCTCGACATGGCACAGTCGCCTGCCGCCAAAAACGATACGTTGCATTTCTGGTATGACGATACCCAATTCAAGATTGAGAAGGGTGACGAGCCGAAAATGACGGGTGGCTACAAACTGGCCAACAGCGTGGCCGACGCCATGGTGCTACAGTGCTACGAGAGCGAGGACTTCTCTGCTTTCGGCCATGCGCTGACTATGGAGCAGTGGCGCGACATCTGCGCAGTGAAGGAGGTCTACGACGGCCTGCTCTTCACCACCCACAGTGCTGCTGTCAACTTGGCCTATCCGCTGGTGAGCCGCATCCGCGAGGAACTGGATCGCAGCGACCGCAAGTTCGTGTTCCTATGCGGCCACGACTCCAACCTCGCCAGTATCGGAGCTGCCCTGAGGTTCCAGTTCCCTGAGACGGAGCAAGCCCTGGAACTGCATACCCCTATCGGATCGAAACTGGTATTCGAGAAGTGGAACGACGGCTCGGAGGACTACGTGGCCGTGAACCTGGTCTATCAGTCGGTCTATCAGTTGCAGGGTCGTACGCTGCTCTCGACTGACGTGCCGCCGATGGTGCTGCCCGTTACCATTGAAGGACTGACCGCCAACGCCGACGGTCTCTACCGCCTCGCTGACCTCGATGCCCGCATGGCCGAGACGATGGCCGAGTATGATGCCATCGAGGACGCGCCGACCACTGTCCGTGCCGTCAGCCTGCCCATCTCCCCATCAGCCACCATCTACAATCTGCAAGGCCAGCGTCTCGACACCCCACAGCGCGGCGTGAACATCGTCGGGGGAACGAAAAGCATTGTGAAATAAAGGAATGAAACTTATAAATTGAGGAAGACTTCTGAAGTTCTGTCAGAACAATGTTGCATCGGTTAGTAGTATTTTGAGAAGGTAAATAGTATTGTTAGTAAGGTAATGCCCCGCCACATCGCTAAGATGTGACAGGGGTTTACAATAATCGTTATGATCTTTCAACCAATATAGGACTGCAGCTACCGGTTGAACTCGCGGACTCCAAACAAAGGTTAAATACGTTAAATCTACTCCCTTATTTTCTACATTTCCCAACCCCAAATCCACTTTTCTACCGTTTAACGTATAAGTTATTGATTATCAGTATTTAATATATACAACGGTTGCACCGCCCTGACCTCCGTGACAATGGAGAGCGGGGTGACGAGCATAGGACTGGGTGCTTTCCGCAATTGCAGCGCCCTGGCCTCGCTTACCATCCCCGGCAGCGTGCAGAGCATAGGCGACTGGGCTTTCCACAACTGCAGCAGCCTGACCTCTATGTCCATCCCCAGCAGCGTGGAGAGCATAGGGCAGACAGCCTTCGGCGGCTGTTTAGGCCTGACCTCCGTCCACATTGCCGATTTGGCAGCGTGGTGTAACGTGTCATTTGGCGACTTCTCTTCCAATCCCCTCGCTTATGCCCATCACCTCTATCTTGGAGAAAACGAGATAAAGGACTTGGTCATCCCCGGCAGCGTGACCAGCGTCGGCGGCTATGCCTTCGCCAGTTGCAGCGGCCTCACCTCCGTCACCATCCCCGGCAGCGTGACCAGCGTCGGCGGCTATGCCTTCGCCAGTTGCAGCGGCCTCACCTCCGTCACCATCCCCGGCAGCGTCACCAGCATCGGGCAGTCAGCCTTTGCCGGATGCAGCGGCCTCACCTCCGTCACCATCCCCAGCAGCGTGACGAGCATAGGCGACTGGGCTTTCGCCAGCAAATCCCTCATGACCGTCAAGTCATACATAGAGGAGCCCGTTAGCCTGACAAAACCGTTTGGCCAGGACACCTACAGCCAGGGCAAGCTGATAGTGCCCCGAGGCACGAAAGAGCTGTACGCCCGTTGCGACGGATGGAAGGAGTTCCTGACGATAGAGGAAATGCCTGCCCCCAACGGCGTGTGCGCCACGCCCACCATCAGTTTCCTGGGCGACAAGTTCAAGTTCCAGTGTGCCACCCCCGGAGCCGAGTTTACTTGCAGCCTGACCTCAGAAGAGCATTTCACAGGCGATGAAGTCTCTATTGGCAATGGCGAAGTGACCTACACCCTCACCGTCTACGCCACAGCCCCCGGCTACGACCCCTCCCCAGCAGTCACCTACAGCCTGACCTTGAACAGGAACGACGTGAACAAGGACGGCAAGGTGGACGTGGCCGACGTCTCCGCCATACTTACCAAGATGGCGGGGGAGTAAATGGTTACGGCAATCTGCTGTTTTGGTGCGCCCTGTATGGTCAGGCATAGCAGGCTGCTCGTTGGCCTGCCCCTACAGGTGCTGCTGGAAGAAGTGGAGGATGCGCTCCTGGACCCGCAGGGGGCAGCTGTGGGGCATGTCCCACAGCTCGGTTTCGAGGCGGGAGTCGGCCTGCTGGCTCTGCCATACGGCTCGCATGGCGGCGAAGGCTTTCTCTACGCCCGCCACGGGGAAGAGTTTGTCCTGGGTGCCGTTGATGAAGAGCATGGCGTTGGGGCAGGCCAGGCTGGCCACGTGGGGATGGTCCAGCCAGCGTCGCAGGCCGGGCAGACAGTTGGCAAATCCGCCGTTCTCGGTGCGCTTGTAGCGGAACGACATCTGCTCGTCGGTAGTGACCATCCAGCAGATGGAGGCACCGGCCTTGATGTGGGGGCTGAGTGCGGCGAGCATCCAGGCGCGATAGCCGCCCATAGAGCAGCCTGCGCAGCCTATGCGGCGGGGGTCCACCTGCGGCAGGGTGGCCAGGAACTGAGTAGCGGCCAGGTCGTCGTAGGTCATGTAGGCTGACAGGTCTACGCCATACATCATCATGTTGCCGGCTATCATGTCGTAGCGGTCGCGCTGGGGCCCCTCCTGCTGCCCTCGCTCGCCCCACATGGGTGCGTCGGCCGAGAAGACCACGTAGCCGTGGCGGGCCAGGTAGTCGCCCAGGAACTGACCCTCGTAGAGCTGGTCGGCCCACTGCTGGGCGTCGGCGCGCACCAGCGAGTCGTCGGTGGCCAGCGGGCGTATCATCTTCTCCTTGCCTATGTAGAGGTGGGCGCCGTGGTCGTGCAGGGCGTTGACGGCGGGGAATGGCCCCTTGCCGTCGGGTATGAGCAGCAGGGCAGGCACGGTGTAGTAGCGCGAGAGTCGCACCTCCAGTTTCTGTGCGCGGTAGCCCTGGCGCTGCTCTTCGGCCAGCACGCGCACGTCGTAGCCCTGCGGTGCGGGTGGCGGCGGGGTGAGCATGCAGTCGAACACCTTCTGGCGTGCTGCCGCCTTCCACTGGTCGAAGTCCTTGATGGGGCTGTTACCCCAGGCCAGGGGATAGTCCAGGTCGGCTATGAGCGAGTCGGCATAGACGGGCAGGTTGCGCTTGAACTCGTACTTCTGGCGTTTCTGTGCGCCGAGTGCCAGGGGCAGGGCGAGTGCCAGCAGGGCGGCGGTCAGCAGTGTGTGGCGTGTCATAGCGTGGGGTTCCATTGGTCTGCGCGTCGGAACACATTGTCGGGGGTTATCTCGCGTGCCTCCTTCTTGGTGAGTTGTCGGCTCCAGGGTGCGCGCTGGGCGGTGGCGGCGCCGGGGCCGCTGTTTTCAAACTCCATGTATCGGGCGGTCTGCTCGCGCTCCTTCTGCCAGTGGTGCCAGCCTTCGGGGCGTATCTGTGCGGGCAGGTTGCAGTGCATGAAGAGGGTGTAGCCATAGTCGCGCCAGGGTCGGCCCAGATAGACCCGTTCCACGCCCTCGGCAGCCAGGATGGTGCAGCGGTTGAAGATGTAGCCGTAGGCCACGTCGGCGGGTGTCGATGCTGCGGTGATGTAGCTGTTGGCCTTGCAGAGTATGGTGCATTGCTCGAACCATGCCGTCGACGGGCCGAAGATGAAGTCGGTGGTGCCCTCGATGTGGCAGTCGGCGAAGTAGAGCCTTGTGCCGCCCATGCCGGTGTAGATGGTGTCCTGATGGCCCAGGAACCGGCAGCCTACGAATCGCAGGCGGTCGCCCTCGGTGTGCAGGGCCACGGCCTGTCCCAGCCGTGCCGAGTTGTTCTCTACGGTGATATTCTTCAGGGTGATGGCGTTGCCCTCAATCTTCAGCGTGTATGTGCGGAAGGTGCCCATGCCCCCTGGCCGCTCCAGGGTCTTGATGTTGGCGTGGTCGTCGTAGGTGATGATGGTCTGGTCTCGGTCTTCGCCACATATCTCTATGTTCTGCAGCCATTGGGGTATGATGAGTTTCTCTTTGTAGACGCCCCGTTTGACGTATATCACCTTGTGGTAGTCCATAAAGGCCCGGCACACCTCGATGGCCTCGTCTATGGTTCGGAATTGCCCTGTGCCGTCGCGTGCCACGACCAGTGTGTCAGGGTTGTCATACTTGCTGGCGGCGCCAGCATTCATCGCCATCAGGAGCGATAGCAGCAGTAATAGTTTTCGGGTCATAGTTTTTTGGGGGTTGTTATTTTGTGAGTTCAGCACTCTTGCGATATACTTCGAGCAGCTGTCGGGCCGTCTGCCGCCAGGAGAAGTGTGAGGCGCGCTCCAGCCCCACCTGCCTCTGCCGGGCGTAGAAGGGGGCGTCGGTCTCCAGCCGCAGCAGCATGCCGGCTATCTCGTCGCTGCTTTCAGGATTGACCAGTATGGCGTCGGGGCCGGCAATCTCCGGCATCGACGATGTGCGGCTGGTCACCACCGGCACCCCGCAGGCCATGGCTTCGAGCAGGGGTATGCCGAAACTCTCGCGCAGCGAGGTGTAGAGGAAGGCGAAGGCCGCATTATATATATAAGGTAGGTCGCCATTGGGTATGTAGCCCGGCATGACTATGTGGCCGCGGATGGCCTCAATATGGTTGCGGCTGATGATGCCGTCCAGATAGTCGCGGTCCAGGTCGGCCATCAGCAGGGGGCGCTTCACCGCCGACTGCTCCAAGTAGCGGGCATAGGCCACGAGCGTGCGCTCGGTGTTCTTCTTAGGGTCGGTGTTGCCCAGGAAGAAGAGGAAGCCGCGCTCGGGCATATAGCGGCGGTACACCTCCTTCGGGTCGTCCTGTGGGCGGAACCACTCGTTGTAGCCGTTGTAGATCATGGCCATCCGCCCGGGGGCAATGCCCAGCCTGCTCACGATGTTGTCGCGCTCGAAGTTGCTCACGGTGATGATGCGCCGGCAGCGGTCCAGTATGCGGGGCACCACCAGCCGGCGGTAGAGCCAACCCATGTTCTGGTAGAGCGAGCGGTTCTGCTTGTCGCGTGGCTCCAGAAAGATGATGTCGTGCAGCGTCAGCACCAGCGGCACGTCGCAGCGGATGGGGGCCGTGTTGCTGGTGCAGTGTAGCAGCTCCACCCCTGCACGGCGGGCGGCACGCGGCAGGGCCCATTGCTCCCACAGCGGATAGGTGGGCGTGTCAATCTCGACCACGTGAACATTGCTGGAATCCTCCACACAGCGGTCAGGGCCGGGCTTCACGAAGACGTAGTACTCGTTGTCACTGTCCATCTGCTGCAGCTGTCGTATCTCCTGCAGCACCACGTAGTCCATGCCGTGCTTGTTCTTGCGGAAAATGCGTTGCGCTTCTATTCCTATCTTCATGGCCTCAAAGTCGGTTTAAGTTGCTTCAGTTCCCTGGCAGGCACCCCGCCCACCAGTGTATATGGGGGCACGTCGCGGCAGACCACCGCCCCCGCAGCCACCACGCTATGGCGCCCGATGGTGACGCCCGGCAGGATGACGGCATTGGCCCCCACCCACACATCGTCGGCTATGACCACGGGGCGCGTGGCCACCCCCTGCTGGTCTATGCGCAGCGCGGCGTCGGCAAAGTTGTGGTTGAGGGCCGTCACTGTGATGCCCTGCGCCAGATTCACGTGGCTGCCAATGGTCACGGGGCCAATGATGGTGTTGTGAAGGCCCACGCGGGTATGGTCGCCAATGACCACATCGCCCACGGCGTTGTTGATGCACGAGTAGGACTCCACCACGCTGCCCCGCCCCAGCACAAAACGGCGGTAGGGCGGCGTGTCCATGCGCACCGAGGCGTAGACCTTAGACCCGCGCCCACGCTGCTGGTAGAGCGGAGCCAACAGGCGCACATACCATCGCGGGCGGGCGTCGCGCTGGTTCATCACCAGCCAGTCCAGCACCCGCTTCAGCCGCGGACTGTCTTTCATTCTGTTGCGTATTCCTTCCTTATCCATCCTCATCAAGTGCTAATCTGCCGCAAAAGTACGTCTTTTTTCCCAATTTACCAAAAGTAAGACCCACTTTTATTTAGCAAAACGTGCACAAAGCATAAGGGTCTGTGCAATATTTAACGGCATTTATGTTAACGAATTTTAAATATTGCACATTTTTTCTTTCCGTGTGCGATAACAAGCGTACCTTTGCAGCCGTTTTTTTAAAGTTTGTTCAAAGGATATGAAATCAAAAACAATCCTGCCCAGCATCATGCTGGCAGCAATGGCCACAACGGCACAGGCCGGTGGCATTCTTACCAACACCAATCAGAGCATAGACTTTCTGCGAAATCCCGCCCGCGATGCTGCCATCGCACTCGACGGTGTCTACAGCAACCCCGCAGGCGTGGCCTTCATGCCCGAAGGCTTCCATCTGGCACTCAACTGGCAGTATGCCCACCAGACACGCACCGTCAGGTCTACCAACCCCCTCTTCATGACCGGCTTGAAGAACGAGGGCAAAGACACCAAAACATTCGAAGGCATTGCCGACGCACCCTTCATCCCTTCGGTGCAGGCAGCCTATAACAGGGGCAACTGGAGCTACCAGTTCAACTTCTCGCTGCCCGGCGGTGGCGGCGTGTGCGAGTTCGACAAGGGCCTCGGTTCATTCGAGGGGGCAGTGGGCATGATAGGACAGCTGCTCGGTGCAAAGGGCTATGATGTCAACGGCTATATGCGCGGACGACAGTACTACTTCGGATTCCAGCTGGGCGCCGCCTACAAAATCAACCAGCACTGGTCGGTCTACGGAGGTCTGCGCGCACTCTACGGCAACGCATCCTACAAGGCCCGCCTGAGCAACATACAGGTGCTCCAGGGCAATGCCGACGGCACCACCACAGTCACAAACTTCGACACATACCTCAACGACAAGGTCTACGACCTGAGAAAATATTTGGAAACCCAGGCCAAGATGGGCGCAGCACTCTCAGCCGAACAGCTGGCAAGGGGTGAGGCATCGCTCGAACTGCTGAACCGACTGCAGCACTACTCCAACGGCGTCAACCTGATGAGCAATCAGGAGGGATTCGGACTGGCCCCCATCATCGGCGTAGACTACAAGGTGGGCAACTTCAACTTCGCCGCCAAGTATGAGTTCAACACACAGATGAAGATGAAAAACCGCTCCACCCTGGAGCATCCCCTCCAGCTGCCCAGCTCGATGGGCAACGTGCCTGCCATCAACAACATCAACAAGTTTGCCGACGATACCGATGTGGATGAAGACATGCCCGCCATGCTGGCAGTGGGCGCACAGTGGAGCGCACTGAGCAACCTGCGCCTGAACCTGGGCTACCACCACTACTACGACAAGAACGCCAAGTGGTTCGGCAATTCGCAGGACAAGCTCTCGCACGGCTCCGACGAGTATCTTGGCGGCGTGGAATGGGACGTCACCGACCGTGTCACCATCTCTGCCGGCGGACAGATTACCCGCTACGGACTGACCGACGAGTACATGAACGACCTCTCGTTTGTGGTCAACAGCTACAGCACCGGCTTCGGTGTGAAGTACCGTGTCTCCGACGTGGTTTCACTCTCAGCCGCCTACTTCCAGACCAACTACACCGACTACGACAAGGTGACCACCAACACCAATCCCCTTAACGGCTCCAGCTACGAGACCCGCGACAACTTCACCCGCACCAACCGCGTCATAGGCCTCGGCTGCCAGATAGACTTCTAAATCAAGCTCGCAGCTTGCCTTCATCCCCTTTACACCCATTTTCTGTCAGCTGACAAACAATCGTCCGTCAGCTGACAGAAATTCGTTTGTCAGCTGACAGACAAACGAAAGAACCGGCCTTTGCACCACGGAGAGCCGGCCAAGGCAATTTGAAAGCGCAAGTCGTTTTTCCGACTTGCGCTTCAGTAGTTCTATGATATGGAATGTCAGTTTCATCGGCTACTATTCCCACTCGATGGTTGCGGGTGGCTTTGAGGAGATGTCGTAGCAGACGCGGTTGACACCACGCACCTTGTTGATGATTTCATTCGACACCTTCGCCATGAAGTCGTAGGGCAAGTGGGCCCAGTCGGCAGTCATGGCATCGGTAGAGGTGACCGCACGCAGGGCCACGGGATGCTCATAGGTGCGCTCGTCGCCCATCACGCCGACGCTGCGGACGGTGGAAAGGAGAATGGCCCCCGCCTGCCATATCTGGTCGTAGAGCGATACTTCTATCTCGCCATCCTGCATCTCGGCAGGCACTCCAGCAGCCAGGACGCGACGAGCCTCTTCGCCACTGAGCTTCACCTTATAGTCGCGCAGTCCGCGGATGTAGATGTCGTCGGCCTCCTGAAGGATGCGCACCTTCTCCGGCGTGATGTCGCCCAGGATGCGCACGGCCAGTCCGGGGCCGGGGAAGGGATGGCGCGTGATGAGATGTTCGGGCATGCCCAGTTGGCGGCCCACACGGCGCACCTCGTCCTTGAAGAGCCACTTCAGCGGCTCGCACAGTTGCAGGTTCATCTCCTTGGGCAGTCCGCCCACATTGTGGTGGCTCTTGATTACCTTTCCCGTAATGTTAAGGCTCTCAATGCGGTCGGGGTAGATAGTGCCCTGGGCCAGCCATCGGCAAGCCCCCTCCTGGCTTCCCCCCACAGGAGAGGAATTGATGATTTTCTTGGCCTCGGCATTGAACACCTCGATGAAGTCGCGGCCTATGATCTTGCGCTTCTGCTCGGGGTCGGTCACGCCGGCCAGGTCGGCAAAGAACTTCTCGCTGGCATCCACGCCGATGACGTTCAGGCCCAGCACTTTATAGTCGTTCATCACCTGCTGGAACTCGTTCTTGCGCAGCATGCCATGGTCCACGAAGATACAGGTAAGACGCTGGCCTATGGCACGGTTCAGCAGCACGGCAGCCACCGAGGAATCTACGCCTCCGCTCAGTCCCAGTATGACGCGGTCGGTGCCCAACTGCTGCTTCAGTTCTTCCACCGTGCTGTCTACAAACGAAGCGGCACTCCACTCCTGGCGCGAGCCGCAGATGTCCACCACGAAGTTCTTCAGCAGCGTAGTGCCCTGCGAGGTGTGGTACACCTCTGGATGGAACTGCACGGCGAAGACGGGCGCCTTTCCCTGCCCCTCGAGGGGTGACCAGAAAGCGGCGTTTCTCACATCCTTGGTGCTGCCGATGACCTGAAAACCTTCGGGGATGGCGGTAATGGTGTCGCCGTGGCTCATCCACACCTGCGAGTGCTGTTCAAAGCCACGGAAGAGCGGATTCGAGGCATCAACCGTCTCCAGGTTGGCACGCCCATACTCCCGGCTGTCGGCCTTCTCCACGCGTCCGCCCAGGCTGTGGCTGATGAACTGTGCTCCATAGCAGATGCCCAGCACTGGCAGGCGACCCACGAACTGCGAGAGGTCTACACTAAATGCCTCCGGGTCGTGCACGGAAAAGGGAGAGCCACTCAGTATGACTCCGATGACTGTCGGGTCGTCCTTCGGAAATTTGTTGTAGGGCAGAATCTCACAGAAGGTGTCGAGCTCCCTCACCCGACGGCCTATCAGCTGTGTAGTCTGCGACCCAAAATCGAGAATAATGATTTTCTGTTGCATATCTTAAATTCGGTTTTGACGCTGCAAAGATAGTGATTTTCCGTGAAAAACGCAAGAAAAGACGGAACAAATGCAAAGAAAGAGCCATCCAAACTTGGCAAGTCTTCCAACCTATGCTGGAGATAAGTGCCACTTATCTCTCAAATTCTCTAGCCTGAATCATTCACGGCAATTAAACTGAATGACGCTAAGGAAACCACGCGCAGCCAATGCCCCGCAGGGGCCTGACAGCGGTAGCCAGCCGTTTCAACGGCTGGGAA
>CADACW010000025.1:22930-91419 GCA_902786565.1 uncultured Prevotellaceae bacterium | reverse complement strand
CGTGCTTATAATAGCGGAAGATGTCCAATGACTGCTTATGTCATTTTTGGGACGTTCCTCCCTCTATATAGCAGATTTTCAATGGGTTAAAAATGCAAGCAGTTGATTTTCAGGCACAAAAAAGGGAATCCGTAAGGTTCCCTTTTCATTAATTTGCGGAGAGAGAGGGATTCGAACCCCCGGTACCTCTCGGTACGACGGTTTTCAAGACCGTTGTAATCGACCACTCTACCATCTCTCCTTGATGTGTGTGCCGAAAAGCGGGTGCAAAGGTAGGAAAAAAAGTTCAGAGTTGACGGGGCAAAGTTCTAAATTCTTTTCTTGTTTAAGTAAAATTAACAGAATATTCTCTAAACTATGGATGATGAGCACTAAACTGTGAATTAAATTAAGTACCTTTGCAGCGTGATTTATCCAAACAACTATGAGCATAAGATAGGCTTCAGCGAAATTCGCACGCTGCTGCGAGAACGCTGCCTGAGTTCGCTGGGTCGGGAGAAGGTCGACGAGATGGCCTTCTCTGCCGATGTCGGCGTGGTGAACGAATGGCTCTGCCAGGTGCGCGAATTTCGCAGGCTACAAGAGACATCGGACGATTTCCCGCTGCAATATTTTTTTGATGTGCGCGAGGCCGTGGCACGCATCCGCCTGGCTGGCACCCATCTGGAGGAGCTTGAGCTGTTCGATTTGCGCCGCTCGCTCGAGACCATTGTGAAAATAGTGGCATATCTGAACAGAGGCGAGGGGCAAGACGGCGAGATCACTAACTACGACTACCCTGCCCTGCACCGTCTGACGGAGGGTGTGGTCACATTTCCCGCCATGCTCCGCCGCATCGACTCCATCATCGACAAGTATGGCAGGGTGAAAGACGGCGCCACGATGGCCCTCTCCGGCATACGTAACGAACTGAAGAAGACGGAGGGCAGCATATCGCGTACATTATATACCATATTACATTCGGCCCAGCGCGACGGTCTGGTGGACAAGGACGCTGCACCCACACTACGTGACGGCCGGCTGATGATACCCGTAGCCCCAGGGCTGAAGCGCAAGATCAATGGCATCGTGCACGACGAGAGCTCTACCGGCAAGACCGTCTTTATTGAGCCCGCCGAGGTGGTGGAGGCCAACAACCGCATACGCGAACTGGAGGCCGAGGAGCGCCGCGAAATCATACGCATCCTGACGGTGTTCAGCGACGAGGTGCGCCCCCATGTGAAAGAGATACTCGACTCCTACCGATTCCTGGCTACCATCGACCTGATCAACGCCAAGAGCGAACTGGCCAAGCAGTTCAAGGCTTTCGAGCCGGAGCTGCTCGACACGCCACAGATAGACTGGATCCGCGCTGTCCACCCGCTGCTGGCCCTCTCGCTTGAGAAGCAAGGCAAGCAGGTGGTGCCGCTGGATATTCTTCTTAGAGGTGAGAGGCAAGAGGTGAGAGGTGAGAGGCAAGAGGTGAGAGGTGAGAAGCAAGAGGTGAGAGGTGAGAAGCAAGAGGTGAGAGGTGAGAAGCAAGAGGTGAGGGATGAGAGGCTGCTCATCATCAGCGGCCCCAACGCCGGCGGCAAGTCGGTGTGCCTGAAGACCGTAGGCCTGCTGCAGTATATGCTGCAATGCGGTCTGAGCGTGCCACTGGGCGACCGTTCCAAATGTGGTGTGTTCCAGAACATTATGATTGACATCGGCGACGAGCAGAGCATAGAAGACGACCTGTCGACCTACAGCAGCCATCTGACGAACATGAAGCAGATGCTGCGCTGCTGCGACGCCCACACGCTGCTGCTCATCGACGAGTTTGGCGGTGGCACCGAGCCGACCATCGGCGGCGCCATTGCCGAGGCGGTGCTGAAGCAGTTCTGGCAGAAGAAGGCCTTCGGCGTCATCACCACCCACTATCAGAACCTGAAGCACTTTGCCGACGACCATGAGGGCGTGGCCAACGGCGCCATGCTCTACGACCGCAACGAGATGCGGGCGCTCTTCCAGCTCTCCATCGGCCAGCCCGGCTCGTCGTTTGCTATTGAGATTGCCCGCAAGACGGGACTCCCCGAAGAGGTTATCCAGGATGCGAGCGACATTGTGGGCCGCGACTACATACAGAGCGACAAGTACTTGCAGGACATAGTGCGCGATAAGCGCTACTGGGAAGGCAAGCGGCAGACCATCCACCAGCACGAGAAGCGGCTGGAGGCCCGCGGCGAGCGGCTGGAGGCCAGCATCGAGGAGATTGAGCAGGAGCGCAAGGCCATCTTGCGCCGCGCCAAGGAGCAGGCCGAAGAGTTGTTGAGCCAGGCCAACAAGAAGATTGAGAATGCCATCCGCGAGATACGCGAACAGCAGGCCGAGCGCGAGGCCACCCGCCGCATCCGCGAAGAGATGGAGGCCTTCAAGCAGGAGGTGGAGGGCATCGACACCAAGGCCAACGACGAGCTGATAGAGCGCAAAATGCGGCAGATAGAGGAGCGGAAGAAGCGGAAGGAGGAGAAGAAAAAGAAGACCCTCATCGCCAACAGCCTCACCCCCAACAGTCTCACCCCCAACCCCATTCCCGCCAACGCGCCTACCCGTAGCGCAGCTGGGGATGAGGCTCTTGCTGTCGGCTCCACCGTCCGCATCAAGGGTCTGACCAGCATAGGCACCATCGAGAAGGTCGAGGGCAAGATGGCCACCGTCATCTTTGGCGGCATGCGCACCAAGATGCGGCTGGAGCGCCTGGAGGCCGCCGAAGGCTCCGCCAAACAGCAGACGAAGAGCGACGAGCGCAACGAGCAGATTATGGGCAGCTACGGCAATGTGTCGGCCAGCACCCGCTCCGCCATCGACGAGCGCAAGCTGAACTTCCGCCAGGACCTCGACGTGCGCGGCATGCGCGGCGACGAGGCCGTCAATGCCGTGATGTACTTCATCGACGACGCCATGCTTGTGGGCATGAGCCGCGTGCGCATCCTCCACGGCACAGGCAGCGGCATTCTGCGCCAGCTCATCCGCCAATATCTCAACACCATTCCCGGTGTACTCTCTTTCCGCGACGAGCACGTGCAGTTTGGCGGTGCAGGCATCACCGTGGTAGAACTTGGATAGGCCATGGACGAGCAGACCCGGAAGACGCGGAGAGACTATCTGAGGTTTCTGAAACTACAGCGCAACGTGTCGCCCAACACATTGGAGGCTTACGAGCACGACCTGGACCTGCTGCTGGCCTTTGCCGACGAGCGCCAGCAGGCCGTAGAGACGCTCCAGCTGTCTGATTTGCAGGCATTTGCCGCCTCGCTCCACGACCAGGGCATCGGTCCCCGCTCACAGTGTCGAGTACTGAGCGGCGTGCGGTCGTTCTACCGTTTTCTTGTGCTGGACGGCTATGTGGAGCAAGACCCCACCGAACTGCTTGAATCGCCCGTCCTGGGCGAACACCTGCCGGAATTTCTCACCCCCGCCGAAGTGGACCAACTGGAGGACAGCATCGACCTTTCCAAGCCCGAAGGCCACCGCAACCGTGCCATCATCGAGGTGCTTTTCTCCTGCGGGCTGCGCGTCTCCGAGTTGGTCAACCTCAGATGGTCGCAGGTGTTTGCCGACGAGAAGTTTATCCGTGTGATGGGCAAGGGCAGCAAAGAGCGGCTGGTGCCCATCAGCGACAGTGCCCTCCGCGAAATCGGCAACTACAGGCCCTGGCGCGACTCACTGAAAATCAAGCCGGGCGAAGAAGACTATGTCTTCCTCAACCGCCGCGGCGCCCACCTCACCCGCGTCATGGTGCTCATCATGCTGAAGCGCCAGGCCGAGGCAGCCGGCATCCAGAAGACCATCTCGCCCCACACCCTCCGCCACTCGTTTGCCACGGCCCTCTTGGAGGGCGGCGCCGACCTGCGCGTCATCCAGGCCCTGCTCGGCCATGAGTCAATAGGCACCACCGAAATCTACACCCACATCTCTATGACCACCCTGCGCGACGAGGTGCTGCGCCACCATCCGCGCAACATGCGTTAGGCCGCATATTACCATTTGAAGGGCGCACACAGGTATCAAATCGCCTCCAAAATCCCATCGTCGGGTGACATTTATTAAGAAAAAGGGGACAAAAACGTAACTTTTTTAGTATTTTGTTTGCTTTTTTAAAAACTTATTTGTACTTTTGCCGACCATACAGGCACAACCTGCCAAACTTTTAACATTAACTAAACAAAAAAACGAGAGAGATTTTATGGAAAAAAGACTCATTACTTTGTTGGCAATGATGCTCATCCTGATAGGAGGGGCCTTTGCACAGACCAAAGTGAATGGTACCGTGGTCTCGCAAGATGACGGCCAGCCCGTGGTGGGCGTGTCCGTCCTCGTTGTGGGTACCAACATCGGTACGGTGACTGGCGCCGACGGACGGTTCTCGCTGACCGTTCCTGACGGCAAGAAAATGCTCCGCATCTCGTATGTGGGCATGGAGACACTCGAAGTAAGCGCACGTCCGCAGATGCGCATTGTGCTGCGCTCGGGCGACACCACCATCGACGAGATTGTGGTCACAGCCATGGGCATCAGCCGCCAGCAGAAGACGCTGGGCTACTCGGCCCAGACGCTGGACAACGACGAACTGGTGTCGGGCCACATGACCGACGTCACCTCGGCCCTGGCCGGTAAGGTGGCCGGTGTGCAGATCAACACCACGTCGACCGACCCCGGACAGGCCAACTCGGTCATCATCCGCGGTATCAGCTCCATCAACGGCAGCAACCAGCCCCTCTACGTGGTGGATGGTGTGCCCCTTCAGCAGACCACTTTCTCCGGCACGCAGAAAGGCCAGGACGAGTTTGCCAACGCTGTGGGCGGTATCTCCAGCATCAACCCCAACGACATTGAGAACATGACTGTGCTGAAGGGTGCCGCCGCTACTGCCCTGTACGGTAGCCGCGCCGCCAATGGCGTCATCATGATTACCACCAAGAGCGGCAAGCGCCAAGGCTCCAAGAACTTCCAGATCAGCTACGACGGTAGCGTGCAGTGGCGCAGCGTCTCCACTCTGCCCAAGTTCCAGAACCAGTTCGGCCAGGGTTGGAACGGCACCCAGACCTTCATTGAGAACGGTTCGTGGGGACCAGAGTTCGACGGCTCCACCCAGGTCTATGGTCCCATCTGGAACCACCAGCAGCTCATCCACCAGTACTCCGCTCTTGAAGACAACATCAAGGACTTCTACAAGACCGGTGTTTCGACCTCTCACAGCGTAGCCCTCAACGGCGTGTCGGAGGACAACAAGATGACCTACTACCTGAGCTATGGCTACACCAACGACAACGGTATCATCCCCGGCGACAAGGACACTTACACCCGTAACACTATCGCCTACCGTGGCAGCTATCAGGCTACCGACTGGTTCAAGCTCTCATCGAGCGTGAACTTCTCGAAGTCGAACACCAATACCGTGGGCACCTATCAGGGCACCTCGATGATTGACGGTATCCTGGAGTTCCCCCGCGACCTGTCGCTTGTTGACCGTCAGGACCTCTCGTCGCCCTTCAACACCCCCGAGGCTTGGTATACCCCCTACGGCATCACCAACCCCTACTGGGCCATTGAGAACAACTACAACCACAACGACGCCAAGCAGGTGTTCGGCAAGATTCAGGCCGACATCAACCCCATCAAGCAGCTCACGCTGACCTATCGCTTCGGCTTCGACTACACCGACTACGACCACAAGCTGGGCGTGCCTGAAATCACGCTCGACGATGCCCTCATCAACGAGGACTACGGCTATGCCCCCTCCCACATGAACCAGTCCGGCTATGTCTCGACCACCTATCTGCGCTCGTATGAGCTGAACCACGACTTCCTGGCCAACTTCAAGGAGAAGTTCATCGACGGACGCCTCGACGTGAACCTCATGGCCGGCGTGAACATGAACGAGCGCTACGAGACACGCACCCGCAACCAGACCGACGGACTGACCTTCGGCACCGGCTTCTGGGACCTCTCCAACGGCGCCACCAAGACCGAAATCTTCGAGCGCCAGTGGAAGCGCCGCCAGGTGGGACTCTTCGGCGACCTCACCCTGGGATGGGACGAGATGCTCTTCCTCGACCTCACCGCCCGCAACGACTGGTCGTCGACCCTGCCCCTGGAGAAGAACAGCTACTTCTACCCCGGAGCAACGCTCAGCTGGATCTTCACCAACGTCATCCCCAAGAACAACATCCTCACCTTCGGCAAGGCCCGCATCGCCTACGGTAAGACCGGTAACGACGCTGGTGTCTACCAGGTCTATCCCCGTTACGCGCAGGGCTACTCCAACGGCTACTATGGTGCCGACCTGACCTCCTTCCCCTTCAACGGTGTCAACGCCTTCCAGACGGCTGCCACCGCCGGCAGCACCACGCTGAAGCCCGAGATGACCACTGAGTTTGAGGTGGGTCTGAACCTGGCCTTCTTCAACAACCGCATCAACATCGACGCCGCCTACTACAACCGTAAGACCGACGACCAGATCTTCACCCTCCCCGTAGACCCCGCCACGGGCTACTACTACATGGTGACCAACTTCGGTAAGGTGCGCAACCGCGGTATTGAGTTGCTCGTCAACACCGTGCCCGTACAGACCAAGGACTTCCGCTGGGAGCTGGGCTTCAACTTCTCGAAGAACAACAACAAGGTCCTCTCGATGCCTGAGAGCCTCGATGGCGGCATGGTGAACATCAATTACTTCTCGGCCGGCAACGACGCTGTCTACATGCGTGCCGTCGAGGGTCTGCCCATTGGCGAGCTGTTCACCTATCTGCCCCAGTACACCGAGGACGGCAAGCTCATCGTGGGTGAGAGCGGCCAGCCCCTGCTGACCGACGAGGTGAAGGACACCGGCAAGAACGTGAACCCCGACTGGACCGGTGGCATCACCACAGCCTTCTCGTGGAAGGGCCTGACCCTGAGCGCTGCTCTCGACATCCGCAAGGGCGGCTACATGTTCTCGCGCACCAAGAACCTGATGCAGTTCACCGGCAACGGCGAGGCCACGCTCTACAACGAGCGCCGTCCGTTTGTCATCCCCAACTCAGTCTATGCCGACGGCACCGAGAACACATCGCCTATCTATCTGAACAACAGCAGCTATCAGAACTACTTCAACGAATACGGTGCTGCCGAGGGTGGCGAGTTCTACCTCATCGACCGCTCGTTTGTCAAGCTTCGCAACATCACGCTGGCCTACTCGCTGCCCAAGTCTTGGGTCAGCCGTATCTACCTGAGCGACATCACCCTCTCGGTATTCGCCAACAACCTGTTCACCTGGACCCACAAGACCAACCGCTACATCGACCCGGAGACATCGTCTTACGGCAACGACCTGGAGGGTCTCTTCGGCGAGCTCTACTCTAACCCCGCCTGCCGCAACTTCGGTTTCAACGTAGGTATCAAATTCTAATTGAAAGGAGGACTCATAATTATGAAGAAAATAGCAATTATATCTACTGTCATTCTGGGCCTGGCCACTACTGCGTGCGACAGCTATCTGGACATCAACCAGGACCCCAACTCTCCCTCTGAGAGCAACATGACCACCAGCATCATGCTGCCCGCCGCCGAGATGAACCTCGCCGGCAGCTATGGCGACTTCATGCGCATCACTGGCGGATACTATGCACAGCACTACGCACAGACCTTCGGCACGTCGAACTATCTGGACTTCTCGCAGTTCAAGATGTCGGCCACACGCTCCAGCGGCACCTATACACAGCTGATGTCGCGCACGCTGAAGAACCTGGAGACCATCCGCACGCTGGCCCAGCAGAACAATGAGTGGGGCAGCTACCTCGCCGCCACCACCCTGCGCGCCTTCACCTATCAGGCACTTGTGGACTGCTACGGAGAGGTGCCCTTCACTGAGGCTTTCAATGTGAGCATCTCATCGCCCAAATATGACGACGGCAAGGACATCTACGCCGCACTCATCACGGAACTGGACGAGGCCTTGGAGAAAGCTCAGGCTGCCGACCAGGTGGCCACCAACTTCCTCTTCCCCGGAGAGACGGCCGCCAACTGGATCAAGTTTGCCAACGCCGTGAAGTTGAAGCTGATGATGCGCGAAATCGATGCCGTGCCCGATGTGGCCGCCGAAGTAGGCAAGCTGGTGGCCGACGACAACTTCCCCGAAGAGGACGTGGCCTACCAGGACTGCTGGGGCAACGAGGCCGGTGCCATGAGCCCCTACTACGCCGAGGAGTTCTCCACCGCCTGGGGTAACACTCAGATCAATGTTGTGGCCAACGTGGCCATCATCGGCACCATGCTGCAGAAGGATGCCAATGGCGACGTGGTCTATGAAGACCCCCGTCTGCCGGCCTTCTTCGAGAAGAACGGCGCAGGCGAGTACACCGGATGCATTTCGGGCACGAACTTCTCCACGTCTAACAGCTACAAGTCCACCTACTGGTGCCGCCCCGTGGCCAGCTACGACATGCCCGTCTACCTGATCACTCGTTCTGAGGTGGAGTTCTTCATCGCCGAGTACTATGCCCGCCAGAACAACAGCGCCGAGGCCCAGGCCCACTACAACGCCGCCATCGAGGCATCGTGCGCTTCGGCCGGTGTCAGCGGAGCCGACAAGGTCATCGCCAAGTTCCCCTACACCCAGAGCAAGTACAAGGAGTGCATCGGTATCTCCAAGTGGATTGCCCTCTCCGGCGTGAACAACTTCGAGGCCTGGTGTGAGGCCCGCCGTCTGGACTATCCCGCCTTCGGCAGCGTCACCGGCCCGCAGATGTACAACCTGAAGGACGACGCATCGTACAAGCCCGAACTCTACGTGCCCGGCACGCTCTACACCCCCATCCTGGTGGAGGACAAACTCGGACAGAACCACATCCTGGAGCGCTGGCCCTACGCCGACAGCTCGGCGTCACGCAACGGCAACTCGCCCGAGTTCCCTGGCTACACAACTCCCGTATTCTGGGGCAAGTAGATTGAAAATTGAAGATTACTCTCAAATCGAAAATCAATAAATCGAACATTAATATGAAGAATATATTTTTCTTAATGGCTTTGGCAGTGGCATCGTTCACGATGACCAGCTGCAGCGACGACGAGTCGGAAGGCAAGAGCCGCATCACCTACTACCCCACCATTGAGTTGAAAGGCAGTGACTTCGTTGTGACCGAGAAAGGCAAGTCATTCGTCGATCCGGGCTACGTCTCCATCATGGCGGGCGAGGATGTGTCGGACAAGGTGACTGTTACTGGCAATTTGGACATCAACAAGAGTGGTCTCTACACCCTGACCTACTCCACTGCAAAGAACTCTGACGGCTTCGGTGCCAGCGCAACACGCACCGTACTCGTGGCCGACCCCAACGACCCTACCGAAGGTGTCTTCATCAACCAGGCAAGCGGCACCCGCGTCTATAACGGCAACACCGTGGCCTACGGACGTGACTTCCGCGTAGTGGTCATTAACAACGGCAACGGCACCTTTACCGTTGACGACCTCTTCGGAGGATGGTACTGCCAGCGTGCCGGCTATGGCGAAAAATACGCCATGGGAGGTGTCATCGCAATAGATGGCGACGGAAATGTGTCGTTAGTTCAAAGCAAAATTCCCGGATGGGGCGACAGCCTCGATGGCCTTACCGGCACATTCGATGCTGCAACAAGCACCTATAGCCTTGTGGCTGTCTACAACGGCAACACTATGTTTTTCAATCAGACTTGGGTAAAACAACAGTAAACAGACCGCTATTATGAAGAAAGTATTATATTTCGCAGCATTGCTCTTCCTTGCAACAGCTTGCCAGAAGGAGGATATTGAGAACACCGCCACCGTCAGCATGGCCGGACAGTGGTATTGCACCGTCGATGCTGTCGACCAGAACGACGTGCCCATACACGTGCCCGTCTACGACGATAACGGCAACATCGAAAGATACAACGACGGTGAGGACTACTTCGGACTGGGAGGCCGCACACTCATGCTGACCTACAACACCTCGGGCAACACGTCCAACGAGATGTGGATTGACAACATGGGCATAGGAAACTTATCGGCCAAGTACCAGAGCTATTTATGGGACTTTATCGATATGCTCGATGGCGACACCGTGGCAGCAAAATCCGCTTTCCGCTCCAACTTCCCCAGCTACACGCTCAAGACGAAGGTCGTCATCGACCAGAACGCCATGACCTTCCGCAGCACCGAGTCTGAGAACCTGGGCGACGGCTACCAGTGGTGGGTGAAGGTGGTTGACCGCGACGAGAAGGGCGACACCATTTGGGCCGACGACGACAAGACCGAGCCCAAGATGGTCGACTCGCTGTTCCACGAGGTGAAGTCCATGCCCGTCACCATCGAGGGCAAGATTCTGAAGAACGCCGGCCGCCAGAACAACGGCTCGGTGACCGACAGCATCGTCTTCTTCGTCACCTACAAGGACGACCCCTGGTATCCCGGCGACGGCTACACCCGCTACAAGGTGAGCGGCATCCGCTACAGCGGCCTCGAAGAGAACGAATAATCGCACAGTTTTTGGCTAACACATTCTGGCGGCATCCCCCACACAATGGGCGGGTGCCGCCAGTGTTTTTTTCCTGCGAAAACATTTGGCCGTTCCGATAATTTTTTATGAATGACGAAGATATTCGTCAAGGATTGGTGGAGGGCTTTCAGCAGCTTGAAGAGGTGAAGGCAGGTAAGCGCAAAACGCGAAAGGCTGAAGAGTTGCTGTATGAGCTTTGAGTGAACAAAAGGCTCTGTAGAAACAACTCGACCTATAGGCCAATCTTTTATGATTTAAGCATCCATTTTGTCAATTTTTTCTAAAACGGCCAAAATACCCCCTAAAAAGATAAGTGCCACTTATCTCGGAGATAAAAGGCACTTATCTCCGAGATAAAAGGCACTTATCTCTGAGTCCGCTTGGGGCTACCTTTTGGTATGTAAAACTTTTTCAATCCTCGCCCTACTTGCAGAGCCCACCCACAGTCTTTCAGCATCCGACTGTTGAGTTATTTATCCTTAAAAAGCGGAGGAAAATGGCTGACATCGGGCAAAAATGTGTATCTTTGCAAAGATATAGCCAAAAGTCATTATGGAGAGCAAAGCTACTTGGATATGGTTCCCCGGCGACTTCGAGGTGTGGCTCGGCAACCGCTTCAACAACCGCCGCACCGAGCGCGGGGCTATGTTTCCCCCCATTTGGAAACAGGACTCCCACTGGCCCACGGTGGTCTTTACCCGCGACGTAGACCTGCCAGAGGCCGAGACCGTCAACATCGCCGCCGAGGGCCAGTACAACCTTGCCATCGACGGCCATCTGCAGGCCCCCGGCCCGTGCACCATCCCCGCCGGCCGCCACACGCTGGCCCTGAAGGTGTGGAACCAAGCCACGCCGCCAGCCCTCTACATCGACGGCCCCACGGTGAAGACCGACAGCACATGGCTGACCACCTGCGAGGACAAAATATGGATTGACGAGCACGGCATGGCCCACGGTTCGGGCATCTACGTGCCCGCCGCCTCATGGTGCTTCGACAGCGCCGACTGCCCGCCCTCGCTCTACCGACTGCCCACCACGCCGCTGCGCCCCGTCGGCAGCGAAGCCGTCTCGGCCACGGCCCGCCTCTACGACTTCGGCCGCGAGGTCTTCGGCTTCCTCCGTCTGCACGGCCTGCAGGGCACCGCCCGCATCTACTACGGCGAGAGCCGCGAAGAGGCCCTCGACACGGCCCGCTGCGAGACGCTCGACACCCTCAGCACGGGCGGCACACTGGGCAGCAAGGCCTTCCGCCACGTCTGCATAGAGACCCTTGCCGACAGCACCTACGCCGACGTGACCATGGACTTCGAGTACGCCCCCTCCGACCCGTCACGGTGCGCCAGCTTCAGCTGCAGCGACGACGAGCTGAACCACATCTGGCGCGTGGCCGCCTACACCCTGGAACTGACCACCCGCGAGTTCTTCTGCGACGGCATCAAGCGCGACCGCTGGACATGGAGCGGCGACGCCATCCAGTCGTACCTGATGAACTACTACCTGCACTTCGACACCGAGTGCGTGAAGCGCACCATCCGCCAACTGCGCGGCAAGGACCCGGTGACCGCCCACATCAACACCATCATGGACTACACGTTCTACTGGTTCAAGTCCATTGCCGACTACTATGCCTACACCGCCGACCGGGCCTTCCTGGCCGAGATGTGGCCCAAGATGGTCAGTCTGATGGACTACGTGCTGGGCCGCGTCAACGCCGACGGAATGGCCGAGGGCCAGGCCGACGACTGGATTTTCGTAGACTGGACCGACTTCCCCATGCACAAGCGCGGCACGCTGGCCTTCGAGCAAATCCTGCTGTGGAAAGCCCTTGAGACCATGCGCGCCATCGCCGACCTGCTCGGCACCGACTGGCACATGACCAGCAAGCGCGTGGAAGCCCTGCGCCAGAGCATCGACAAGACCTTCTGGGATGGCGGCCGCCACGCCTACCTCCACGCCATAGAGGACGGACGGCTGAACCCGCAGGTGACCAAGTTCCCCAACATCTTCGCCATCATCTACGACTTCGCCGCCGATGCCGAAAAGGCCCTGATTGCCAATCATGTGCTGCTCAACCCCGACGTGCCCGCCATCACCACGCCCTATATGCGCTTCTACGAACTGGAAGCCCTCTGCCAGACGGGCCACCACGCCGATGTGCTGCACCAGCTGAAAGCCTACTGGGGCGGCATGCTGCGCCTGGGCGCCACCACCTTCTGGGAGAAGTACAACCCCGCCGAGCAGGGCACCGACCATCTGGCCATGTACGGCCGGCCCTACGGCAAGAGCCTCTGCCACGCCTGGGGTGCCTCACCACTTTATATTATAGGGAAGTATATGCTCGGCGTGCGCCCCACACAGCCCGGCTATGCCCAGTACGAAGTGCGGCCCACGCTGGCCGGACTGCAGTGGATGAAGGGCGACGTGCCCACGCCTTTCGGCCTCATCCACGTCGAGCTGGACGGCAGCCGCTGCACCGTGAGCAGCGACGGTGGCCGGGGCACGCTCATCGTGGGCGACCGTCAAATAGAAATCCCCCCAAAGCAGACCATCCACACTGACCTACAATGAAAAGCCATAGCATCGTCATCGCACTGTGCCTCCTGTCGGTCCTGTCGGCCGCAGGCAAAGTGAAAATCAAAGTGAAAAGCGCCGCCCCGCAGGCCGCCTACGCCGCCTCGCTGCTGGATGCCATCGACACCGACCTGACCGTCGCCATCGACACCAACGGGCAGGGCTCGCCCGAAGGGTTCACCCTCAGCCGCAAGGGTAAGCGAGTGACCATCAGCGGCAACGACGGTCCCGGATGCATCTACGGCGCCAACCGCCTGCTGGAGGAGTGGCGGCAGGACCCGACGCTGGCGCGGGTGAAGACCATTGCCGACGCGCCCCAGATGGTGATGCGCGGCACCTGCGTGGGCCTGCAGAAGACGGAATATCTGCCCGGCCACCGCGTCTACGAATATCCCTACACGCCGGAGAACTTCCCATGGTTCTACGACAAAGAGCTGTGGCTGAAGTATCTCGACCTGCTGGCCGCCTGCAATATGAACACGCTCTACCTGTGGAACGGCCACCCCTTCGCCTCGCTGGTCAAGCTACCCGACTACCCCTTCGCCACCGAGGTCGACGACGCCACGATGGCGAAGAATCAGGAGATGTTCGGCTTCCTGGTGGACGAGGCCGACCGCCGGGGCATCCGCATCATCCAGATGTTCTACAACATCATTGTCTCGAAGCCCTTCGCCGACCACTATGGCATCAAGACGCAAGACCGCAACCGCCCCATCACGCCCCTCATTGCCGACTATACGCGCAAGTCCATTGCCGCCTTTGTCCAGAAATATCCGCGGGTGGGCTTTCTCGTCTGTCTGGGCGAGGCCATGTCGGGCCTCGACACCGACATACGCTGGATGACGGAGACCATCATTCCCGGCATACTGGATGGGCTGAGAGGTGAGGGGCAAGAGGTGAGAGGTGAGAGGCAAGAGAGCCATTCTCTCACCTCTCACCCCTCGCCCCTCACCTCTTTACCCCCCATCATCCTGCGCAACCACGACACCGACGGCCCCGCCGTGCTGCGGGCCTCGCTGCCGCTCTATCCCAACATCTACACCATGAACAAATATACGGGCGAGAGTCTGACCACCTACGAGCCGGGCGGCCCCTGGGGCGAGACCCACCGCCAGCTGGCAGCGGCCACGCCCGTACACATCGACAACGTGCACATCCTGGCCAATCTGGAGCCGTGGCGGTGGTCGTCGCCGGCGTTCATCCAGAAGGCCGTACAGGCCATGCACCGCGTCCACCACTCCAAGGGGCTGCACCTCTACCCCCAGGCCTCCTACTGGGACTGGCCCTACACCGCCGACAAACTGGCGGACGGCTCACGGCTTATGCAGATTGACCGCGACTGGATGTGGTACCGGGCGTGGGGCCGCTATGCGTGGAATGTGGAGCGCAGCGGTCCGGCCGAGACCACATTCTGGACGGAAACGCTGGCCAGCCATTTCGGCATCAGCACACAGGCAGCCGCCCATCTGCTGAAGGCCTACGACGAGTCGGGCGAGATTGCGCCCAAGCTGCTGCGCCGCTTCGGCATCACCGAGGGCAACCGCCAGACGCTGCTCCTGGGCATGACGATGGCCCAGCTGGTCAATCCCTATAAGTTCAACATCTACCCCGGCTTCTACGAGAGTTGCGGCCCTGAGGGCGAGAAACTCATCGAGTGGGCCGAGAAGGAGGCCAAGGGCCTGCCCCACACCGGCGAACTGCCGCTCGACATTGCTGCGCAGTGCATGGAGCACGGCAGGCAGGCGTCGGCCGCCTTCGATGCCGCCATCGCGGCCATCGGCACCCTGCCACAGGGAGAGCGGGGCGACGAGCTGCGGCGGCTGGGCAGCGACATTGCCTGCTACGCGCTGTTCGCCATGAGCTTCGAGCGCAAAGTGCGGGCCGCCGAACTGGTGCTGCGCTACAAGTGGACCAAGGACATCGGCCATCTGGAGGCAGCCGTGCCCCTGCTGGAGCAGAGTGTCGGCATGTGGCGCGTGCTGAGCCAGCTGACCGCCGGCACCTACCTCTACGCCAACTCCATGCAGACGGCTCAGAGGCGCATACCCGTGGGCGGCGACGGCGGACGGATGAAGACGTGGAGCGAGATGCTGCCCGTCTACGAAAGCGAGGTGGCGGCCCTGAAGGCCAACATTGAGAAGCTGAAGCACCCCGCCGCCCGCCAGGACGTGCTCATCATGCCCGCCAAGGCTGCAGCAGTCACACTCCTCCCACCCCACAACTTCCACCCCACGCCCCTGCAGAAAGGCACCATCCTCTTCGAGAAGCGCACCGACACGCCCGTAGACAGCGTCGCACCCGAACTGACCGCCCTGCAGCCGCTGGTGCTCAACCGCGACACCACGCGCATCGTGGGCACCACCCTCAACTTCGAGACAAAGAAGCCGGTGAAGGTGCTGGTGGGATTCTTCCGCGACGACGACCCGAAGTGGGCCAAGCCGCCGAAGCTGGAGACCGACGCAACAGGCAACGAGTACGGCCAGGCGGAGCCGCTGCTGACCAATGCCATCGCCATCGAGCAAATGCCGAAGGTGAACATCCACGCCTACAGTCTGCCTGCGGGCCGCCACACGCTGCGCCTGCCCAAGGGCATCCTCCTCGTGGCAGGATTCACCACCGACGACATCCGCCCGAGAGACTGCGCCCTCAACGGTCCCTCGACCGAGGTAGACTGGCTGTTCCAAGACTAACCATTGCCGCTTATGAAAAAGATACTCGCCGCCATCCTCGCCCTGGCCGCAATGGCCGTCAGCGCCGACACCATCCCGTCGGCGGTGATGCAGGCCGTCTACCAAGAGGTGAGGACACCCCACAAATACGGACTTGTGGTGGCACCGCAAGACAATTACCACAAGTTTGACTGCCCCACCGTTTGGCGCGAGGGCGACCGCTGGCTGATGTCCTACGTCTGCTACGACGGCAAGTCAGGCACCGACGGCCGCGGCTATGAGACCTGGCTGGCCGAAAGCCCCGACCTGCTCCACTGGACCACACTGGGCCGGCTGCTGAGTTTCAGGGACAGCGGGTGGGACATGAACCAGCGCGGCGGATTTCCTGCCCTCATCGACTGGACGTGGGGTGGCAGCTACGCGCAGCAGTCGTTCAAGGGCCAGCGCTGGATGACCTACATCGGCGGCCACGGCACGGGCTATGAGGCCGTGCGCGAACCGCTCAACATCGGACTGGCCTGGACCAATGGCAATGCCGCCACCGCCCACGAATGGAAGACATCGGCCAAACCCATCATCGGCATCAACGACAAGGATGTGCAGTGGTGGGAGAAGCTGACGGAATATAAGAGCACGGTCTACGACCTGGCCAATGACGCCGACGCCGCCAACCGCTTCGGGGCGCGGTTTCTCATGTTCTACAATGCCGGAGGCGTCAACCCCGCCAATGGGCTGAAGGCCGAGCGCATCGGCATAGCCCTCTCAAACGACATGAAGAAATGGCGCCGATACGCGGGCAACCCCGTCTTTGCCAATGAGGTGGGCGGCATCATCACAGGCGATGCGCAGATAGTGCGCATGGACTCGCTCTTCATCATGTTCTACTTCAAGGCCTACGACCCGTCGCGCCCCTACAACGCCTTCAACACCTTTGCCGCCAGCCGCGACCTGGTGCACTGGCAGACGTGGGAGGGCTCCGACCTGATTGCGCCGTCGAAGCCCTTCGACGAGATGTTCGCCCACAAGAGTTGCGTGGTGAAGCACGACGGGGTGGTGTACCACTTCTACTGTGCCGTCGATAACGCACAGCAGCGGGGCATCGCTGTGGCCACGAGCGTGCCGGTGGGCCGCTCGGAGGTGCGCTTCCCCGAGCCGGAGCCTACGGGCAAGCGCCGCCTCACCACCCTCGACGCCGGCTGGCAAGCGTTCTGCGCAGGCCGCGATTCCATCGCGGCAACAGTCGCCCTCCCCCACAACTTCGACGACTACTACGGCTACCGCCAACTGCGCCACGGCAACCTGCACGGCTCGACCGTCTACCAGAGAGACTTCACAGCCACCATGCAGGAGAACAAACGCTATTTCCTGCAGTTCGAGGGCGTCGGCACATACGCCACGGTCACACTCAACGGCCACGACTATCCCCGCGAACTGGTGGGGCGGACGGTATGGACGCTCGACGTGACTGACGCCATCCGCCAGGGCAACAACCAGCTGACAGTGCGCGTGGACCATCCGGCCATGCAGACCGCCTCGCCGTGGGTCTGCGGCGGCTGCTCGTCGGAGTATGGCTTCAGCGAGGGCAGCCAGCCCTTCGGCATCTTCCGCCCGGTGACGCTCGTCGAGACCCACGAGGTGCGCATCGAGCCTTTCGGTGTCCACATCTGGGCCAACGATGCCTGCGACAGCGTCTACATCGAGACCGAAATCAAGAACTACAGCAAGTACGGGGCCTATGTTGAACTGGTGAACAAACTTGCCGAGAAGAGTGGCAAAGGCGTCTTCCGCCTGACGCAGGAGCTGACACTAAAGCCAGGCGAGACGAAGACCATACGCCAGGCGGCCCACGTCGACGAGGTACACCGCTGGAGCCTTGACGACCCTTACCTCTACAACCTCACCTCGATGGTGAAGCGGCCTGAAGCCCTTGACCCCGACGCCAATCCCCATCGCGAGCCGGCCCTCGTCACCGTCGACGAGGTGCTGACGCCCTTCGGGTTCCGTTCGCTCTCGTGGCCCTCCGTTCTTTGCCGCAACAGTGTTTCGGCAAAGGGAGACGACCACCGCTTCCGGCTGAACGGAGAGCCCGTCTTCATCAACGGCACCTGCGAGTACGAGCACCTGCTGGGACAGAGCCACGCCTTCACACCAGAGCAAATCCGCTCACGGGTGAAGCAGATACGCCTGGCCGGCTTCAATGCCTTCCGCGAGGCCCACCAGCCCCACAACCTGCTCTACCAGCAGCTCTTCGACCAGCAGGGCATGCTCTTCTGGAGCCAGTTCTCCGCCCATATCTGGTACGACACACCTGAGTTCCGCACCAATTTTCTCCGTCTGCTGGAGCGGTGGGTGCGTGAGCGGCGCAACTCGCCCAGCGTCATTCTCTGGGGACTTCAGAACGAGAGTGTGCTGCCACGCGACTTCGCCCAGCAGTGCACCGAACTCATCCGCCGCCTCGACCCCACCGCCTCGACGCAGCGTCTCGTCACCACCTGCAACGGCGGCGAGGGCACCGACTGGAACGTCATACAGAACTGGAGCGGCACCTATGGCGGCAGCGCCGAGGCATACGCCCAGGAACTGGCACGCCCCGACCAACTGCTCAACGGCGAATACGGTGCCTGGCGCACCATCGGCCTGCACGGCTCCGCAAAGTACAGCGAGGAGAGCTTCACCGCCCTGCTGGCCCTCAAGGACAGCCTTGCCCGCGTGGCCTTTGAAGACAGCACCGGTGTCTGCGGTCACTTCCAGTGGCTCTTTGCCAGCCACGACAACCCCGGCCGTGTGCAGCCCGACGGTGCCCTGCGCCGCATCGACAAGGTGGGCCCAATCAACTACAAAGGCCTCACCACCATCTGGGAAGAGCCCACCAGCGCCTACTACATCTACCGCCACCGCCACGCCCGTTCCGTAGACGGCGGTAATTCCGCCGTCAAAACAGCTGCCGACCGCAACCACGCCCTCCTGAAAGCAGCCGAGGGCTACACCTACCTCTACCGCATCAACTGCGGCGGCGATTCCTGCCAGGACGAGTTCGGACAGGCGTGGCAGGCCGACGACACCCTCTACAGCCACTCTTGGGGACAGGACTTCGGCCTACACCCCTATCAAGCCAGCCAGCGGCACATCGCCGAGAATATCCGTGGCACCGAGAGCGACGAACTGTTCCAGTATTTCCGCTTCGGACGCCACCGCCTGTGGTACCACCTGCCCGTGGCCGACGGCGACTATCGGGTGGAGCTCTACTTCGCCGAGCCGTGGCACGGAAAAGGTGGCGGCGAGACCGACGATTACGAAGGGCTGCGCATCTTCGATGTAGCCATCAACGGAGAGACCGTCATCGACGACCTCGACCCGTGGGCGGAGGCTGGCTACTGCGGTGCACTCAAGCGCGTGGTCAGTGCGAAAGCAAAGGACGGAGGGCTCCGCATCTCATTCCCCGAAACGAAAGCCGGACAGGCCGTCATCGCCGCCATAGCCGTGGCCACAAAAGGAAACGGCACTTCTGCCGTGAAGCTGGCACAGCCATCCTACTCCTGGCGGACATTCGACACCGACACCATTGCCAAACTGCCCAACGAGGAACTGCCCGCAGACACCGACACACGGCCGGCCACCGTCTACGAACCCGATCCGGGCAAAGACGGCACCACCGCTTGGACCATCCATCCCGGACTGGGCCAGGAATACGCCCTCCGCTTCCGCTACAAGAACACCACCGGCCAGCCCGTGACGGCACGCCTGCAACTGACTGACAGCAAGAACACGGTGCTCGTGGACCGCAACCTGACCTTCCCCCCGACACCAAACAAGTTCAAGATGCTCTCCACCACAACGGGCACACAAATCAATGCCGGCACCTATCGGCTGACCATCGAGGGAAAAGGGATAGAGATGAAAAACCTTGAACTGCAATAACCATCAACGTCACAACATGGGAATCAGACAAACAATCGCGGCGCTCTGCCTGCCACTGATGATGGCCGTCGGCGCCACTGCACAAACCAACATACGGAACAACTATCAGATAGGTATCGGCGGCACCAACGTGCTCGACACCTACCTGTCGCAAGAGAAGTTCAGCGGCATAGGCATCACCTTCCTGACCGTCAGCGAGCGCACACGGCAGAACTCACGCTGGTCTACCGTCTGGCAAAACCAACTCAACCTCGCGTCGGTAAAAGACCGCTCAGAAGACGGCCATGAACTGGAGGGATGCTATAACCTCTACTTCGGACGCTACTACAACTGGCCGCTGCTCGACGGACGGCTGACACTCCAGGCCGGCGGCCTGGCTAACCTGGGCGTGGGGTTCATCTACAACACCCGCAACAGCAACAACCCCGCCAACGCACGGCTGGCACTGCAACTGCGCCCATCGGGCACCGCCCTGTGGCAGATGAGCGGCAAGGTGGGGCTGCGCTACGAACTGGACCTCCCGCTGCTGGGCATCGCCTTCAGCCCCAACTACGGCCAGTCGTACTACGAAATGTTCTCGCTGGGCAATTACGACCACAATGCCGTGCCGACCACTATGGTCTCCGCACCCAACTTCCGCCAACTGCTGCAAGTGGAATGGAAGTGCTCACGCTTGGGCACACTCATCATTGGCTATCTGGGCGACTACCAGCAGCTGAAGGTGAACAACCTGAAACAGCACGTTTTGGCGCACCGTCTGATGATTGGTTATCAGCAAAAGTTCGGAAAGGTCAAGCCCGCACAAGAGTAACGATGCGGTTGCCGTCGTAGCACGCACTGCCGGCAACCCGTGCCGTGGCTGGCAGTTGCGGCGCCCGCGTGCCGGCAGCCACGGTCAGCGGAGCGGTCTCCACCCGAATCTCGTCCCACAGGTCTTGCTCAAAGAAACGATTGAGCGTCGCGGCCCCGCCCTCGACGATGAGCGACTGTATGCCTTGCTCGTACAACGCCTCCAGACTGAGGGGCTGGCTGTGGCTCACCACCAGTCTGACGGGATTGGGCCCCACCCAATGGCGCACAGTCAGCGCCGGATGTTCACGCTCGTCGGTGACCCGGCCCACCAGGATGGCATCTGCCTCGGCCCTCAACTTATGGACCAGCATCTGCGTGAAAGATGTGGAGATGGCCAACGGGCGACCGCCATCGTCGATAAAGCCATTGGCCGTCTGCGCCCACTTCAGGATGATGTAGGGGCGGTGCTGACGGTGGAACGTGAAGAAGCGGCGGTTCAGCTGCCTACATTCGGTCTCCTTCACACCCACGGTGACGCTGATGCCCGCCTCCTGCAAACGACGGATGCCCCGGCCCTGCACTTTCGCAAACTCGTCGATGCAGCCCACCACCACGCGCCTCACGCCTTTGGCCACAATCAGGTCGGCACAGGGGGGCGTCTTGCCAAAGTGGGAACACGGCTCCAATGACACATAAAGCGTGGCCTCGCGTAGCAACGCCTCGTCCGACGGCTTCACCGAGGCGAAGGCATTCACCTCGGCGTGGCCCTGACCGCAACACACGTGATAGCCCTCGCCGATGATGCGCTCGCCCTGCCCCGGACGGACAGCCACGATGACCGCGCCCACCATCGGGTTGGGTCGGGCCGACTGCAACCCGTTGCGGGCCAGTTGCAAGCAGCGCTCCATATATTGCTCGTCGGTGGCCATAGTCAATCTTCCGGGTGGCTGGCCTCGTAGGCCTCAATTAGCGACAGGTAGTGACGGCGGAAATCGCTCCAGTGGTAATAGGGGGCAATGTCGGTGGCGATAGGCAGCCGGGCCTCGTTCTCGTTGAGCAGAACCTTGAAGACGACATCGTCGTCGGAGGGGTTTTTGCGATAAAACACAAACTGGATGTTGCCACCCATGGGAACGGCACGATAGTCCAACCATCCCTTTTCGGCCAACAGGCTGATATCGGTGAACGACTGGCCGTAGCCGTCGACGCCCAGCAGGCACAGCAGCGGCATGAGCATGGTGTCGTGGCCATAGCGCAGGGTGGCTCCGGGTCGGGGAAGTGCCAGGCAGCTGTCAGCCTGCTCGATGATGGTGCGCAGCAAAATGCGCTGGCTGTAAGGCTGCTCGCCGCCGTTCATCGGACAGAAGCCGAAGCCCATATACCAGTAGATGTTCTCCTTTTCCCAGTTGCGGAAGATTTCCTCTTCGGTAAACAGGTCGTAGAGCGTCAGCTCGTCGGCCAGTGCCACGCTCTGCACATTTGAGGCCAGGCGGAAGAGGAAATAGTTGAACCGCTCACCATTGACATAGCGGTTCACGTAGGCCGTGTCGCCAATCAGCTGCGACACTACGCGCTCCCACGTGGGATGGGCCTCGCAGAACTGCTCGTAGATTAATCGGTTTTCCCTCGATGGGGCCTTTTCCGTCAGTCTGCGGTCGTTGTACGACAGATAGGCCAGGTCGGCCTGACTGGCGCACATATTGATTTGCAGACGCGGATTGAGTTTCTGCAACTCCAGCAGGGCATTGCCCATCGAAATGAGGCAGCGCACGGCCAAGGTGCTGTGGGCATCGACCACAACGTCGCCCTTGAACACTTCGGGGAACCGCTTGTACATACGCCTGACGATGTCGCGATGCTGACTGACGCCCAGTTCTGTCAGTTCGCCCACATGGCCGTTCACATCTTCGCGCAACCGCCTGACACGCCCCAGCACGTCGGTGCCCAAGGGGGTCAACACGCCCTCGTGACGGGCTTTCTCCAGCACGTTGAGCACATAGTCGAAGTCCTCGTACTTGGTGTGATGGCGCGAGCCGTGGCGGCCATAATGGCTGATGTAGAAAGGACGCTTGCCGCCGGGCGGCGGCGTCAACTTAGGCTGAAGGGGGCCGGGATAGGCCGTGAAACTGCCTCCCGACCAGCCTACATTCTTCTTGAAATCCTCTCTGGGTGTCTGTGCCTGACAAGCCACGGCCAGGCACAGCAGCCACAACATTACAGCCAGTCTTTGCATATTCTGCTTTTTGCGGGTGTTAGTCTTCAGGTTTCGTTGCATTGGCCATCAGGCTGATGATGACAGATATATCGGCTACATCCACGCGGCCGTCGCCATTGACGTCAGCATTCTCATATTTCGCCACGCCGGCCATAAAGGAGATTGTGGCAGAAATGTCGGCCACATCAACGCAACCGTCGGCATTCACATCGCCCTGCAAGGCAATGGTCTGCTGCGGAGTGGCGTGCACCACAATCGTGTCGCTGACTTTCTCACTCCCCAAGCCAGTCATGGTGACGACAAACTGGTAGTCGCCCTCCATCTGGGGCGAACCTGTGATGACGAGCGTCTTGGCCACATAGTTAATGGTGCGTGTGAAGCCTTCGGGCACATTGCTGGCCTTCGTGGTGCCGTCGGGCAGTATGGACAACGAAAGGGAAAGGGTCTTGGAGTTGAGAGCCGTGGCAGAGAAAGTCATCTCCTGCCCCACAGCGACGGTCATTTCCTTCTCTTCGCACACCAGTTTGGGCAGCATTTCCTCGGCCAGGTTGTAGCCCAGGTGGGGCGGCTGGTTGTAGGCCGTGTTCTGCCAGCAGACGGCCATGCGGTAGGTGTGGTCGTGCATCAGAGTGGGCACGATGTAGCTGGTGGTGTAGTTGGTGGAGTAGATGCCCAGACAGGTCTCATTGTCATCCTGCGCATAGAGCACCAACTCTTCGCGCCAGTCGCCCAGTATGTCGGCCAGCAGGCAGGGTGTATTCTTCGTGCCATTGCAGGTGCTGCCCGGTCCGAGATTGGAGAACGTGACGAGACGGCTGAATGAAGCGTCAGTGTCTTTATACTTGTCGAGCTTGCTGCCGTCGAGGAGTCCGTCCTGCGTAGTGCCGTCCCAGTACATTCTGAAGTTCACCGAGCCATTGGCCGCCGAGGCCACCTCGCCGGTGACGGTGCTGCGCTGCTGCCGCTCGCTGGCCGAGCTGAACCACCACTCCTGACTCTTTGCCGAGAGTTGGGCGGCCATGCCGCGTCCGTTGTCCACTCCCTTGGGGCCTCCCTTGTAGTAGACATAGCCGGTGGCTGCATCGTGCAGGTCCCAGGCATAGTTGCCTTTCTCCTCGTGCACCTGGAACACCTGCAGGCCTTCCTTGCCCGGTATCATCTTGCCCATGTGGATGGCGTCGCCATGGCCGAAGCCCGTGGCATAGAGCAGCTTGCCATCATCGTCGAGGGCAGCAGAGCCCCAGATGATTTCGTCGCGTCCGTCGCCATCCGCGTCGCCGATGCTCATATTGTGGTTGCCGTTGCCATACAGGGTGCGGCTGCCGTTCTGCCCGGTAGCGGCCTTTGTAGAGTAGCTGGTCTTCACGCCCTCAGGATTGCTGGTGTAGTCGGTCACGCTGTAGCCGGTGGTGTTGTCGGAGCGGTGCAGCCAGCGGGGGATGAGCTGCTTGCCGTCGAAGTCGACCGCCCAGACGTATGCGTAGGTGTAGTAGCCACGGCAGAAGATGCCGCTATGGTGCCCCTCCGGGCCGTCGAGTGCAGCCACTGCGGCCAGGTAGCGCTCGCCACGGTTGCCGTAGTTGCCCTTGTCGTTCTTGCTACTCCCACCCCAGTTGAAGGTGCCTTCTGCCTCGCTCAGTGTGCTCTCTGCATTGCGGTTGGGGTTGTAGGCGATGGTGTGCACGGCCATACCCGTGAGGCCCTGGAACACGGTGAGATATTCTTGTCCGCCATTGATGCGTCCGTCGCTGTTGACCCAGCTCTTGGTGTTCGATGCCTTGCGGATGGCCTCGTCGGTGGCAGCCTGGTTCACATAGTTGCCCAGACCGTCCTTCGAGCCGGGGGCCGTCTTGCACATCATTTCGGCAAGGCCGTCGCCGTCGAAGTCGTAGACCATGAACTGGGTGTAGTGGGCACCGGCGCGGATGTTGCGCCCCAAGTCTATGCGCCACAGCTTGGTGCCGTCGAGCTTGTAGCAGTCTATATACACATTGTCGGTGATGCCGCCCTGCGAATTGTCCTTGGCCGTAGAGGGGTCCCACTTCACAAAGATTTCGTACTCGCCGTCGCCGTCCACGTCGCCCACCGAGCAGTCGTTGGGCACGTAGGTGCCTCCGGCGGCCTGACCCGTTGCGGGGCGGTCGAGGGGCAGTTTGAGGTACACCTTTTCCCAGGACTGTACGGCTTCTGTGGTGTCTACTGCCTGGCCGTCGACCTTGGTCACCACACGATAGAGCGAGGTGGCCGTGCCTCCCGCGTCCTTATAGTTGGTCACGGTCATGTCTTTCTTGATGACTACGCCATTGCGTATCAGGTCGAAAGAGGTGTGCAGACGGTCGTCGGTGCCCAAGAAGCGCCAGCTGACAAAGCGTCCGGTGCCAGAACTGGGGGGCAGGGCCACGACGCCTCGGTTCAGTTTCTCCATTTGAGTGACGGGTGTCACTTGTGCATTTACTCCCAATGCTATCGTCAGCATGAGCAGTACAGTCAGTCGTTTAGTGTTCATTGTTATAGTTAGTTATGGGTTATCTGTTGTCTGATTGATGTGGTGTTTCATCCATTCCAAGCACTTCTCCTGACTGGAGGGGAAGCGCCAGTGGCCGCTCGACGGGGTGATGTCGCGCTCTTTGGGGGCCGCAATTTCGTTCCAGGCCGCCCAGACGCTGGTGGGCGAGCAGGTGTCGTCGGTGTAGCCCCACGACATGAAGGTGGGCACCTTGAGGATGCGGGCGAAGTTGACCACGTCGAAATACTGCAGCGTCGACACGGCCTGCTGGCGGTCTATGCTCACCTGTCCGTCCTTGTAGAAACCTGAGAAGAACTTGGGCCATCCGCCGGCACGGTGGTGGAGAAAGCCCGTCAGGTCGCACAGGGCAGGATAGAAGGGGGCACAGAGTGTGGCCTTCTCGTTGAGGGCGGCGGTGACGATGGTCAGCGCCCCGCCCTGCGAACCGCCGGTGACGATGGCATTGCGCCCGTCCCAGCCGGGCAGCGAGCAGAGGAAGTCAAGAGCGCGGGCACAGCCCACATACACATCCTTATAATAATAGGAGCCGGGTGAGTCCATGCCGCGGCTCATATAGCCGTCGCTCTTCTTCCGCTCCTGGCTGTAGGCCTCGTCGGGCAGCAGCTGGTCGTTGTCGTGAATATCTATCTTCAGATAGATGCAGTCCTGGCGGGGATAGTAGTCGGAGGGGTAAATCTTCTGGCTGCCGGCCCCCGGCGGACAGAGCACGACGGGATATTTCCGGGCGTTGGCCGTCGGGCCTTCTGTCGGCTTGGGATAGGTCAGGAAGCCCTGCATCCACTTCTCCGGGCCCACGTGCAGCCGCACCCGCTTGGTCACGAACTGGTCGTTGGTGGCATCGGGCACATCGGTGTATTGGGGCTCCAAGGGCACCTTGCGGGCGTCCTTCAGGGCTTTCTGCCAGAACTGAAGGAAGTCGGAGGGCATCGGCGTGAACGTGCGGATTTGCTCCGGCGCAAAGGCCACCTTTACCAGGTCCTTGTAGGTTTTGCCGTCGGCGGCCCTGAACTCGTAGTGGCATGCCAGGAAGCCCGGCTCCGTCAGGGTGCCAAGGGGGATGAGCGCCTCGCCACAGACGAAAGCCACCGAGTCTACCCTTTCGGGCAAGAACATCTCCGGCCCCACCCTATAGCGGACCATTGTGCCCTGCAGCGGCACGCCGCCCTCGCGGGCCGTCAAGCGGAGTGTGGCCTGCTGGCCCAAGGCGTAGTGGCTGTCGGCATGATTGGGCGTGGCCACAGTCTCGACGAAGGGCTTGCGTGCATTTCCATACTCCTGCTGGAACTGCTGCGCGCTTGCGGCAAAGTTGGCGGCCAGACAGAGGGCAAAGACGAAAGGCTTCAGCATCAACGTCGGCGGGATTATTTATAGAAACTGGCGTACCACTCGGCAAACTTGCGCAGGCCCTCTCTCAGCGACGTTGAGGGTTTAAAGCCGAAGTCGCGCTCCAGGGCCGAGGTGTCGGCATAGGTGGTGGGCACGTCGCCGGGCTGCATGGGCACCAGCTGCTTGTGGGCCTCAAAGTCATAGTCTTCGGGCAGCACCTTGGCGCGGATGAGTTCCTGCTGCAGGATGTCCACGAAGTTGAGCAGATTCTCAGGCTGGTTGTTGCCAATGTTGTAGACGGCGTATGGGGGCAGAGGCAGTCCGTCTTCGCCCTGTTTCTTCTCAGGTGCGCCCTGCATGATGCGCACCACGCCCTCCACGATGTCGTCGACGAAGGTGAAGTCGCGCATACAGTTGCCGAAGTTGAAGATTTGGATGGTTTCGCCCTTGCGCAGCTTGTTGGTGAATCCGAAATAGGCCATGTCGGGCCGTCCGGCAGGGCCATAGACGGTGAAGAAGCGCAGACCCGTTGAGGGTATGTTGTAGAGCTTTGAATAGGCATGGGCCATCAGCTCGTTGCTCTTCTTGGTGGCAGCGTAGAGCGAGACGGGATTGTCCACCTTGTCGTCGGTGCTGTAGGGCACCTTCTTGTTCGACCCATAGACCGACGACGACGAGGCGTAGACCAGATGCTCCACCGGCCAGTGGCGGCAGGCTTCCAGGATATTGTAGAAACCTATCAGATTGCTCTGTATGTAGGCATCGGGATTGGTGATGGAGTAGCGCACGCCGGCCTGGGCAGCCAGGTTGACCACCACTTGCGGCTTGTGTGCCTCGAAGATGCCGTCGATGGTAGCCTTGTCGGCTATGTCGCCCTTCACAAACTTCCACGTCGTGCCTTCAGGCACACTGTTGTTCAGTTCGTTTAGGCGGAAGTCCTTCAACGCCACGTCATAATAGTCGTTCATATTGTCGATACCAATAATAGTGGCACCCTTCACGTCCTTGAACAAGCGTTTCACCAGATTGCTGCCAATGAACCCCGCAGCACCCGTCACCAATATCGTCTTGTTGTCTAATACTATCTTCTGCATATTACTTAAAGTATGTTCGTTTGTTATTATATGTTCGTATGTTATTATGTCAAATATGTTCGTATGTTAGTCTGTCAAAAAGTTCGTATGTTAGTCTGTCAAAAAAAAAAATGTTCGTATGTTAGTCTGTCAAAGAAGTTACTCTGTCTACCGACCGTATTTTTCCACTGCCTCATAATAGGTGTCCAGGCTACCTATGTCGAAGCGTCCTGCCGACATAGGCCAGGCGTGCATCGTGGTGTGCTCCACCATATAGTGTGCCAGGTTGCCCGGTGCATCCTTGCCGCAGCCCTGCTCCACCGAATGGCGCACCAGGTCGAGGTCTTTCTTCAGATAGATGTAGAAGGGCGGCACTGCCCAGTGGCTCTTGGGCACCTGCGGTTTCTCCTCCATTCCGAGCACCCTCATCTGGTCGTCCAGTTCCACCACGCCAGTGCGCTGCAGTTTCTCTATCGACGGCTGTTCGTGGCACATGATGCAACTGGTCCCCTTCTCCTTGGCAAAGTCTACAAACTCCTGGAACGAGAAGAACAGCAGATTGTCGGCAGCAACAACCAACAAATCATCGTCAATGTTCAGCTGGTCCATAGCAAACAGCAGGTCGCAGACAGCCCCCAGGCGCGTCTCGTTGGTCTCGGTGCCATCGTCGACAATTTTGATGGGCTTCTGATAGTTCAGCCCGCTTTTCCATTCTTCAAAAATGGGTGCAAACTTATGGTTTGTGATGATGATATGCTCGTCTATCTCAGGAATCCTGTCTATATCGTCAAGCATTCGTCCCAAGATGGTGTTCGCTCCAATCTTCAGCAAAGGCTTGGGGAAGTTCTTCGTCAATTCGCCCAGCCTGGTTGCATATCCGGCCGCAATAACTATATTCTTCATTTCAACCTCAAATTCTTTTGTTATTCTGTCAAAAAACTCTTGCGCTATTCTGTCTTTCAGACGAACCTTGCGCCGTCGTCGGGCTTCACCCAGAACACCTGGAACGTATTTTCATACTCCGGGAACTGCTGCAGATACTTCTCGGTGAGCACCTTTTCTATATTCTCCTTGTAGGCAGGGTCTACCAGCGCAATGCAGGCACCCTTGAAGCCGGCACCTGAGAAGCGCCCGCCATAGACACCCGGCAGATTGCGCATAATCTCGTAGATGGCAATCAGTTCGGGCGAGCCGCACTCATAGTTGTGGATGCTGCTCTCGCAGCTGTCGAACGACAGCTTGCCGAAGAGTTTCATGTTGCCCGTCTCCCATGCCGTCACACCCTGGCGCACACGGCGATACTCCGAGTAGAAATGCTCTGCACGGCGGGCGAAGCGGGCCGGCATGGCAATGCGCGTCTTGTCGAAAGTGGCCTTGGGAATATCGCGGAGGAACGTCTTGTCGAAGGTCTTCAGCGGCTGCTCGGTGTAGGCCAGCATGTTCCATGCCGCCGTCTTGCACTCATACACACGCAGGTTATAGTCGGAATTGACCAGCGAGCGGGTCAGGCCTGAGAAGAAGATGCCGATTTCAAACTCCGGCATGTCGGGGTTGCGCTTGATGATGCGCCACTCGTTGCTGTCGCAGTCCAGGAAGAGCAGCCCGTCTTTCTTGCCCAGGGCAATGCAGGCCTGGTCCAGCAGACCGTTGTTCAGCCCGATATACTCGCGCTCGGCCTCTGAGGCAATCTTCACCACCTCAAAGGGCTGGAGCGTGATGTCGTTGGCCTTGGCAAAAGCCATCACGTAGGCTATCAGCACGGCTGCCGACGACGACAGGCCGCCAACGGGCAGACTGCCCTTGATCACGCCGTCGATGCCGCGGGTCAGCTCGAAGCGCTTGCGCAGGGCATACTTGGCACCACGGGCATAGTCGCCCCAGTGGTGCTCGCGCACCTGACTGGGCTTCGACACCTCGAAGCTCACGTCGCCCTCGAAAGTCAGCGAAGTCAAATTCACCATGCCGTCTTCCCTGACGTTGAACCAGAGGTCAACACCCTTGTCGATGGCAAAACCGGTCACCAAGCCATGCTGATGATCCACGTGCGCACCCAGCGGACACACCCGGTAGGGCGCAAAAATATGATACTGATAAGATTCCATTATAACAGTTTCATTTTGCGTTAAATAAAATAATGGTGCAAAAATACACATAATTTCTTGATTATAGGTCATTTTTATGTTTTTTTATATTTATTCGCCCCAATATTCGGGCCGGCTGAGAGTTATTATAGTATGACCATCATCTACCCTTCGCCCATCTTCGGGCCTGTACACAGCCGGCGTCTCGGCATCTCTCTCGGCATCAATCTGCTGCCTGCCGACGGCAAAGTGTGTTCATTCGACTGCATCTACTGTGAGTGCGGGTTCAACCACGACCACCGCCCCACCCTGCCACTGCCCATGCCAGAGCAGGTGCAACAGGCGCTGGAGCGGAAACTGCAGCAAATGGCCAGCGAAGGCCAACTGCCTGACGTGCTGACCTTTGCAGGCAACGGCGAGCCCACGGCCCATCCACAGTTTCCGGAGATTATAGACCGCGCCATCGCCCTGCGCAACCAGTATTGCCCCAAGGCCAAGGTGTCGGTGCTCTCAAACTCGACCTTCATCCACAAGCCGGAGGTGCACCAGGCACTGATGCGCGTAGACAACAACATTCTGAAGCTGGACACGGTGAACCCCGCATATATTGAGACGGTAGACCGCCCCAACAGCGCATACGACGTCGAGGCCATCGTGGAGCAGATGCGGGCCTTCCACGGCCACATCATCGTCCAGACCATGTTCATGCGGGGCGAGTATGGCGGCAGGAGCGTAGACAACACCGGCGAGGAGTACGTCGGACCCTGGCTGGAGGCCGTGGCCCGCATTGCCCCCCAGCAGGTGATGGTCTACACCATAGACCGCGAGACGCCTGCCGCCGGTCTGCTCAAGGCCACCCACGAACAGCTGGACACCATCAAGGCCCGCGTCGAAGCCCTGGGCATCAGCTGCCAGGCCAGCTACTGACGGCCATTGGAAAAAAATCGCCTTTTTTGCACATTTATTTCTTCATTCCAAGTTTTTTTGTTACTTTTGCAGTCGAAATACAAATAAATTAATAATAATAATTACTATGAAGAAATTATTACTCGTCTTTACTTGCTTATTGGGAGTCGCCCAAGGGTGGGCAAGCCCAGTAACCGCCGAACAAGCTCGCCAGAAGGCCAGTCGGTTTGTGAACAACCGCATTGCAGCCCACGCCAGAGCCGCAGTCAAAAGCCTTTCCAATGTTGAAGGGAATGTGCAAACCCAGCTTAAGATGGCCTCGGTGGGCGACGAACAGAGCTACTACATCTTCAATGTCGGCCAGAACGAGGGTTACGTCGTGGTGAGCGGCGACGATGCCACCGACGAGATTCTCGGCTACAGCGACAGCGGCAGCATCAACCCCGACCAGATGCCCTGCAATATGCGCGCCTGGATGGACGGTTATGCCAAGCAGATAAAGTTCATCAGGGAGAAGGGTATCAAGAAAACAGAGGCAAAGGCAAGTGCAAGCCAACGATACTATATGTTGGATGAGGACCGTCTCGCACGCTTCGACCAACATTCGCCTTACAATGACTTATGTCCTGAACACAATGGCAAGAATTCAGTTACAGGTTGTGTGGCTACGGCGATGGCACAACTGCTTTATTATCATCAATGGCCAGCTGCGACAACATATCCCATCATCGGGTACAAAAGCGAAAGCAATGGCTTAGATGTTACCCCTGTCGATAAAAACACGCCAATTGACTGGACGAATATTCAGCCTACATACATAGAAAGCAAAAACTATAGTAAGGATCAGAAAACTGCTGTAGCAGAATTGATGAGGATATGTGGTGCAGCTGTAAGAATGGATTACTCGTCTGGTGAGAATGGTTCCGGCGCTGATGCTCGTGTAGTGCCTTTTGCATTAGAACTGTATTTCGGCTATAAGACAGGGGCTTCGTATAAGGAGCATAACAATATGTCGGATGACGAGTGGCTTGACTGTCTGTATAAGCAATTAGCAAACGACAGTCCAGTCCTACTTAGTGTCGGAGCGAGCGATGGTTCAAGACATGCCATTCTTTGCGAAGGCATTTCCGGAGAATTATTAAAGATTGACTGGGGGTGGAATGGAGACAGGGATAGCATAACCGCGAATGGGCTTTTCTTGTATTCTGCATTGGATGCCTTCGATACGGATGATTACAAATTCAACTTTGAACAAAGAGCCATTGTCGGCATTGAGCCTGACAGAGACGCAAGTAACGGAGAGGTGCCGAGACGCTTGTCAACAACATATTTGAATCTTGTCGGAGATAAAGTTGTCAAGAGGAATCCAAAGTCAGGAAAGTTTGAGGATATAACAATTGCTTACAAAATAGAGAATCTTGTTATTCCTTTCAAACTGACATTAGATGTTGGCGTGGCTTTTTTGAATGTGGACAATGATATAGTTGGTAATCCGGGATTAATCAGTCACACAGAATTTGATTATCAGTCTTTTGTTGAGAAATCGTTTACGATAGATGAATTTCCCGATTTACCCGATGGTCACTATAAAATGTGTATGGCAAGCCAGTGGGTTGGCTCAGATATTATTTATCCAAACGTCAATTCAGACATCAACTATATTGATGTTGTCATAGCCAATGACAAATTGTTGTTTGATGGCGCATCACCAGCCCCGTTAGAGGTAACATCTCTGCAAATAGACAATTCCAGTATGTCGGACAAGACGTTCACAGGGACAACCCTTTCGGGCCATTTGGAACTGCAGAACAACGACACAAAGACGAACCGCAACCACGTCTACGTATTTGTCGTGGAGGAGGGTGACACCCAGAAGCTGAACCCCGATATGGACCCCATCTACTGCGACCTTTTCGTGCATCCGCACAAGACGCAGAACATCTTCTTTGAGTTCAACCAGCTGCAGGAAGGCCATCGCTATGCCGTGGCCGTGACCGACTTCGAGATGAACGAGTTCTACCGCTCCGATTACTTCACCTGCCTGCCAGATGAGAATGCCTCTGAAACCCTCGCCATCGGCAGCTTCTTCAAGGCCAAGACGGTGGAGGGGCTGGAGCTGACCTATAGGGTTTACAGAAACAATCCAAAACTGGTGGAAATAAGGAGCGAAAGTGGTGAACTATGGGAAAATGCTGCTTCTGATAAAAGTTTTACAGGCCATCTTACTATCCCGTCGACGGTGAACGGCTATACAGTAGCACGTTTGGGAAATTTAGCATTGTACGATATGCAAGGTATTACCTCCGTGAGTATTCCGTCAACAGTGAAACAGCTTGGCAGCTATGCCTTCTGCGACTGTTATAACCTTAGTCGCATCGATGGTATGGAGGCTGTGGAGAGCATTGGAGATGTTGCGTTCAAGATGTGCAATAAGATGAAGACTATTCCTCTGCCTCATACACTAAAGACTATAGGCAAACAGGCGATTAGCGACAATGCTGAACTCGAATATCAGGTAATCCCGTCGAGCGTCATCAGCATCAGGGATGAAAGCCTGCTGCTGAACTGCCCCAAGTTGCGTTCTGTAGTTGTTGAGCGTGGTAATACTGTCTACGACTCGCGTGGCGGCTGCAATGCCATCATCAAGACTTCAACCAACGAGGTCGTTGCAGGTTGCGCTGCGACAACCATTCCCTTTGGTGTGACAAAGATTACCAATCTGAACTGGGTGGACAATCTGAAGCGGATAGAGCTACCGCCAACAGTGACAGAGATGGACGACAATGCGTTCTGGTGCACAAATGAACTAAGAACCGTGCTATCTCACATCAAGGACCCCATGCCTATCGTTGATGGAAAGACGTTCTATGCTTCAAACCGCGACATTAACCAACTTATGACACTATACGTTCCCAAGGGCTGTCTGGCCAAGTATAGGGCAACAGAAGGATGGAAGAGTATTGTCGACATCAGAGAAATGTCTGAGCGGACAGAGATTTTGCGTTATTTCTACAATGGATGGACTTATACGCTCAACAAGCAAGCTGCGGGCAGTAGCGCACGCAGAACAAACAAGGCCGAGGGCGGTTCTGGTGATGTGCGTACCGATGCCGACGGATGGGAAATGTACCGCTCGCTGCTGACGCTCGACGTGACTGACGACAAGGGCAACACCAGTACCTACATGGTGGATGATGGTGGTGTGTTCCTCGACTTGAGCGAATATGGCACAATGCAGAAGCCTACCTTGCTTGTGGATAATGCCGCAAACAAAATATGGATATTCACCAACTCGAAGAGTGAGGGCGAAAACTACGAGATGGACGGATTTATGTATTCCGCCAACCTCAATGAGCTGGTGTTTGAAAAGGAAACGGTGTTTGAGAACGAAGACCAGGGATGGTACGCTAATCTTGAGCAGGGCGAGAATGGGCAGCCACAGCTGAACCACTATGATATGAGCGAATATGTGGAGGTGACCACTCAGCGACAGGACGATGCCACCTACGTCAGTGAAGCTTCCACCGAAATCACGTCACCCGCTGAGGCAGAAAACAATTGGAACGAAGCCATAAAAGAGCCGGAACCCGGCGACGTGAACAATGACAAGATGGTGGATTCTTCCGACTTGGCGGCCCTCATCAACGCCATTGCGCTGAAAATGTGTGACGCGAGCACTGACGTGAACGGCGACAACCGTGTGGACATTGCCGATGTGTTGTCTATCACCCGAAAGATTGCCGTCAACCAGTACCTTGAAAAGGTGGAGGCCATCGACCTGGGACTGCCCAGCGGCACACTGTGGGCCAGCTGCAACCTGGGCGCTACGGCTCCAGAGGAGTTCGGAAACCTGTATGCCTGGGCAGAACTCGCACCGAAAGAGGCATACGAAGAGAAGAACTACGCCCTCAATGCCTTCGACACCGAAACGGACAATTATGTCTACACCGACCTGACAGACAATGGCGACATCAGCGGAATGCCTGAATACGACGCTGCCACCGCAACGCTTGGCACGCCTTGGCGAATGCCCACCTACAGCGAGATTAGCGAGCTGAAAAGCAATTGCGAGGCCGAATGGACCAGCATCAACGGCATCAAGGGCGTCAACCTTGTAGGCCCCAACGGCAACAAGATTTTCCTGCCTGCCACCCAATACGACAATGAGAGCGGATGGTACTGGTCGTCAAGACAATATACCGGCGACAGCAACCCCTGGGCACTGGCACTCTATATTGACACCGACCGCCAGGGCGTCTATACCAGTGGCTATTTCCGCTATCTGGGCTTCAACATCAGGCCAGTGAGGAAATAGGGCAAAAGAAGCAACTAACCCTTATAACAATAAAACATTTAGAACCAAATGAAGAACATCAGTTTGAATACAACCAAGGCCTCCTGCTTCCTGGCAGAAGGCGCCGTGGCCGCCTTTGAGCCACAAGTGAAAGCCGCACAAGAAGCACTGGAGAAGGGCACCTGCCCAGGCAACGACTTCCTGGGATGGCTGCACCTGCCCAGCAGCATCAGCGCAGAGTTTCTCGGAGAGATAGAGGCTACGGCCAAGGTGCTGCGCGACAACTGCGAAGTGGTGGTCGTGGCCGGCATCGGCGGCAGCTACCTCGGCGCACGCGCCGTCATCGAGGCACTGGGCAACTCCTTCGGATGGCTGCAGCAGCCCAAGCCCGTCATCCTCTTTGCCGGCAACAACATCGGCGAAGACTATCTCTCGGAGATGATTGACTATCTGAAGACCAAGAAGTTCGGCGTCATCAACATCTCGAAAAGCGGCACCACCACCGAGACAGCACTCACCTTCCGCCTGCTGAAGAAGCAGTGCGAGGCACAGCGCGGCAAGGAAGAGGCCCGCAAGGTCATCGTGGCCGTGACCGACGCCAAGCGCGGAGCTGCCCGCACCTGCGCCGACAAGGAGGGATACAAGAGCTTCATCATCCCCGACAACGTGGGAGGCCGCTTCTCCGTGCTCACACCCGTGGGACTGCTGCCCATCGCCTGCGCCGGATTCGACATCCGTCAGCTGGTGGCCGGTGCACAGGAGATGGAGAAGGCCTGCGGCAAGGACGTGCCCTTCGACGAGAACCCCGCTGCACAGTATGCCGCCGTGCGCAACGCCCTCTACCAGAACGGCAAAAAGATTGAAATCATGGTGAACTACCAGCCCAAGCTGCACTTCATGAGCGAATGGTGGAAGCAGCTCTACGGCGAGAGCGAGGGCAAGGACAAGAAGGGCATCTTCCCCGCCAGCGTCGACTTCACCACCGACCTGCACTCCATGGGCCAGTGGATTCAGGACGGCGAGCGCACCATCTTCGAGACCGTCATCTCGATTGAGGAGCCGGAGCGCAAGCTGCTCTTCCCCGAAGACGAGGAGAACCTGGACGGCCTGAACTTCCTGGCCGGAAAGCGCGTGGACGAGGTGAACAAAATGGCCGAACTGGGCACACAACTGGCCCACGTGGACGGCGGCGTGCCCAATATGCGCATCTCCGTGCCCAGGCTCAACGAGTACTATCTGGGCCAGCTCATCTACTTCTTCGAGATTGGCTGCGGCATCAGCGGCAACGTGCTCGGCGTGAACCCCTTCAACCAGCCCGGCGTGGAAGCCTACAAGAAGAACATGTTCGCCCTGCTCGGCAAGCCCGGCTACGAGGCCGACACCAAGGCCATCAAAGAGCGCCTGGCTGCAGAATAGAAGAAGCACTTGCACCTGAAGCGAAGAGAACCAAACAAAGCCGTGGTTTCACGGTTTTGTTTGGTTCTTTCTTTGGCCGTTTCAGAAATATTTCGTACCTTTGCAACCACATAGCCGACTTTATGGTAGGGCTATTCTCGATAGCGGAGGACGCACGTATGCTGGTCCCCCTGCTTCGGTTGCGATGCTGAACAATCGTTTAGAGCAAGAAGACAGAAATATAATACAGCAAAATGAGAATAGAATCAGACAAGCACTTGACTGTCGAAACGGACGAATACATGCGTATAGCAGAAGAAATTTGTAACGATTTAGACAACAACCGTCACTACGTGGCCCTGCGCCTAAAAGAGATTCAGCAAGAATACCATCTTTCGATGGATGAAGTTGAAGATTTGGCTTGGTGGGAGGATTCTACGCAAGTATTCGATGAGATATACTGGGGAGACAACGATGATATTTACAGGGCTTTCGGACATCGAATCAAAGATAACGAAGAAGCATCATATACATCTCCTCAGGAGTATGAAAGACTATATAACAGAAGTGCATTTTAAAAATCGGAAAAGAAGAATTAGATATGACTGATAGAATCATAAAAGCGATAGATCTTTTCGCTGGTGCTGGCGGATTGTCCTTTGGTTTTGAAACTAAAGGAATAGAGGTCGCTTTGGCTATAGAGAAAGATTCTTGGGCAGCTGAGACATATAAGAAGAATCACAAGAACAAGAACTGTATTGAAGCAGACATTACCAAGCTGACTGACAGTTTCTTTGGTGAGTATCAAGGGAAGGCTGATATTGTGATGGGAGGGCCTCCTTGTCAAGGCTTTTCAATTGCAGCAAGCAACAGACGTAAAGAAGGTGACGAGCGCAACTTCTTATACAGGGAGTTTCTTAGGGTAGTTTCGGTTGTAAAACCCAGAGTTGTCCTTTTAGAGAATGTAAAGGAGTTTGGGAAGTATTACCTTCCCGATGGCAGATTACTCGTTGACGATGTTGTAACAACCCTAGATAGTTATGGTTATCGTTGCAGTTACTCCGTCATAGATGTCAAAGACTACGGAATCCCTCAGGATAGAAGACGATTCTTTTTGATAGGTGTAAAAGACAAAACACAAGAAATTGACATCATGACGATGTTGAAAGCCTATAACAGTAAAGCTTGTAATTTGGGTGAAGCCATTTCTGATTTGCCAGTTGTTATGCCATACCAGTTTAAGGAAGGTGATGTGATGCCATATACTCAGGAACCTCAAAATGGCTTTCAACACCTTATGAGGGATGGGGCTGTCATAGTGAGCAATCACATTCCGATGCAGCACACTCCAAAGACAGTTGAGAAATTTCGCTTTCTCTTAAACAATGGCAATAAAGATGAACTGCCTGACAATCTCCGTTCTGTCGTAAGAGGCGACACAACACGTATCAGCAACTCCAAATTTAGTCAGAACCACAGAGTAATGGACGCATATAAAATAGCGCCAACAATTACAGCGTCATTCTATTCTAGCTTTATCCATCCTAACCAGCCACGCAACCTTACAGTCAGGGAAGCAGCACGTATACAGACATTCCCAGACACATTCATCTTTTATGGCAAGCGTACGACATTAAGTAAGAAATTATTAAGCAGGAAAGGCATAGTGGAGGATTTACACCTTGACCAGTTTAATCAGGTTGGCAATGCGGTACCGCCAATGATGGCCTCCATTATGGCAGATATATGCATAAAATTATTGGAGGGAATGAAATGATTACAACATTAGACCTGTTTGCAGGTGCAGGTGGATTGACTTTAGGATTCAAGCGTGCAGGATTCCAATCTGTAGGTGCTATTGAGATTGATAGGTTTGCCGCTGAAACATTTCATCTGAACTTCCCCGAAATTCCATTGTACCACCGCGATATACACGACTTTAGGGATGATCAAGTAGCCGAGAGCTTCAATGGAGTTAATTTGATTATTGGAGGTCCTCCCTGTCAGGGCTTTTCTGTCGCAGGGCCTTCACAATACGGTATAATTGATCAGCGTAACACGCTTATCATGGAGTTCTTTCGCTTTATTAAAATTTTGCAGCCAGATGTCTGTGTGCTTGAAAATGTAAAGGGCATTCTCAGCGGCAAGATGGATGATAACACCAAAGCATTGTCAAAATACATGTCTGAACTTATAGCAATAGGCTATCATTCTAACTACTATGTTTTGCAGACAGCAGATTTTGGCGTACCTCAACATCGTGAACGCGTTATAGTCATTTCTTCCAAGAATCCCAATCTGATACCCATAGGAATCAGAGGAAAGTTTGTTGGCAAGAATAAAAGAGTTAATGTGGAAGAAGCATTTGGTGACCTTCCTATCGTGGAAGCTGGTGAAGGCACTGACGAGATGACACCATACATTTCTGATCCCCAGACAGACTACCAAAGATGGCTACGTGAGGGAAGCATGGGAGTTACTAACCATACTGCCATGAAACATACAAGACGTTTGATAGAGCGTTTTGAACACATACCTCAGGGCGGTTCGCTAAAAGATGTTGCTGCTGAATACGGGCAAAGGGTGCGTGGCGGCACAAGCCTTGACGTAAACAAACGATACAAGACGAACAATCAGCGTTTAGACCCCAAAGATGTCAGTCCTGCCGTTACTGCATCTTTCCAGTCTTCGTTTGTTCATCCTTATCTAAACAGAAATCTGACCGCAAGAGAGGGAGCCAGACTACAGAGCTTCCCTGACTCATTCGTATTCTGTGGGCCCCGAACATTGATGAGCAAGAAACTCTTAGTAAGAGAGCATCGTGAGGATGAAATAGGTTTGTCGCAATACAACCAAATTGGAAATTCTGTGCCACCACGTATGGCAGAGGCAATAGGGAATAGTGTCATGGAACTTTTAAAACGTGAGGGATATGAAATCGTATGAGGAATTAATTGTTGAATTGTCAAAATTTGATGCAAAGATTGTTGGCCAAGATCTTCCACCGCATAGTACAAACTTAATGCGCCAACTGAATAAGAAAGACGCAAGGAATCTTTGTTTGTTCAATGATGTGTGTACACGTTATTTCGAGTTCAGGAATGAAGTATCGAACCATAAAACAGCGAACTTGGAAGAATTTGTAAATAGAGTTGTTGACAAGACAAACAACTACATGAACTTTTTTTCTACAACAAATCCCTTTTCACATCAGCAGGATTTTACTTCAAGCATCATCCCAGAGATGTTTTATTTCATCTTCAGCAGAATTGTTGAGAGTTCAGAAATCCCGATTATTGTACAAGCCCAGAACAACTTACCTATAGAATGTATGTTTGACTTGTGTGATGGTGGCAGAATGCTATTCAAGAACAAACGACTTGACTTGTCACTATGCAAGAAGTCAAAACTCGCATTAGATGGCGTTAGCCATGATTTCGTGATTCCCATGCTTGCAATGGAAATCAAGACCAACCTAGACAAGAATATGCTAGCCGGTATCGAAAATTCCGTGTCTGCATTAAAGCGTACATTTCCCAATTGTATGTATTTCGTCGTGTCCGAGTTTGCCGACCTTGCCACAGACAAGCTGAATTATGCCTCTACAGATATTGATGAGATTTATATCATCAGGAATCAGAAGAGAGCTAGTGTCAGAGGAAACAAAATCTCCCAAAATGCCATTAACAAAGCATTGGTCATAGAGTTGGCATTAAAAGCAGTATCCCTGCTTGAATCTGTATCTGACGAGCAATTGACATTAGAACAAAGAATGAAATCAGGAAAACTTATTTGAAACCAGAATGAAAAAGAATTCACGTGATAATCACAAGGAAAACCTTGCTGACTACATTTCCAAACTGAAAGACAAAGAGCAGATTGCTGTTTTCAATGAAATTCAGACAGCTTACAGCACCTACCGCCAGATATTCAGTCAGCCTCATGATTTCAGCGATAGTGACATTGAAGCCATTGTCAGCGCATTAAACAACTATCGGAAAGTTGCAGTTCCTGTTTTTGACAAGCTCCCTAATTCTGGCCAACAGGCATTAGGGTATACCATCATGGAAGAGTTTTTCTGTTTGTTTTTCACATGCTATATGAATCACCTTGGTATTAGCAAGAAGAATCTGTTTCTGGGAAAAGGCAACTCATACGTCAGTCTTAGTTTTACGCCGAAATCATTTGCGGAGGTTTTTGACAATGTTGCCCCATACCTGCACACAAAAGACCAGGATTTTGTAATGGGAGTCTCTATGAGCATTTATGTGTCTTCGGGAGAATCCAGGCTGAAGCCACAACAGACTATACTGCCAATCGTTGCTATAGAATGTAAGACCTATCTGGAGCGCAACATGCTTGACTCTTGCGCAAACACTGCAAGCAGATTGAAAAAAGCAATGCCTTACTGTATCTACATTGTTGCTGCAGAATATATGAAGATGGAGGAAGCATCGCCAGAATTGACAGATATTGACGAGGTGTACATTTTGTGTCGAGCCAAGAACTCTGAGAGAGAAGCAAGAAAGAAGGCTGGCCTATCTCCGTTTGATATAGACTATACACTTATTGTGGATTTGTTGCGTCGTGTAGAAAGTCATCTTAATAAAGTGTGGTGGAATCCTGATGACGCAGTAAGTAATGGCAAAATCATTAGCAGACCATAAGGCTGAATTGCAAAATGAAAGGAATGACTGAGAGTATAAGGATTTACCTCGCCCAGACAGGCTTTGAGGCGCTGCGGCCCAAAGCCGTGCTCTTCGACATGGACGGGGTGCTGTACGACTCGATGCCCAGCCATGCCTTGGCCTGGCACCAGTCGATGGCACACTACGGACTGGAGATGAGCACCGCCGACGCCTACGCCACCGAGGGTGCGCGTGGCATAGACACCGTGCGCGAAATGGTGAAACGCCAACAAGGCAAGGACATCACGCAGGAACAGGCACAAGAGATGTACGACCTGAAGTCAAGGATTTTCCACTCCATCAAACCGCAGCCGCCCATCATGCAGGGCATTCCTCGACTGATGGCACAAATCGATGCCTGCGGGCTGCAGATAGGCATCGTCACCGGCAGCGGACAGCGACCGCTCATTGCCCGCCTGATGCAGGACTTCGGCCAATATCTGACCACTGACCACATCGTGACGGCCTACGACGTGGAACGGGGCAAGCCTGCCCCCGACCCATATTTGGCCGGGCTGCACAAGATGGGAGACCTGAAGCCTTGGGAGGCGCTGGTGGTAGAGAATGCGCCGCTGGGCGTGGCTGCCGGAGTGGCCGCCCGCATCTTCACCATTGCCGTGAACACGGGACCGCTGCCCGACCGGGTGCTGGCCGACAAAGGAGCCAACCTGGTGCTGCCACGGATGACGGATCTGAGCGAGAGGTGGAGCGAACTCTACTCCTCATTCTCCGCGCCGTCAGCCTCGTCGTCGTAGTCGAGCATGCCCATATCGTCATCCTGGCGAATGCTGATGCCGCCCTGGTTGTTCACGGTCAGCTGCAGGGGCACAAAGACATCGTCGATGGCGTCGGGCAGTCCGATGACCACCGAGAAGTGCAGCTCTGGGCCCTCCGCTTCGTCCAGGCGGATGCTGGCCAACTGGCCGTTCCGGCGGAACGACTCTTCCACATAGGAATGGAACGAGCCTTTCACAAACGTCTTCTCGAAGAACACCGAGCCATCGTCGCGCTTGACGGCCAGGTGGATGCTGTTGTCGATGTACTCCTGGCCTGTATCGTCGCTCACCCTGGGCAGGCTGTCTACCGGCGTGCGCACAATGTCAACCACATATTTCTTTCCAAGCCAGTTCACCGTCTGCGACTGCTTGTCCACCTTCATGGCGATGGGTGGCAGCGGCTTCTTGGGGATGTATTTCGTGGCGATGATGTCGTCGGTCTGCTTCTTCTCCTTGCAGCCCCCGAATAGCGTCAGGCCGGCTACAAGGACGATGAGTGATAGTAGTGGGTATCTCATACTCTGCTTGTTTTTAGATTGGTGGTTAGGAAATATCGTTGATATTGTAGGGCGTCTCCTGATAGACGTAGTAGTTGATCCAGTTGCTGTAGAACAGGTTGGCATGTGCCCGCCACGAGACCACCGGCGGCAGGCTTGGGTCGTCGTTGCGATAGTAGTTGCGGGGCAGCTCCACATCGTTTCTGATGCCTTTGTCGCGGCGGTACTCTGCATCGAGGGTACCGGGTGCATACTCCATGTGGCCGGTGATGTAGAACTCGCGTCCTCCCCTTGCCATCACGATGCTGACGCCGCTCACGGGGCTGTCGGCAATGAGCTTCAGTTCCGAGTGTGCCAATATGTCGGCCCGTCTCACCTCTGAATGGCGGCTGTGGGGCATCATGAACGTGTCGTCGAAGCCACGGAAGATGGGCAGCTGAGGCTCCAGGATGTTCTGGGTGAAGATGCCGAACATCTTCTTCGGCAGTCCATACTTGGGGATGCCGTAGTATTGGTAAAGCCCGGCCTGGGCCGCCCAGCAGATGTAGAGTGTAGAGGTGACGTGGGTGCGTGCCCAAGTGAAGATGTCGGAGATTTCGGGCCAATAGCTCACCTGCTCATAGTCCATCGTCTCCACAGGTGCACCGGTGACAATCATGCCGTCGAACTTCTCGTGGCGCATGGAGTCGAAGTCGCGGTAGAACATCATCATGTGCTCTATTGGCGTGTTCTTGGGCGTATGGCTGCGCAGTTTCATAAAGCTGATGTCCAACTGCAGCGGTGTGTTGGAGAGCAGGCGTATGAGGTCGGTCTCGGTGGTCACCTTCAGCGGCATCAGGTTCAATATGACGATGCGCAAGGGGCGGATATCCTGCGAGTGGGCTCGCGTGGTGTCCATCACGAAGATGTTTTCGTGCTTCAGCAGCTCAATGGCAGGCAGTCGGTCAGGCAGTCGTAGGGGCATTTCGGTTAATATTAACTGTCAATTATCAATTATCAATTTCCAACACTCTTGCCACAATGACGGAGACATTGTCGCGGCCCCCCTCGTCCTCGGCTGCCTGGCAGAGGGCATCGGCGCCGAAGCCGTTGCCCAGCAGGCGGGCAATCTCCTGGTCGCTGACCATGTCTGAAAGACCGTCGCTGCACAGCATGAAGGTGGCTCCAGGCTTGACCAACGCCGAATGTTCGTCCATATCAATATAACTGCAGGAGCAGCCACCGCCTATGCAGTTGGTGATGATGTTTGAATGTTTCTGCTGGCCCAGCAGATTGTTGAGCGAGTGGTCGATGGTGAGTTGTCGCAGCTCTCCGTCGGCCATATAGTAGAGGCGGCTGTCGCCGCAGTTCAACGAGTAGAACGCCCCCTCATAGCAGGCCAGGGCCACCAGCGTGGTGCCCATTCCCCTGCACTCGCTCTTTGTGCGTCCTTTGGCATCGATGGTGTAGTTGATGCTCTTCAACCATTCACACATGGCTTCGTTGAAAGCGTTGGCATCCATGCCCGAAGGTATGTCGTTGTAATAGAACTTCAGGCTATTCAGTGTGTCGGCGCTGGCCACCTCGCCACAATTATGGCCACCCATCCCGTCAGCCAGTGCCATCAGGAATCGCCCGCCGGGTGCCAGTTCCACCGTCTGTGATGTCTTGCCACTTCGCACCATCTGCTCACCCAAAAGCAGCATGTCCTCGTTGTTCACTCTGACACAGCCTACGCGGCTGGACGCAGTGATGCTAAGTGTAATACTTTTTGCCATTACTCTTTCATTATATGACGAAATCGCTTGCAAAGGTAACTCTTTTCAGCGAAACTAGCAAAAAAGGAAGCAAAAAATCGAGTGGACAGTCCGAAAACGGCAGTCAGGGCAGCGTGGGATACTGCCTGAAGTCGGGCTTGCGCTTCTCGAGAAACGCCTTTCCGCCCTCCTGGGCCTCGTCCAGATAGTAGTAGAGCATAGTGGCATCGCCAGCCAACTGCTGTATGCCGGCCTGTCCGTCGAGTTCGGCATTCAGTCCGGCTTTTATCATGCGCAGGGCCAGCGGCGAGTGCTGCATCATCGTCTGCGCCCACTCCACGCACTCGTCTTCCAGCCGCTCCAAGGGCACCACCTTGTTCACCAGCCCCATGCGCTCGGCCTCCTGGGCACTGTACTGGCGGCAGAGGAACCATATCTCGCGAGCCTTCTTCTGACCGACGATGCGGGCCAGATAGGAAGCGCCGAAGCCGGCATCGAAGGAACCCACCTTGGGCCCTGTCTGGCCGAAGACGGCATTCTCGGAAGCAATGGTCAGGTCGCACACCAGATGGAGCACATGGCCGCCACCGATGGCGTAGCCATTGACCATGGCGATGACTGGCTTGGGCAGGCGCCGTATCTGCATCTGCACGTCGAGCACGCTCAACCGTGGCACGCCCTGCTCGTCGACATAGCCGCCCCGGCCCTTGACGTGCATGTCGCCACCACTGCAGAAGGCGTGCTTCACGTCGGCCAGCCGCTTGCCCTCAGGCACTTCCGACATGGCGCCGGTGAGCAGCACCACGCCTATATGGGTCATTTCGCGGCACTGTGCAAAGGCCTGGCTCAGCTCCAGCGTGGTCCGCGGCGTAAAGGCATTGCGGTAGCGTGGCCGGTTGATAGTAATCTTAGCAATCCCGTTCCACTCCTCAAACCGAATCTCCTCAAACTCCCGTATAATTTTCCATTCTCTCTTTTCCATATCTCCAAAATATATTAATATGTTCGTATGTTAGTCTGTCAATATGTTCGTATGTTAGTCTGTCAATATGTTCGTATGTTAGTGTCAAAATATGTTCGTATGTTAGTCTGTCAAAATATGTTCGTATGTTAGTCTGTCAAAATATGTTCGTATGTTAGTCTGTCAAAATATGTTCGTATGTCTTAATCACGCTGCAAAATTAGCAAAAAAGCCTGTAACAAAGAAGAAATTTCGGAAGAAAGAAGGTTTTCTTCACCATTTATTGAAAAAAAAACTCAAAAAAGTTTGTGGCTTCCAAGAAATTCACTATCTTTGCACTATGATTAGGCTCATGGCGAAGCACATCCGAAAGCTGCACACCTGAAAATGCTGCTTATTCTTGATAATGGATGTGCCAACCCTTGAGCATTTTTTTAACCATTATGAAGCAGAAAAACAGTTTCCCTCCCGTCAAGATAGCCGTATTGATAGACGGCGGTTTTTTCGTGAAACGATTCAACAGTCTTTACAACAAAGACCGCAAGATGTCAGGTGCACAAGTTGCCGACCACCTCTACACGATGGCGATGAAGCACGTTGGCAATAGCAACACGCTCTATCGCATTTTCTATTATGACTGTTTGCCACTTGACAAGAAAGTACACAATCCCATCAGCAAAAAACTGGTAGATTTCAGCCATACCGAGGAATACAAATTCCGTATGGAATTATTGGAGTCACTTAAGCGCAAACGTAAGGTGGCACTACGCATTGGAGCATTAAAGGACAATCACAATTGGCAAATCTATCCTGGAAGGGTGAAAGAACTACTGTCGGGCAAGAAAAGACTGGAAGAACTTAAAGACTCGGAGATATTCTTAGATGTTCAGCAGAAAGGCATCGACATGAAGATAGGGGTAGATATTGCGACACTTGCATTAAAGCGGTTTGTGGATACCATCGTTCTGTTTTCTGGTGACTCAGATTTTGTGCCAGCAGCTAAATTGGCCCGTCGGGAAGGGATTGATTTCATACTCGATCCCATGCAGGCAAATGTTGAGCCACAACTGTTTGAACATGTTGACGGTATAACCAGCCTTGGACCCTTTCACAACAGGAAATCCACACACTAAACACTCACCCCTCCCCTTACAGGGGCGGGGGGGAGCGGCAACACAAGGGCGGTGGCGGCTCATCCTCACGGATGGGCCGCCACCTGAGCTATTAATGTTTTATTAACTTATAAGGGCTGCACCTGCATCCTCACGGACTGGGATGCGGCCCACAAACAAAAGGTGCCGCAACACCGCTTGCACGGCTGCGGCACCCCATGAGGTCAGATTATTCTTCGTCTTCGTCGTCCCAGAGGGTAAAGCGGCGAGAATCGCTCACCTGGTCGGTAAGCTCCGTATTGTTAGTTTCTACAACACCGCCAGTTGTGCCCATCGAGCGCAGCGAATCAGCAATCATGTTTACTGTCTGGATTCTCACGCACTGTGTATCGGGAATCATATATGTCTTTTTCATTGTTTATATCTCCTTTTCGTTAGATTTACTTAATAACCATTTTCTTTCCATTCACAATGTAGAGGCCCTTTGTGGGCTGGCTGACGCGCACGCCGTTCAGGTTATAGACGGCATTGTCGACGGTCACCACGCGCATATCGTTGATGCCAGTAGCCTCGTCACCGAACTTGACAGTCAGACGGGCACCTGCAGCACCAGTAGCAGGCAGATAAGCCTTGCCCTTGCCCACCTTCGTGCCATCAGTCGAGTTGGCCTTGTAGAAGCCCTGCTCACCACCGACAGTTGCGAGGATGAAGCCTTCCTTAACAGTCTTGTACTCCTGACCTTCATCGCAGTTGTCAGCAGTCACGGCAATGAACTCGTTGGTCACGGCAGCAGCAGAAGCAGCTACAGGAACCTCAGCAGATGTGCTGGCAGCCTTACGAATCAGCAGGCCGGTATTGGCGGGAACGGCACCATCAACCTTGGTCATCGTCACGGTTGAGCCGTCAGCGCTCACCTGTGCGGTGTAGGCAATAATGTCAGTCACGTTGGCGAAGTCAAGAGCATAGTCAGAGTTGAAAGTGGCGAACTCCTTACCATCGGCGACAGCAACGGGAACAGTTGCAGGAGCGGGTGAGAATACGTTAATGGTGCGGAGCATCGTGTCGTAACGATAAAGACCAAACGTCGCATCACCTGCCAAAACTGTGTTGAAAGTTCCGTTACCATAATTGTTCCAGCCATTATACACAACGTAGTCATCCGAAGTAGCACCATTTACTGTGAAATTGAGGTTGTTGGATGCAGTAGCAGCTGCTGTACCATCAACCTTTGTCGGGTCGTACGGGGCGAGGAGACCATAGCCAATGTAAACCTGTGCTGTACGCTGGTGAGGATTAGAAATTGTAATACCATTAAGAGAAGCTTTGTTAATATTATTTACATCATCACCATTGGTAATGCTCAGCGTTTTCCATCCATAATAGGTAACATCAGCAGGAATGGCTGCAGCGCGTTGCGTCCAATAGTCGCGTGGAGCACCAGTACCTGATGTCCATATTGCATCGTCGAAGTCAGCAGCCGTCAAAGCACCAAAGTCAATGGTATTGCTATTAATATAAGCCTGGCTTACCGTGAAGGTGTTTGTACTTGAAGTGTAACCCTCAGCAGAAGCTGTTACAGTTATCGAACCTGTTGAGGTAAACGAATAAGGAGAAGTTACATCAAAAGTAGCGGTAGGAGCGCCCTCCAAAGTAGAGTTGTTAGAAACAAAAGAAACTTGAGGATAATAGAATCCATCTCCAGCCTTCACCATATTAATCACAGTGAATGCTGGAACAGCAAGAGTAAGGGCACCAGAAGTAACTGTCTGAGATGTAACAGGAGAAGCAGTTGTTCCATTGGTGTGAAGAACGTATGCATAGTAGGTGCCGCTCTGACTGAATGAGACTTCTTTGTTTGCCTCATCTGTCGATGTATAAGCTGCATCGCCTACAGCCGGAGCGTTTTCAGAAGGAGCCGTGGTGTAATAAAGTGTACCACTTCCGTTAGGGTTGGTCAGTGTGTAAACACGATTTTCATTATCTACTTTCTTAAAGGTGAAAGTGGGGGCCGATACAGTAACTTCTTCTGTAAAATCATATATTTCAAGGTTGTCGAATGCTAAATAGCCGTAGGTTCTGCCTGTCAGTCCCCAGAATCCTTTAATAGTAGGAAGTGAAGTGACATTCAATGAGCCTGTTGCAATAGCTTGACCATCTTTTGTTATCGTATAATCAACTGTTGTGGCCGTAACGACCAGCTTATAATGGTGCCATGCATCAGCAAGATTCACAGAATTTTTGGTATGTGACAAATCATTGATATACCATGTAGTCTCCAATCCTCCTGTTGTATTCGTCGGCTGTGACAATGCAAATATAAAGTCGGTTCCAGTATAAGCTGCATTGGTAGCCAAATTAAGGTTCTGAGTGGGAATAATAAACTGAGCTACACTTCTATCTTTTTGCCGTCCTCCTGCCATTCTCAAGTCAAATTCGATAATATAGCCTTTGTCCGTCATTGTAGCAGAAGTATAGCCATTTGGCTCATAGCCATAGGTGACAGACTTATAGCAACTACGGTTACCGTTGCCACTTACATCAACTCGAGCATAATTTCCATAGGTGGCATCACCAGTTTTGAACGAGACCGTACCATTAGGGCTTGTCCAGTCAGAAGCCGTCGCTGCTTCATAATTCTGCGCATCTAAGACTCGCTTGGTGCCATCTGCCCACGCATTCATTCCCATCGACAGGCCTGCTGCGACGAGGAGTGATTTGATTAGTAATTTTGTTTTCATTTTTTGTTGTTAATTTGTAAGTTAATAAAGTGAGTAGTTCTCATTCAGTTCTGGGAATCGTAGGCACACTAAAGGAAGCAAAAGACTTCAAAGCTCAATTGCTCCACTGTTTTTACCAACGAAAGTGTAGCGGCCGGCCAATGTAGTTTTTCCCCTCCCTTTCGCCACCGTCACCACGAGGAACAGGAGCGGGCATAGTCCTAAAACGCGGTGCAAAGGTACGCATAAATCTGAAAACCGCCAAAAGAAATCGGAGAAAATTTAAAATCCGAAATGAAAAAAGCTGACAAACGGACGGCTGCCTGCGGCAGTACCCTTTACCCCCCCCAGAGATAAGTGCCACTTATCCCCGAGATAAGTGCCTTTTATCTCCGAGATAAGTGGCACTTATCTCTGGGTTTGCTTGGGGGTGTGTCAAAGGCCTCCCGTATCAGCCTTTCGTTTTTTTATACAAATCTCAGCAGATAGAAGCGCAACAGTATGTTCGTATGCCTGCACCCCTCCCCTTAAGGGGCGGGGGGAGCGGTGGAGGCCCGATTAAAGGCCAAATTGCATCTGCATAATGACTGTTCGTATGTTATTATGTCCTTCAGATATATGTTCGTAAGTTAGTCTGTCAATATGTTCGTATGTTAGTCTGTCTTTCAGATGTTTGTTCGTATGTCTGGAGCGGCGGAGGCCTGATTAAGGGCAAATAGCTCAACTTGTGGGGCGACGATGAGGAGGAGGAGTAATAGAGCGATAAGTAAGTAAAGTTACTTATTTTTAAGATGTAAATTGTGTTTGTGGCCGCTGGTGCGTGAGCATCGGCGGTCATTTTTGGCTTCTGCAGAGCAAAAAGCGGGCTTTTCTTTTGGGTGTGTGGACATTTATTTGTACTTTTGCAGCATAAACGGAAAAGAAAGGGATTATGAAGTACCCGATTGGCATACAGAACTTCGAGAAGTTGCGCCGTGACGGCTATGTCTATGTTGACAAGACGCCGCAGATGTGGAAGATGATTTCCGAGGGCAGCTACTACTTCCTGTCGCGTCCCCGCCGGTTCGGCAAGTCGCTGATGGTGAGCACGCTGGAGGCTTTCTTCTCTGGCAAGCGCGAGCTGTTCAAGGGCCTCTATGCCGACACGGTGGAATGGGGCTGGCAGCCCTACCCTATCCTGCACCTGGACCTGAACGTGGAGAAATATACCACGCCTGAGGCGCTCGACAACATCCTCGACAACTATCTGTCGCAGTGGGAGAGCCTGTACGGGCGTGTCGACTACGAGAAATCGCTTGGGGCGCGCTTTATGGGCATCATGCGACGGGCCTACGAGCAGACGGGCCGTGAGGTGGTGGTATTGGTGGACGAGTACGACAAGCCCATGCTGCAAGCCATAGGCAACGAGACGCTCCAGGCGGAATACCGCTCGACGCTGAAAGCCTTCTACGGGGCGCTGAAGTCTGGCGACCGCTACATCAAGTTCGCCTTTCTGACGGGCGTCACCAAATTTGGCAAGGTCAGCGTGTTCAGCGACCTGAACAATTTGATTGACCTGTCACTCGACCACCGCTATACCGACATCTGCGGCATCTCGGAGGCAGAACTCCACGCCTGTTTCGACGAGGGTGTAGGCAATCTGGCCAAGGCAAATGGTATGACGAAGGAAGAGTGCTATGAGCGGCTGCGCCGTGACTTCGACGGCTACCACTTCGATGTAGACGCTCCTGGCATGTACAACCCCTTCAGCGTGCTGAACACGCTGTCCAGTTGCCGTTTCCGCGACTATTGGTTTGAGACTGGCACACCCACGCTCTTGGTCTACCAGCTGCAGAAGACCAACTACCCGCTGGAGATGATGACCCGCGAGGAGCTGTTCGAGGACACGCTCAACAGCATCGAAATCATGGACGAGAACCCGCTGCCGCTGCTCTTCCAAAGCGGCTACCTGACCATCAAGGGCTACAACCAACGCTTCGGCACCTACTTGTTAGGGTTCCCCAACCGCGAGGTGGAAGAGGGATTCGTGAAATATCTGGTTCCGTTCTATAGTCCCAACAAGGTAGAAAAGCCTCAATCATTCATCGTGAACTTTGTCAGAGATGTGGAGAAAGGCAATGCCGATTCGTTCATGCAGCGTGTGCAGCGCTTCTTCGACGGTGGCGGCTATCAGGTGGCAGGCAAGGCCGAACTGTATTTCCAGAACACACTATGGGCTCTATTTAAGTTGCTGGGCCTGTATGTCGACGTGGAGCGGCACACCACCGACGGACGCATGGACATACTGGTGCAGACCAAAGACTATGTCTACATCCTGGAACTGAAAATCGACCAGACTGCCGAAGCTGCCCTTCAGCAGATAGAAGAGAAAAAGTATGCCAAGCCCTTCGAGGGCGATGGGCGCACTATATATAAAATAGGTGTAAGCTTCTCATCAGAGACTCGCCGCTTGATGGAGTGGAAAGTTGTATAATTAAGAATTATGAGTTTAGGATTTAGAAGTATTCTCGCTTCGCTGCGATTAAGAAGTAAGGATTTAGAATAATCCGGTGTAGTAATTCTTAATTCATAATTCTTAATCGCCGCAGGCGACAATTCTAAATTCTAAACTCTTAAACTAAAAGATATGGTTCTGAACTACATTTGGATTGCATTTTTCGTGGTGGCCTTTGTGGTGGCGCTCATCCGTCTGGTGTTTTGGGGCGACCTGCAGGTGTTCCCCGCCATGATGGACTCCACGTTCTCGTCGTCGAAGACGGCGTTTGAGATTTCACTCGGCCTGACGGGCGTGCTGGCCCTCTGGCTGGGCGTGATGAAGATTGGCGAGCGCGGCGGCGTTGTGAACGTGCTGGCGCGACTGCTCACGCCGCTCTTCACGAAGCTGTTCCCCGACATTCCCAAGGGCCACCCCGTGACGGGCAGCATCTTCATGAACATTGCCGCCAACATGCTGGGCCTGGACAATGCCGCCACGCCACTGGGCCTGAAGGCTATGGAACAGCTGAAGGAGATAGAAGACGAAAGACTGAAGAACAGCAATCATGATGCGGCAGAGATGCAACGCCTGCGCGAGACGGCCACCAACCCGATGATCATGTTTCTGGTACTGAACACCAGCGGACTGACGCTCATACCCGTGAGCATACTGGTGTACAGAGCACAGCAGGGAGCGGCACAACCCACCGACATCTTCATCCCCATCCTGCTGGCCACCTTCTTCTCAACACTGATGGGCGTGCTGGTGACCTCTATCTACCAGCGCATCAACCTGCTGAACCGTGTGGTGATGCTCACTCTGGGGGGTGCCTGCCTGCTGGTGTCGGCCATCATCTGGGCCTTCAGCCGCATGGACGGCGAGACGATGAACATGGTCTCGACCACGACGGCCAACATTCTGCTGATGACCATCATCGTGGCGTTTATCGTGGCGGGAATGCTCAAGAAAGTCAACGTCTACGACGCGTTCATAGAGGGTGCCAAGGAGGGATTCAACACCGCCGTGCGCATCATTCCCTATCTGGTGGCCATCCTCGTGGGCATCGGCGTGTTCCGTGCCTCGGGAGCGATGGACTACGTCATCGACGGCATCCGCTGGACGGTGGCCGCCACAGGGCTGGACACGCAATTTGTAGAGGCACTGCCCACGGCACTGATGAAGCCTCTCTCCGGCAGCGGCGCCCGCGGCATGATGGTCGACGCAATGCAGACCTACGGGGCCGACTCCTTCGTGGGGCGCCTGGCCTGTATCTTCCAGGGCTCTACCGACACCACCTTCTATATATTGGCAGTCTACTTCGGCTCGGTGGGCATCCGCTACACGCGCCACGCCGTGGCCTGCGGCCTGCTGGCCGACTTGGCGGGCATCATTGCGGCCATAGCCATTGCCTACCTGTTCTTCTATTAAGAAAGGTCAAAGATGCCAGTGGGCATGGTGCGTTTCAGCACCTCTAACTGCAGGTCCTTGCCCACCACTATGCCATAGCTGCGCAACACCGACTCCACCGTCTTGCGGGCCAGCTCCGGATGGTTGTTCTCTTCAGAGAGATGGCACAACCACACCTGCCGCAGCTGTTCGCCCATGTTCTGGGCAATGGCTTCGCCGCAGCTGTGGTTGTCCAGATGGCCCATGCCGCTGCGGATGCGCTCCTTGAGATATTGCGGATAGTTGCCGCCCATCAGCATCTCGCGGTCGTGGTTGGCCTCGATGACAAGGTAGTGGGCCCTGCCGATATAGGGAGCCATCGTGGGTGTCACCTCGCCGGCATCGGTGATGATGCAGAACACGGTGCCCTGGGCCTCGACCTGATAGCCCACGTTGTCGCTGCTGTCGTGGGGCACGTGGAACGGCGTCACCCTGAATTGGCCCGCCTCAAACGGCTGGTCGGGGCTGACGTATCGACGCTGGTCTGCCTCGACCTTTCGCGACACGCAGTAGTTGCGGTCTATGCCCTCGTGCACGGCGGCGGTGGCATAGACGGGCGCCTTCAGCTCGTGGCTGATGCTGCCCACGCTCTTGATGTGGTCGGCATGGTCGTGGGTGATGAGTATATGCCGCACGCTGAAGACGCTGCGCCCGTAGTTGCGAAAGTGTTTCTTCAGCGTGCGTATACCCACGCCACAGTCTATGAGCAGTGCGTCGGTTTCGGTATAGAGATAGTAGCAATTGCCGCTGCTCCCACTACCAAAGGATATGAATCTTAACATCTATTTTATTATCGATTTACAGAATTTTCAATTTTCAATCTTCAGTTTTCAATCTTCAATCTTCAATCTTCAATTTTCAATTTTCAATCTTCAATCTTCAATCTTCAATTAAAACGGCATTCCCACGGCGAAGTGGAAGGCATAGTCGCGGCTGAAGCGCGGATGCAACAGGGGGTAGTGCTCATCGTCGTCGGTCTCGTAGGCCGGGTTGATGGCTTTCATGCCCAGGTCGAAGCGCAGGATGAAATACTCGAAGTTGAGGCGCACGCCAGCCCCATAGCCCACCGCCAATTCCTTGAGGAAATGGGAGATGCGGAACTGTCCTCCCGGCTGGTCGGGATAGTCGCGCAGGGTCCAGATGTTGCCGGCATCGATGAACAGGGCCCCGCTGAACTTCCAGAAGAGCTGTGTGCGGTATTCGGCATTCAGGTCAATCTTCATGTCGCCCGTCTGGTTGATGAAGTTGATGCGCCCGTCCTTCTCCTTGTACTTGCCGGGTCCGAGCGAGCGCACGCTCCATCCGCGCACGCTGTTGGCTCCGCCTGAGAAATATCGCTTCTCGAAAGGCAGCACCGTGGAGTTGCCGTAGGGATAGGCCACGCCTATGCCCAGATGGAGCACCAGCTGGTTGTTGCGGTCTATGCGGAGCGAGCGGCTCAGGTCCACGTCGGCCTTGACATACTGCGCAAAGGCGATGTTGAAGAGTCTGTAATGGCCCTGCCCGTCCTTCTCAGCACCGAAGAGGCTTGCCCCCAGATGGAGCAGATTGCCCGATGTCTCCACATTGGCCTTCAGGGCCAGACGGTCGTTGGAGTAGGAGTAGCCCAGGCCCGTCTTGGCTATGAACAGGTCCTGATAGTTGTAGCGCAAGATGGCATTGCGGTTGTTGTCCTTGCCCAGATACTCGTCGTGGAAGGTCTGCGAAATCCAGGGCATAAAGACATAGTTCAGGTCGAGCAGATCCAGCTGGAAGCGGTCGTTGCGCTGGGGGAAGTTCCAGCGGTAGCGCCAGCTGGCGGAGAGCAGGCGGCGATGGAACTCGGGGCGGTTTTGCAGGTCGTAGAGCAGCGACAGCTCGCTGGTGACATTGAGGCTGCCGCGAAACTTGCGGTTGAGGAAGGGGAAGATGAAGCGTGGAAACTGCAACTTGGTCTCCACGCTGTACTCCTGGAAGTCCTGGTTGGAGTAGCCCTCCAGCCCCTTGATGGCCTCGTAGGCGCCGCGCAGTTCCACCGAGAGCACCTCGCTGCCTTGGAAGAGGTTGCGGTTCTGATAGGTGAGCGTGGCCGCAGCGCCCAGGTCGCCCGACGTATTGGTGCCTTCGGGCTGGAAACTCAGCGTCGAGGGCTTGTTGGTCTGCACTTGTATGGTGCAGTCGAGCGAGTCGGAGCCTTCTGCCGCCTGCTGCAGGGTGATGTTGGTGTAGCGCACCGCCTGCAACCGTCCGAAGTGGTTGTAGGTGCGCTGCAATCCGCTGGAGCGGTAGTGGTCGCCCTGACTGAGGTGGGTGCACTCCTGCAGCACGTGCGGTCGCAGATGGGGCGCCTCGCCGTCGGGCAGGCCCGCATAGCCAATGTGGCGCATCCAGTAGCGGGTGTGCGGCTTGACGGGCAGTCCGTCGGCAGCCGGACGCTCGTTCTCCAAGCGCAGCGTCAGGTCGATGAGCTGCGTGCCTGGCACAATGTCGGCACGGTAGTTGATGTACTCTTTGTGGAAACGGTAGTAGCCGCTGTCGGCCAGCAGCGTGGCAATGCGCTTGCGCTCGGCATCCAGCCTGGCCACATTGAACATCATGCCGCTCTTCAGAAGCCGGCGTGTGCTGTCGGCGGCCAGCATTGTGGCAATGGTCGTGTCGGCATAGACATAGTCGAGCCTATGAACGAAATAGGGCTGGCCAGGGGTCAGGTGGTAGGTCAGGTTCATGCGCTTCCGCCCGTGGGGCGTAGCCTCCATCTGCACTTTGGCCTGCAGGAATCCCTCGTTGCGCAACTGCTGCTGCAGGTCCTGACAGGTGAGACGGGCCTGAAGGCTGTCGAAGATGACGGGTGCCTCGCCCATATTGCGCAGCGTGCGATTGAGCCACTTGGTCGAGTCACGGCCGGAAAGCGAATAGGTCATCAGGGGCAACTTGAACAGCGAGAACCACTTGGCATTGGGATGCTGGCGCACATAGCTCTTCAGCTGGCCTGTGTTGGCATAGTGGGCCTCATCGTCGGCCACCACCCTGACCTGCCCCAGCAGATACTGACCCTCGGGCACGTACTTGGTGGTAGAACAAGCCAACAGCAATGACCCGACGGCCACCGCCCATAATCCCGTTTTAAGCGCTCTCCACATATAATGGGTGCAAAGTTACGAAATAATGCCGATATGAGAAAACGATTTGGGAAGATTAACGCAATCCGGTTTAAACTATACAGGGATATGTCTTGCGGCTGCACGGCAAGCGGGGGCTGCACCGCCTTGATGGTGCAACCCCCGCTTCAGGTTTAGTGATGGTGGCTCGCTACTTCACCACGACTTTCTTGCCGTTGATGATGTAGAGACCGCGCTGGGCCTTCTGCACTCGCACGCCACCCAGGTTGTAGATGGTCTCAGGCACTGCCTGCTCGCCATTGGCAATCTCGGTGATGTTGGTGGTGTAGGCGGCTTCGCTGGCGTCGCTCAGACCACCCATCTCGTTGGCGGCACGCACTGCCCAAGTGGCAGAGATGTCGTCGACAGTATAGGTGTTCTCGATGGTAAAGTCGACGACCTTGCCGTCCTTCACAATGGCATAGAGCAGTGCATAGTCGCTGTCAGCCCATGAGAGGACCTTGGTGTCCTTGTTCACTACGACGTTGCTGGGCAGCGGGGCCTGCTCAGTGGCGAGGGTGGGATCCCAGTCACCATACATGCGGTGCAGGTCGCTGTTCTCCAGAGCCTCTTCAGCGGTGAGCACGGGGTTGTTGGCATGGCCGTCGCCGAAGGTCTTCTTGCGACCGCTGAGGTCGATGACGCTGCCGGTGGAGGTCATAGAGTTGTACTCGGCAAAGCGTGCGGGCCAGCCGCTGCCCATCTCGTTCCAGCCGATGGCCGAGGGAACGACATTCATCTTCGTGTCGATGAAGAGGGCAATGGGCGTGCCGGAGCCCCAAGGACGTCCGAGGGTGTAGTTGCCGTCGACCTGTGCAGCCGTGCGGGTCTCGCCAGTAGCGTAGTTGACGGTAGCGTCTTCGCCGTTGATGACGCAGTCCTTATAGACCCAACCGTACTTGGCGGGCTTGCTGGGCACAGCGGCATAACCGCCGGCAATCTGGCGCAGCTCAACACGGTTCCAGAAGATGTCGCCCTTACCGCACATGTAGTCGGTGCGTCCACGAACATAACCATCCTCGAAGTAGTAGAGGCCGTTGTCGTTGTTCGAGGTCCAGGTGTCCTGATAGCCGCGCAGACCCACGTTCTTGTAGATGTTCTTCGTGCCACGGTCCTGGATGGCCAGGTCGCGACCCGTGGCGTCGTCCATACCGGTCTCGACGGTGAGGTCTTGCCAGTAGAGTCCGCTGACGCGATTGCCAATCTGGAACACATCGCTATTGCCAATGCCGTCGTACTTGCTGGTGGTGCCGTACTGTCCGGCGAAGGTCGCATTCTTGTCGATGCCGTTGGTGATGATGACACCGTCGCGGCTCTCGCCGATGAACGACACGTTGCTGGCGTTGAGGAACGTGATGCACTCAGGCACCTCGTAGCCTTCGGCCTTGGCAACCAGCTTGTTGCTCTGCACAGGAATGGTGTAACTGCCATTCTTGATGAAGATGCGGTAGCGGGTGTTCTGGTCGTTGCGTGCTGCAGCCTCGTTGATGGCGGCCAGCAGGCCCTCGACATTCTCAACCACATAGTCGTAGAGACCCTTCTGCACGCTCGGACGCACCATGGTGGTGAAGCTGAGGGTGATCGGATCGTCGATGAAGTTGTTGGTCAGGTCGGCAATGCTTCCACCGGGCAGGGTGAAGGTGTACTCAGTAGAGTACTCCAAGCCCTTGTACTCGAAGGTGACAGTCTTTCCGCTCACGGCGGGCGTCAGCGTCTGGCTGCCGAGGGTGGCGGTAGGCATGAAGGCGTCGGCCAGCTTGACGCGCTCGTCGAAGGTGAGCACAATCTTGCCCGATGCCGAAGCGCCGGTAGCGCCATCAGCAGGAACAGAAGAGACGAGCACAGGAGCCGTGCCGTCGTCGACGAGCTTCGGTGTGCCGGTGATGAAGAACATGGCCAGGGTGTTGCCGTCGTTGGCCGATGGGGCACCTTCGACATTGGAGGTCTTGTCGGCAATCATACGGATGTAGAGTTCAGACTGGTTGTTGGCCTCGGCGGGCAGCTGCTGGCTGAACGAAGCGGCGGCCTTGGCGCCAGTCATGGTGATGGTGCCGAACTGGGTCCACTGCTGACCGTCGACAGAGTACTCTGCATTGTAGCGCTGGTAGGCGTTGTAGTTGTAGAGCATCTGGAACTGCACGTTGATGTCGGTGAACGCCTCGGCATTGACCTTGGTCTGCCAGTGCCAGTTACCCACGTCGCCATTCTTTGCGCCGGTGCGCCAGTTCACGGCAGCACCAGTGAAGCTCTCGTAGCCACCGCCGCCAAGCGTCGACTTGTCGAGCCATCCGCTGGTCTCGCCACTCTCGGTGTTCACCAGTGTCAGTGCGTCGGCATCGTTGTCCTGGGCGTAGAAGTCGGCCTTGCGACCGTTGGAGCCAGCGGTGTAGAAGTCCCAACCGGCGATGATGTCGGCCTGGGCATAGAAGGCAGTAATCTGTGTGTCAGCAGTCATGCTGATGAGTTTCGACGAGTTGGTTTCGCCGTCGTTCCAGTTGGTGAAGGTGACGAGGCCCTCGTACTGGTCGGCCTGGAGCTGCACGGCTGTGCCAGCCTCGTACATCATCTTGCCTTCGACCATCTCAGGAGCCGGACTGATCTTCACCATATAGTCGTTGGTGCCATCGACGGTGAGGGCCAGCTCGTAGGTCTCTACGGCCACGAAGTTGGCGGTCAAGGTCTCGTCGGCATTCACAGTGTGGGTGAAGACTGGTTCCTCAGAGACCACCTCACCAGCGGCATTGGTCCAGTTCACGAAATCATAGCCGAAGTTTTCGGTAGCAGTGAGCTTCACCTCGCTGCCCTCCTCGTACTGGTCGCTGACGGGGTAGACGTTGATGCTACCGCCCTCTGCGGGAGCAGCGACAGTGGCCAGGTCGTACATGTTGACGCTGACGCTCTCGCCGTTGACGATGCCACTGATAGTGACATTGCCGATACAGATGTTCTTGTTGTTGGCGCAATCTGAGATGTAGAAGCGGAAAGTGAACTCGTTGCACTCGCCAACATTCTCGAAGGTCTCGGTGTGCATGAGCTTGGCCGTGCCTCCGTTTTCTACGCTGTTGCTGCCGTTGTTGCGGAGCAGGTTGGGCTTCGGGTCTACCTTGGTGATGGTGCTCTCCTGTCCGTCGACGGTGTAGCTCCATGAGTAGGTGGCATTGTCGGTGCCCACCTTCACGGCGGCGTAGTCAACCTGTGTGGGCTGGAAGGTGACACCCTTGGCGGGCTTCACACGATACTCAATCATCACGCCCTCGGTAGTTCCAGCATTGCCAGTCTTCGGCGTGTAGTGTACCATGTTTGTGTCGAAGTACTTGGCAGTAGCGATGGTCAACTCGCTGCCTGTGCCCACAGATGCGCTGCTGATGGCACCGGCAATCTCGTTGCTGATGACGGGCTGCTGCTCGTTGCCAACAGGCCAGTTGATGGTTCCGGCCACGTGGTCGAAGGTCTCAACACCGCCCTGCTGCTCTACCTTAGGCAGGACAACCTGGATGTAGCGGTAGTAGGAGCCGTCGCCAATGACGACATCGACCGTCTCGGCACTGCCGGCGATGGTGTAGCTGATGGTCTTGCCCTGCGTGTAGTCGCTCTGTCCGTCGATAGTAGTAGTGGTGATGTCGCTGTAGGCCTCCATCGAGACGGTAGCGCCCTTGCACGAAGGAATGGTCCACTTGGTGCCGCCGTTCAGCTGTGCCCAGTCGGTCCAGTTGCCGTTGGCAAACTTTCCACCGTTGTTGGTGTCGAAGTCGGCCTTCACGTCGATGGTCTTGCCACCCACGGTAGCCTGAGCCACCCAGATGCCCGTCTGGTTCTGATAAGCCACGGTGGGAGCACCGTTCTTGCGCTGGAAGTCGAACTTCACGGTCACGGCCTCGGTGCGGTCGGCCAGCGACATCTCGTTTTCAGTGAACACGGGAGAGAAGGTGAGGGTCTCTGCGTTGGGAGCGGTCATCTTCTCGCCGGGAGCATAGACTTTACCCTCGGCAGCCCATCCGGTCAGGGTGTAGCCCTCCTTGTAGAGGCTGAAGTTCTTCGGCAGGGTGTACTCCTTGCCGATGGCAATGGTCTCGTCGGCAGGAGCCACGCCCTCGGCACCGCTGTTGGCGATGTCGAACGAAATCTTGCAGTCGTTGGGAATGTCGGCAGGGTCAACGGCCTCTACAGCGAAGAACGGGGTGTAGCTGCCACCGCTGATGGTGAGCGTGGTGGCGTCGCCCTTGTAGAAGGCAGAGACGATGTTGTTCACCTTGTCGTTGTGGTAGCAAGCACCGGTGTTGGTGTTGAAAGTAGCCACGGTGGCACCGTCGGCGTCCTTCACGGTGACGTCGCCGCCCCATGCACAAGTACCCATCGACACCTTCACGGGGCCTTCAACCTTCACCGTTGCGGAGAAGTTGGCCAGACCGTGCTCGTTGCTGTGATACTTACCTGTGATGATGGCGTTGGCCGTCGGGTCGTCGGCAGCCACGCGGGTGAAGGTGCCGTCCTTTTCCATCCTCAGACCGGCAGAGATAACGCTCTGGTTCTCCTCGGCAGTGAAGAATGAGCCGTTGGTGAAGTCGGCCCTGATGTCAACCCAGTTGGAGGGAACTTCTTCGGCGGGCACGGGATAGACGGCCTTCACATAGCGGAAGTAGCTGCCGTCGCCAATGACGATGTCGATGGTCTCGGCATTGCCCTCGTAGGTGTAGGTCACCACATTGCCCTCGGTGGTGTAGTCGGTAGAGCCGGCGATGGTGGTGGTCGTCGTGGCGCTGTAGCTCTCAAGCGACACGGTCATGCCCTTCTGTGCGGGGATGGTGAGCTTGGTGCCGCCATTCATCTGGCACCAGTCTTGCCACGAACCGTTGGCAATCTTACCGCCATTGTTTGTGTCGAAGTCCATCTTCACGTCGTAGGTAGTACCATTGACGGTGTACTGGGCTACATAGATGCCAGTCTTGTTCTGATAATTCAGCACGGGAGCGCCGTTCTTCTGCTGGAAGTCCCAGATGACGGTCATCGGCTCGGTGATATTTTCAGGAGCGACAGCCTCTCTCCAGGCAGCATACAGCTCGGTGTCCTCGGTGATGGTCAGCTCAGTGCCGGGAACGAGCGGCTCGCCGCCATTGGTCCAGCCCACGAGGGTGAAACCTTCCCAGTAGAGCGTGCGGTTCGCCGGAATGGTGATGGTAGAGCCAATCTCCACGGTCATCTCTGCGGGCACCACGCCCTGCACCTCGTTGGCCTCGTCGCCCAGGACGAAGGTCACCTTGGCGTCGTTGGGGATGTCCTGCGGGTCAACGGCAATGACTGCGAAGTAAGGCACATAGCTGCCACCGGCGATGGTCAGCGTGGTGGCCCCGCCCTTGTAGTAGGCTGTCACGATGTTGGCCTGCTTGTTGTTGTGATAGCAAGCACCAGTGTTGGTGGTGAAGGCCTTAACGACGTCGCTGCCATCGGCGTCCTTCACGGTAACGTTGCCGCCCCATGCGCAGGTGCCGAACTGAATCATCACGGGACCTTCAACCTTCACTGTTGCGGAGAAGCGCTGTATGCCGTGCTCGTTGCTGTGGTAAGCGCCAGTAATGACGGCATTGGCCGTCGGGTCGTCGGCAGCCACGCGGGTGAAACCACCGTCGGTAGTGTTCATCTTCAGTCCGTATGTGCCACTCTCGCCCTCGGCAAAGAAGCTGCCATTGGTGAAGTCGGCCTGAATGTTGGCCCATGTCCACTGGGGTTCGGACTGCTCAACCTTCTCCTCAAACGAGACGAGGTAGAGCTGATAGGTAGTAGCCTCATCCTTTACATAGATGGAGCCGATGCCCGTCAGGGTGTAGGTCTTGCCGGCCTCAAGAGCAGTGACGTCGACACTCCAGTTGTTGTAGACTGAAAGTGCCTCCTCGCCCACCTTGAAGGTGAGGCTCTTGCCAGAGCCAGAACCAGCCTCTACGAACACGGCATTCTCAATGGTCACGGGAACGTTGATGTTGTTCTGCAGGTCGGCAGGAACGATGGTGGCATAGTCAATCTCGTTACCCTCGGTCTGCATCTGCACGCTGAGGCCGTTGGCCGTCAGTGCCATTTCGGGCAGACCATTGTAGGTGTATAGCTGTCCGGCAGCTGTGCCACTATAAGTGTACCCCTCTACCAGGCCCAGGTCTTTTCCATAGAACAGGAAGCCGTTCTGGCCGTCACTAACGTAAGTGTACTGCCCGTTGACGTATGTCACCAGCAGATTCTCGAACTGATAGGTAACGGTTGTCTTTGTTGACGTGATATCCTGCAACATGGCTGCAATCGTGGTGTAAGGAGCAGCCGTGATGGTCAGTGTGAAGCTGGCCGAGCATGGCTTGTACTGGTTGTCGCCGGCAAACGATGCCGTGATGGTGGTGGTGCCGGGTTTAAGGAAACCGATGTTGCCATCGGCAATGCCAGCAACAGTATCGTCGGAACTGGTCCAGTCGATGTAGCCGACATTAACCGGTGCACCCGAAGCGTCGTGGACTGTTGCCTCAGGAACGTCCATTGACATATTGACCACGCCAAAAGTCTGGTGGTCGCCGATAGTCATGGTCGTGGCGATACGGTTGTCAGTCTGGCCACCCTCAACTATTTTCTTGTAAAGCTGTACAGCCTGCTGACCGCTCTTGTAGTAGCGGAAGCGGTTCTGGTTGCTTGCTGAGTTGAAACGCATGGTCATCGTGCTGCCGTCGAAGACAGCGGCAATGACTGCATTGCCATTCTCATCAATGCTGAAAGTGTGCGAATAGGCTGTTGCATCGTCGGAGGTCTTCAGCCCATTGCTGTTGCTGGTGACGCCGATGTACTTGCCCGATGCGCTCTTTACTGTGCCGTTATCAATGTCGATGGTGAAGATGGCAGCGTCCACATCGGCAGACGATGCAATCTTGCCGTCGGCAATCTCCACGGCGACAGTGTTACTCGCGACATCCAATGGATTAAGAGCGCCATTGAATGCCACATTGCCTGCATCGTAGACGATAAGGTAATCGCCACTACTTATGTCGGTAGTAGACATAACCTTCTCGTAGTCAGCATGCACAACCCCAAAGAACATCGCCAAGATGCCCATCAGGGATAATCGTAACAATTTGTACTTCATACTGTTTTGTTTTAAGTTAATAATTAGGGTTAATAAAGATTTCTATTCAATACCTGCCTGTCTCCTGGCTCTGGTTGCCATAATGGAGATGACGGTGGAGATGTCGGCCACATCGACAATGCCGTCCTTGTTTACATCGACAACAGACAGTTCATACTTGGCATCGCCGGCCATAAAGGAGATGATGGAAGAAATGTCGGCCACGTCGACGGCACCGTCACCGTTCACATCGCCCTCCGCGCCAATGCTCTTGACGAAGAGCAGGCCCTCGCTGAGTCGGCTGGTGTCCCAGTCGACACCACCCTGGAAGTCGAAGGTGGGAGTGCCCACGAATTTATTGGCCGTGAAGATGCGGATGCTGTCGCCCACCTGCAGGGTGCTGGTGGAACTGATGAGTATGCGCAATGTGCCGTTGATGGTCAGTGTGCTGATGCCCTCGATGTCGGTACAGCCGGTCAGAGTTTCAGAGGCGCAGCGCACGGCGGTGAGCTGCAGCACACCACTCTCGCTGATGGTCACAGGCTTGTTGTCGAAGACAATGGTGCCAGTACTCGAAATGGCTAACACACCAGGCCGCAGCAGACCGTCGATGGTGGTGTTAGCGTTGACCAGCAGGGACTTGGAGTTGCTGCCCGAAAGGGTGGCACCCTCTGACACGGTGAGGCGGCCTGTGCCCAATACTCCCGTGGTGCCAATGGCCAGCTCACCCTCGGTGATGGTAGTGGTGCCAGTGTTGGTGCTTTTGCCGTTCCAGGTTATCTTTCCCTCGCCCACCTTCTCCATGTTGGCGTTTCTGGTGATGCGCGCCGAGGTGCTCCAACTGTCATCGTTGCCCACCTGCCAGGTGTTGACTCCCACGCTGCCGCCATTGCTGAAGGTGCAGCTGCCGCCAAGTGCTCCGCCACCCGTGACCTTGCCAATGTGGAAGGTCTTGCCTGAGTTCTGCACCTCTACATTGTCGGCCACATTCATCGTGCCCTTCGGCATGCCACCGCTGACGTTCAACGTGAAGCGCAACACGGCAGGGTCGTCGAGACTCGACGTGGGCTTGAGGGTGCCCTCGAAATCGCTGAAGTTGCACTGTACAGGTGTGCGTGTGGCATAATAGTCGGTGCCTTTCTCAGTGATGCAGTAGGCGGTGAGCGTGCCTTGGCCGGTCACCTTATTCGTATAGGTTGAGCGGTTGGCCATATACCATGTGCCGGACTTTCCCTTTGGCACGTTGATGTTATAGCTGGTGCCTGTGTTCTCGCGCAGGGTGCCGCCTTGGTACTCCACGGTCTTGGCCGGCACATTGGCATTGATGCACTGCACCGTTCCGGCGGTGATGATCATTCGGGTGAGAGAGCCATTGCTCACGTTGAGCTTCATCCATCCAGTGCCCTTCTTGTTCATCACAGTGCCACTCATGGCACGGGCAGAGATGAAGTCGGCCGAATTGTAGATGACACCGCCTTCCTCGCCGTCGAACCTGATGGCCGAGCCATTGGTGACGGCAGCAGTGGTCTGCAGCACACCGCCATTCTCTATGACAAACTTGCTGGCCGTGGTGGTCACGGCACCCAAGTTGCCCTTGGCCTGATTGGCATTGGCCAGCGACGACACTTTGACGGTACCGCCGCTGATGCGGTTGCCGCCAGTATAGGAGTTGTCGTTATTGATGGTCAGGGTTCCCTTGCCGCGCTTCACCAGCTTGGTGCCGCCCATGAGTGAGCCGCTGCCCTTGAAGATGTAGGCCTTCGTGTTGTCCACGATGACGCTGTCGGCCTCAATCTCGCCTTCAATGGCAACGGTGAACTGGCTGGACTCATCGGTAAAGAGGGCGTTGTCGCCGGTGACGAAAGCCGTCTGGCCGTCGCTCCCGGTGAAGTTGAGACTGACACCCAGGTCCCACGTGTTACCATTGGCGCCACTCCACGCAATGCTGGTAGACTCACGCATGGCCTCGACGATGAGGAAAAGTTTGCCCTCTTCGATGTCGAGGGTGCTCTTCAGCTTGGTGCCAAGACCTTCCAGACGTATCTGTCCCAGGTCGCCCTCAGTGGTCTCGACCGTGCCCAGGAGATAGCGTCCCTCGGCAGGGTCGGCTGCGCCATGGAAGGCAAACTCGAAGACGGGGCTCAGATACTGGGGGCCGTACTCCCAGTTCTTGGTCTCAATAGTGAGCAGCTTGGTCTTAATCTGGTCGGAGGTGAGGTCGCTGAAGAGGTCGAAGACCACACGCGAGCCGAAACCCAACAGCAGCGAGTCGGTGCTGACGCTGCTGGCTTTCTCGGAGGCACTGCCGCCAATCTTCAGCTGTGAGGCATAGTCCATCTTGATGCTGCGGAACTTGCCGCCATCGCTCTCAAGCACGGCAAAGCGGTTGAGCCAAAGCGACGAGCTGGTCATCGTGCCGTCGAAACAGAGCGTGCCGGCCCAAATGTCGGTTGACCCTGTATGCTTAAATGCCGCATTGGGCAGGCGGAGCTTGCCGTCGCCCTGCTTCACCAGCCGCGCCGAACCGCCAAGACCGCCACCTGACACTTCGCAGGTGTAATAAGTATAGTTGATTTTCGGATTGCCTGTGGTCACGGTGCTGTTGGTGCCCTGCACCCACGAGGGCACATTAAACGTGGCCACCCAGGGCTGTGCGCCGTCGTCAATGCTGACCTTGGTGTCTCCGGTCTCACAGACAATGACGTGCTGGCCGTCGTTGGCTTTAGATATGCTGCCACCGTTCTTTATCTCCGTGCGCCCGGTCATAGTGAATGGGGGCGGGGCCACGGTGATGCCTTCCAGTTCGCCAAGGAAGTAGCTGCAGTGGGGAGGCTGGTTGTAGCCCATCGACTCCCACACCATGCCCTGACGGTACTGATGGTCGTGCCAAAGAGTATAGTTGCGGTAGTCGGTCTTTATATTAGTAGTGTACACACGCACATAATTATTATCGGTAGTGCGCACGATGATTTCCTCGCGCCAGTCGCCCAGAATGTCGCCCACGGCCGAGGGGGTGTTTTTGGTCCAGTTGCAGTTGGCGGTGCCATCGGCAGTGAAGACGACTGAACCGTTGGCCTTGAACACGCGGGCTGCTCCCTCACGGCTGCTGGCGCCGTCGAGTCCTTCTTCCAGAAGGTCGCCGTCCCAGTAGATACGCCAGTTGTTGGTGAAACCGCCAGGCCCACCAGCAATGACCTTGTCGGCCACACACGAAATGGTGCCCGACTGGCTGGAGTGGCCTATTGCGCCAGGATAATCGTTGGAGAAATTGCCACAGAGCGCACGCCCGTCATCGTTTGTAGACTGCAGGCGGTAGTATATTTTCGATGTTGTGGCGTCGCGGTAGTTCATGGCCGGCTCATCCTCGTTGCAGGCAAAGATTTCCTGTCCGTGACGATAGGGGTCGAAGTCTGAGCAGTGCTGCGCGTCGCCGTGGCCCAGACCGGTGGTGCTGAGGCCCTTGCCATTGTCGTCGATGACCATCGAGCCGAAGCAAATCTCGTCGCGGCCGTCCCAGTCAACGTCGGCAATGCCGTAGTTATGGTAGCCGTTGCCATACCAGGGACTGCCCCATCCTTCATTGTTCTCCCACGACCAATAGAGCGTCAACCGGTGAGTCTGCGGATCCACACTATAGGCTTTCATCATGTGGCGCGTGTAGCAACCGCGGCCAAGGAAGATGAACGGATGGCGACCGTCAAGGAACGGTGCGCCAAAATAGTGCTTCGTCGAGCGGTGACCGTAACCGTCGCCCCAGTCGCTGGCATTGCCGCGTGGCAGGGGATAGGTCATCCACAAGGCACCGTTGGTGCCTATCGGGTATGGCTTGCCAGTGGCGCCCTCCATATAGAGCAGATACTCGGCCCCGGTGTTAGTATAAGTCATATTGGCCGTCTGGTTCACCGTATTGCGGGTGTTCACCTTCATGTTACCAATGTTCGTCACGGTGCCGTCGGCATGGTGGATAATCATATTGTCGGCACCGCGCATCAGCACCTCTGCCTTGCCATCGCCGTCCCAGTCGTAGCCCACAGCATCGTACTGTTCATCAGGGCCGCTGACCATGTTAGGCCCTAAGTCGATATACCACAGGCGCTCGCCTTTCAGCGTGTAGCAGTCGAGCACATTGTAGGCAGAGTCATTGGCCACCGACGAGCCGTCGGGCGAATAGTTGCGCTTCAAGATGAACTCCGAGACACCGTCGCCTGTGACGTCAGCCAGGGCAATGTCGTTGATGGCATAGCTGGCAGTGATGTCGGTGCCCCGACGCGAATAGAGCTTGCCCACGGCAAACTGGATATATTGCTGCGAGAGGCGGGCCACTTCGGCACACTTCTGCTGTTCTACACCGCGCACCACGGGCGCCACCTGGTATTTGACACCCGACCGGCCCGCTGCATCATAGTAGTTCGACACCTTCAGCGGTGTCTGGTTCACCTTCACGCCATTGCGGTAGAGATTATACTCGGTGTCATAATATTCTTCACCAAATATGCGCCAACTGACAAAAGCGCCCGAGCCCGAAGGCACGGCCACCAGTCCGCGGTCCAGTAAGTCTGTTGCACGTTGTGCGAAGCACGTTACGGCAAAAGCCGGGATGAGAATAGCAAGCAGTAAAAATCGTTTCATTGGAGGTTTAGTTTAATTTAGTAGTGAACGGTTTCTTTATTCGACGGCAAAGATACGGATTTTATTTCAAACGAGCAAAAGTTTTTCCGTTTTTTATCGGAAGACAGCAAATGATGAGACTACGCGAAAGAGAGTTGCTCTAAGCGCTGACGCAACCGATCGGCCTCGCTCCTGCGTATGGCCAAGCAGATGTGGCAGGTGTTTTCAAAGGTCTGGCTGACAATGCGAGGCTGCACTTCTTTGACCACACGCATCACGTCGTTCATCATCGTGTAGGGAAAGTCGTAGTCCACTTCTTCTTCCACCTGGCGCTGTTCCGTCTCAGCATGAGCCAGTGCGTCGGCAGCAGCCTGTCGATAAGCCACAATCAGACCGCCGGTGCCCAAGTTTACGCCGCCATAGTAACGCACCACAACAATGAGTATGTCGGTGAGGCCCAGACTGTTAATCTGCCCCAAGATGGGCTTGCCCGCCGTAGAAGATGGCTCGCCGTCGTCGTTGGCGCGGAAATTGTCGCGTGCAGGCCCCAGCATGTAGGCATAGCACACGTGGCGAGCATCATAGTATCGCTTGCGGTAACCATCGACAAGCGTTTTCACGTCGTCGACAGTCTCCACGTGATGGGCAAAGGCCAGAAAACGGCTCCGCTTCTCGGAATAGAAGCCCTCGGCCGTGGCACTAATGGTGGTGTATTCGTCTATCATAGCATTCTCTGATTGAGCGGTGCAAAGGTAGGAAATTATTCCCAAATCTCAAAGAAAAGTGCCCAAGACTTCGCTTTTTATGTAAAAAAACATTTATTTTTGTAAAATAGTACACAAAAAATTTGCACGTGTCGCCAAAACTTCTTACCTTTGCACCCGCAAATCAGAAATGACGCGCAACCTGCTTCAGTAGCTCAGTTGGTTAGAGCACCTGACTGTTAATCAGGGGGTCGTTGGTTCAAG
>CADACW010000025.1:0-22922 GCA_902786565.1 uncultured Prevotellaceae bacterium | reverse complement strand
CCAATTTGTTGCACCATATAGGGCTTGCACCCACTCCTTTGCAGAATTAACAATTAGAAATCCTGCAAAAGATAATATTTGCAGAGTGTTGTCAAGTTCAAGCGTTGACAAGTTGAAAATGCTTATGTGATTTCAACTGTCAACATTGTATCTGCTGGCTCTGTAGAAAAATAGTTCGAGGCAGAATATATATCCTGCCTCAAACCTAAAACTAAAGTTATTTCCAAAAACACAAGTTCTGCCATTTCTTCTTTTTCCTTTTCTTCTTGGAACGAAAAGGCAAGCACCATTCAACCCTATTGTGTCTTATGAAATAGTGTGACTGGCAGGGAAATTCGTAGTTCCCAATTGATGGGGTAAGTGAAATCTCCTTTCCGTTGTAATACAATTGCCAGAAATCTGGAGAAATGGGGGTAACGACTTTCTCTCCACATCCGCAGGCGCAGAGGTGTGATGCCGTTGCATACTCCATAGAAATATAGAGTTTACCCTTTTCCAGTTTTTCAGGAATGTACTTAACGAAGGCCGGTTGGAATTGTGTCGTCCTCATATTGTGTCTGAAGTACTTTGTTGCTTCCAATGGAGTAAACGCTATTGAAATCGTGCTCGGCTTGGTCGTTATAGATGCCGATCAATCTTTTCCATTTAATGAGCATGAGGTTTGCGGCAAGACTGTTCAATTCAGATAACTGTATGTTGCTTGCGTAGATATCGTCATCTATTGTAGAATCCCCAAATGCCTCTTTAATGTGAAGATAGTGACTAAGCAATCCCGTGGTTACCCTCACTTGTCCAACAAGTTGACCATTGGCTTTTTCGAGTCCCATTCCAGAATCAATAAACGGCTTCCCCTTTTCCATCAAGTATCCGGCAATCAGATTTCTTGCACTAACACTGTCAACACAGATGAAGACCATGTCCATATCATCCAATTCAGAGAAATTATCTGGTTTAACTCTGACTTTATGAGGAACAATACCTTTGTGGAAACCCGAATAGCGACGATAATAATAGTCCACTTTGCTCATTAGCTCATTCAACTCTTCCCTTGATGGCACTCCGGGAGCACGATAGGCGTTATGTGTATTGAAGTCGTCATCGTCATACAGGTGAATTTGCTCGACACATGTTTTGGCTAGGTGATCAAGTAGGTATGAACCTGTTCCACCAAGCCCGACAATGGCCACTTTCTTTCCTTTCATTCGTTCGTTAATACCAACGATATAGGCGCGACCACTATTTGTATCGGAATACATCAATGGACTATCTTCATCTTCCAAGAGAATCACTTTTGCGATTTTCTTACATTTGTCTTCAGCAAAGAGAAAAGCTGCATCGGATATCATGTGATAGTAGGTTGTCACCTTGTCATAGTAATCTAAATAGCGTCCTCCATTGTAGTCTGGCATGCATGAAAAGAAATACTCGCTATATATGTTATTACCTAAATTCTCCTTTTTGGGGGAATTTACAAGAGATGGTATAAAAGTGCCGTCTTTGAATCTTGGCTGTTCACCAATCCAAAAAGCGGTGTGAGAACTTGGTGCGAGCACTTTGTCTCCACTAGTATCGAGATTCATTACAAGTGTTCCGCTTGCAATATCTATGTTTGCATTAATATAAGGTACGCGGTGTACCCAAAGGTACTGACCGCGAACCTCTATATCAAAGCCTTCGTTAAGCAGTTTCTGCAAAACGGGATTAAGATCTATGAGTTGGCGTGACATTGAACTTCATGTTATGTTTGACAAATACTACACTATGACGTGTCATCACCCCCTCGACATTCTGAAGAGGTCCGTCAGAATAGCTAACAGTATAACCTCTTTCAGTTCCAGGAGCAGGATTAGGGAATGCAATCTTTACAATCTGCTCGTAGCTAACCTTGCCTTCACCGTAAGGTTTCGGTTGACCATTCACGATAATCGTAATAATCTGTTTATGCTTGCGGGAAACAAATCTTTCGATGCCAGGTCTTGCCATGTTAACCTTTGTGCCATTCTCAATAAGTTCATCCTGAAATCCAGGTATAACCAAATAAAGGTCAAATTCCAAAGGCACGTGAGCCATTTTTTTAATGTCTTCTCCAAGGAGAAACTGCAGGTCTGTCTCAAACATCTTGTTATCGACAGAGAATTTTAAATGAAATGCTTTCATTTTTACTAAATTCTTTTTAATGAAACTTAAATCATCCTAAGGATGACGGAAAAATTACGCAGCTCAATGTTTTCTGGAGAAATTTTGCTAATTTTGCAAAATCAAATCGATCGCTCTTAGTCAATTGCAGTTGACTTTGAGTACTAAAGCGGACAGCTTATCGAACAATTTGGAGCGGTATGAGTTGCAGCTTGTATCGCTCTTTCTCTATTCTATTACTTTTTCTTTTTTCGTTTCACCTCCTTTTTTATTAAATTTGAGTGCAAAGATACTACATTTTTTAATTGCTCCCAAATGATTCTATGATATTTTTGCATTTTTAACTAAAAACAAGTTTGATATCTATTAAGCGCTAAAAATTATCAAAAATGATAATAATAATAACAGTATATTTGTATATTTAAAATATTTTATTTATCTTTGCCCCAAAATTCAGAAATGAGAGTTTAATGAACGACGAAAAGAGGTTTGCTATGGGTGGTTCTTCAGTGCATCCTGGAAAGATTTTGCAGAGTGTATTGGAGGATTATGATTTGTCTCAGAAAGAGTTGGCTGTTGCAGTTGGAAAGCCATCCCCCATTGTAAATGATATCATTAAAGGTAAGAGAAACATCAATCCTGAGTTTGCTGTTTTATTAGAGGCTGTTTTGCCGGACATTTCTGCTGCGGATTGGATGTCTATGCAAAATCAGTATGATATTTCAAAGCTCCAAAAACAAGAAGAAATTCAGCAACAAAAAGATTTGATTGAAAGATGGAACTTCCTTAAAGGCTATCTCAACCTAAATTATATGAAGAAGAAGTTGCGCTTAGCTGATGATTTGTCTCAATCGTTAAGTGCAATTCTAGGCTATCTTGCCATAAATGAGGTCGATGAGATCAAATTGAAGCAAGAGTCGGTCATGGGTTATTTTAGAAAGTCTGAGAAGGCCAGCACAGATCCTGTAAACCTTTTATCGTGGCTTTGCGTTGTGCGTCACCGTAGTGATGAGGAAAAACTTGATAAAGGTTTTGATATTGCAAAGGTCGATAATTTAATTTCAGAGTTGAACAGACTCTTTTATTTCAATAAACAGGTCATAGAGTCTGCAACCAACTTGCTTAATTCTTATGGTATCAAGTTCATAGTTGAAGAGAAACTTGATAGGATGGCTGTTGACGGTGTTTCTTTCTGGTCTGGTGATAATCCAACAATAGTGATGACAAAAAGAATGAATCGTATCGACAATTTTGCGTTTGTTCTATGTCATGAACTGGGACATATTGTAAAACACTTATACGTGGAGAAAGATGCCGAGTTTTTGGATGACATAAATGGTCTAAAAGAAGACAAACGTGAAACTGAAGCGAACAAGTTTGCAGAGGGGGCATTATGGAAAGGCTTTGCCAAAGACATTGCATTTGGCAAAATTCGCGTTCCATTTGCGGCAAGTCGATTCTTACAGCAGATTGCAATAGAACAAAAGATTAATATAAGTATTGTCGTTGGGCAATATCAGCATTATTGCGATAGTAATAACAAAACTAACAGTCCATATGCAATCTGCCGAAATCTCATCCAAAAAATTGGTTGATTAACACACACAAAGTGAAAAGAGATAAAGAAAGACGATCAAACTTACAATGCCATCTCTTTATGTTATCCATTACTTTCAAATTGGCTTTTCCCAATCTTCAACAAGGCTATAGATGTATGCCTTCTCTTTATCCATACATCTATCCGATATATTCAAAATAGAAGTGATTTGAAAAATGATAGTCCTCATTGAGTGTGGGATTATTCAGCAAGAAGGATTTCTGATAAATCGTCTTTGCTATCTCTGTTTGAGGAACAAGATGTGCCATTTGATAAAAGCCAGGACGTGGCCTTGTCATAAACCCTGCCTCAATAAGCATAGGCAAAATGCAATATAATCCATTAGGCAACGAACGATTCGTGCCATATTTTGCGGAAAGTTTCGAAGTAATGAGAGGAGACCCTATCTCTTTCTGGGCATGAAAATACTTACCCAACAAAGCTGTGACATCATAGCAGAAAGGATAAGCCGCATTTACTAAAGCAATACATATCATTCCCCGGTCATTAGGATTCTTTAAGGCCATTTTAACCTTGCGCTCGTTTTCTTTAAGGAACGGCATCAGTATATTATTCTTCGTAAGCCTGTTGATGATGTTAACGGCTTTCTTGATTCTGTTTTCTCCACTATATTCCATCCTTGCCAGTTCCGCTGCATACTCGTTGTCATAACGGTCTTCGAGCACAGCTTTGACTGCCAGTTCGATAGCCTCGATGGGAATTCTCTGATTTATACCTATTTTTGCTTCCATTTTTTATCTTTTTATTGTTACCAGAGGAACCAGTAGTTCCAACATGTGACTTCCGCCATGTGTGATGCAATTGTCATTGCCGAAACACTTATTGTTTCTCCAGACGATACTATCACCATGAACTAACCAGTCGTTTATAACGTCTTGATGTGACTCTAAGAAGTGCTGCATAGTGGACTGGCTATTAAAAATCAGATGCCGCAGTCCTCTACTGCCCGTCTCATATAGTGCAGCCTTTTCTTGGGATGAGAGGTTGCCCCATGACTGCGACGGAACGCCACCATGATCAGCTGTTAGAATAATATCAAATCCTGCATTAAGCATTTTCTGAATTGTTCCAACAAACCCCTTTGCCCAATCTTCTGTTGCCCTATAAAGTTGTTTCATTCCATGAGCACTGTGCATATCGTCATCCATCGTCATTGTCACATAAGCCAGTCGCTCGACGGATGCAGGAATGTCTGGTAGTTCTTCATGGAAGTATTTTACGTGCCATTCTTCAAAGTTTCTTTGATACCAGAAATCCTTCCATAGTTTTTCTTCATTTGAAGGGTTCTGTTTATATCCCCTTTCTGGCGTATAGCCCCTGAAGATTGCTTGTCTTGACAGTTGGGTAACACTGGGCATCCAAGCATAACATACATTATCTTGGGTATTGATTCCCTGTTCTGACAAGAATTGTTTCAGGATAAGGTATTGCCAATATGCCAGTCCGTCAACAACGACGAGTGCCACCTTTTGGCCTATGCCATACGTTCTCTCAATATAGGGCAATATCTTGTGGACTACCCTTGGTCCTGCAGCCGTTATCAGCTGCTGATAGTAAGTATCATCAATGTGACGCAGGAATGAGAGATTGAGGAATTCTATTTCTGCCTCTATCTCCGAATACTTGCCTTGTTTGGCAGCTTTGGCCACTTGTTTTGATATTTTTTCTATCGTCTTTTGCGGATTATGCCAGTCCGTCACTACCTGCATCAGATTTGCCCTGATAACAGATATATCATCGCCATCCGCACCAAAAAGAGATTCTGCCACGCCAACAGCTTTGTTCGTAGCATCCCTATCCAAGATAGCTACGGATTTCGTCTCAAAGAGATGGGCCAACATTTGATAGTTCATCTTATTCAAGTCGATAGCCTGTTGGTTGTATGTAAGAAGCATATCGCGTGTCTTGAACTCCGTTACAAAGGCAACTAATCGAATGTCTGCTATCAATCGGCTTGTATCTTCAAGAATAACGACAAACGTCTGATTTTCTGAATTACGGAACGTTGTTTCAAACCATATACGAAGTTCTAGTTGGGAGAGACATAGAATAGAGATGTTCGCCTGCGTAGCAAAAGCATTAATCGTATCTTCCCGACAGAGGAATCCATCGGGGTTCGTTATTACGCTAAGCTTATGGTAAGGACGCGTAATTTCCTTGATGATACGTTTCAGCAGACTATCCATCTATTCTCACTTTTATGATATTCTTCACATCTGGAACAACACTCTGGCTCTTCCGCATATTGTCAAGCCATTCCTGTTGTTCTGCTTCTATTTTCTTAATGCGACTGTTACGTATATTCACTATCCCTATTCGCTCTGCCCGCTCCCTTTGGTATCTAAGGGCATTCATTCGGGCATCGCCTTTTTTCTTTATGTTTTCCAGTATTTCAACCTCCATTCTGTGAAATACCTCATAAAGGAAAGACATATCTGACTCACTATCGTCTATAGTAGCAGTGCTACCTACATAGCTAAAGGTATCCGAAGACTCCACCAGTTTGTTCCATATTTGATTAGCATATGCTGTGTACTGCTTCCCGTTGTCTGCCATATACAAGGCGACAAATGATGTTTTGCTTTCAGCTGGATTCTTTGCTGAGATTTTCCAAAGACTAAACAATCCTGGAGTTTCTTTTCCAGAAGCCGAACGGATGATAGGAATATCCTGCTGTGTCTCACTCTCAATCCTGTTCAGCATCTTACATACCAAGTCATGTTGAAGTGTGATTTGTTCAGCCTGTGGATTCTCCAAGGCATGCTCGGCATCAAAAACAGCATTGAGTGTCATTCCGTCAAACTTATATGAAGAAACACCCATCAGCGATTTCTGTACAACTCCACCTCTGCTCTGCGTGTAAATATCCATCAATTGCTCTAACCATATAGGCAGTGGACTATACTTCACTTCTGCGGCTTGCTTATTATCTATTTCTTCTTTTGATATTGTTGGTAGTATGCCTTCTGTTGATTTGTAATCATTGAGTTTCTTCTTTATCTCATATAGCCAACTGTCACCGATAAACTCTGAACGATGAGGATCAAGCAATGACTGCAGATAGACACGATTTATCTTATTCTGCTCGATGGTAGAATCAAGCACATCCGATGTCTTGTCTATACCAAGTTGGTCAAGGATGATATTCAGTTTCTCAACAATGATACCATACACCTTTGCATCAATGCTATTTGTAGTCAGCATATTGTAGGCCAATACGGGATGCTTCTGCCCAATACGATCCACACGGCCAATACGCTGTTCTATAGCCATCGGGTTCCAAGGGAGGTCGTAATTGAATATGACATGACAGAACTGCATGTTTAACGACTCTCCTGCTGCGTCGGTGGAAATCATTACATCTGCTTCTTCCTTGAAATTGCGTAGTGCCCCCTGTCTTATTTCTAACTCCATACTGCCATTGATGGTTTCACATAGAAATCCTTTGGCGGTTAGTGTTTTCTCCAAATACTCCTGCGTGGCTCGGAACTCTGTAAACACAAGCACTTTCAATTTTGGGTCGCCTTGCTCCATTCTGAGCTGTCCTATCGTCTTAATCAGTGCTTCTGCTTTTGCATCTATTTCTTTTTCCAGACATGTTTTTGCTTCTTCCACCAATTCAGCCAAGACCTCTTCTTCACTTCTATCATCGTACGTATTCTGCACGGAGAAGGATGAAGGCTGGAAATCGTCAAACTCGGTATTGTCGAATTCTGGATTGTAGTCCTCTACCGATTCTTCCAGCCCATTCTGTAAACGATAAAGACGTGTATCAAGTGCTGCAACGATGGCTGCCGTGCTACTACCAGCAATCTTCTGGAACATTGTCATCACTAATGCCAAAGCTGTATTACGGTTTTGCTTGGCTTTGTTAAACGAAGTTCGAACATAATCCGTCAGGTGTTCATAGAGCAGCCTTTGTAGATGGTGTTTCTCTTCATCAAGTGGAACGGCCAGTTTGATAGTGTGGCGCTCATTGAATAGTTTCTCTCCATTGTAATCAACAGCATATCGCTTTTCTGAACGCATTACAAAAGGCTCAATTTCCTTAATGCTCGGCATTCCTTCCCCAGCAAAAGCATCAGCATCGAGCAACTGAAGAACCCGTCGGAAGTGATCACTCTTCCCTCGATGTGGTGTTGCTGACAGCAATAGCATTCGTGGAACTGCATTGCTAAGAGTCTCTGCCAATTGGTATCTGCCAACTTGTGCCGTTGAACCACCCATTTTGTGTGCCTCGTCGATGATTACCAAATCAAAATCAGCATTTACTACGGCTTCTATACGATATTTGTTGTAATTGTCTATCTTTTCCTGGCTCCATCCTTGGCGATGTTCCAATGGTTTCAGGGCATCAGTGGAAACGATGATTTGATTGTGCTGCCTCCAAAAGTTCAATTCCTCTTCAGCATCTATTTGTGAGAACATGTTGGCAAGCGAACCAATCAATTGTGAGTCGTATATCTGGAACTGTTCTTTGAAATGCTGGCTCATTTCACTTTGCCACTGAAGCATAGCTGATTTAGGCACTATCAGCAGCGTCCGCTTAATCTCACCTCTCAGTTTCAATTCTTTCAGAGCCAATCCTGCTCCTATAGTCTTACCCATACCCACCTCGTCTGCCAAAAGGAAACGAGTCTGAGGTGCTTTCATCAGTTTCTCTAAGATGAGCAACTGGTGAGGTAATGGCAACAGACTACTTTCGTATGGTGCCAGCAGACGCTTTTGAGCAATCTCCTCTTTGATACGAGTAGCAAGGGCAATATATCGGATGTGAGATATATCTTGACGACGTTCTTCTTCGAAGTCAATATCATCCCACAGCACTTGCTGGAAACTATTGTCTTCCACCAAACGCACCCAAGCAGTTCTTCTTCCGAAGATTTGCTTTTCGCCAACTATCTCTATGTCCTTGCCTCTATATCTCATGGGTTATGCTCTCATCTGGGCAATGTCGTAATACTGCAGTAGCTGTTCGTCTTCTGTGAGGATGTTCTGCGGAATCTTATCACCAAGCAGAAGGATGGTTGCAAAATCTTTATCTTTGAAACACTGCTTGAAGCCTTCTCGTAACGCTTCAACACGCACTTCCTTGATGCGGGCTCTTGGCTTTTGTGCCATCTCCTTGTAAAGGTTGAACTCCTTCATCAGACTCTTGTGCTTCAGTTTCTCCAAATCTATCTGTTTTTCCAAGTCAGGCACATGCCAATGGCCAGTTTCGTCCTCAATAAAGTTTTCTTCCAGGATGTCCTTTAACTCTGGCATCACATCACCCTTACGCAAACCATTTACTGCTTGCATCCATTCTGGAGAGATTTCCTGATATGTCTTCGGCTCTTTCAGTAGCATCTTCAGCCATTCTATGCCATTTGCTTCATCGCTTACGATTAAGCCCATCGGCACAAACTCACTAGTATGCTTGCGTTTCTCTTCATATTCTGCGGCCTGTGGAGCGGTGAAGTACATGCCGTCGCGCTCAATAAAACGCTCACGCAGACCAGCCTGAAATTCCTGAGCATCCATTGGAATCTGATAACCATGCTGTACATAGTAGGAAATCAAACGGTCATAAAGAATTTTGGGACTGCGTTCTACGACAGAGGTAGTGGCGTTTCCTCGCTCAATGTGAACAGGTAAGTGGGCAAGGTGCTCTGTGATGAAATCCCAAACGCTGTCTTTGTTCGAATTTGATAATGCAAGCTTGTCAGCCAATTCATTTGATGGCTTATAACATGTAATAACAAGATCTTGCTTAACGGCAGTTGTAGTAGTAACAGCCTTAAATGAACCTTGTTTTTTATCAAGTGCTGCTACATTTGCCACAACGAATCCAACACCTTGCAATGCATTTTGAATTGAGTTCCAGACAGATGCAGAAGTGTTACTAAATTCCATTGTAAGCCATTTTCCTGGCTTTAAAACTCGGTAAAACTCACGAAGCGAATTATTCATCAGACGTTGATAATCAAATAATGTTTTATGTTGATATTCATTAACAATCGCTTCATCTTGGCTATTTGTTGTTACTTTTAGCCAACCTTCCCATACAGAGCTCAATTCTGAATACATAATATTTGCTCCAAACGGTGGATCGATAAACATATAGTCAATAGAACTATCTTTTATAACCCCAATATTGGTAGCTGACAACAACGATATTACAGAGTTACCACGTTGTTCATATGATGTTGCCACATAGTCTCCTATCTTCCTACGCAGTATGTTAACGGGATTTAATTCAACATTTAAAGAAGGTATATATAAAGTTCCCGTTAGTATTCCAAATTTCCTGTCTAGCGTGAATTTATAACCTTTTGTTGTCCTCTGTAAAGTTGAAGTCAGCCAAGATATAGGCAGACCTTTTTCAATAATCAGATCATAAATACGAGAAAGGAAAATAAGATTTCTCTTTGAAAAGAACTGGTGGCTGTATGTTACTCCATTACTTTTAATCGGTTGAGACGTATTGTAACCTTCTATAAATTTTCTTGTTGGATATTTCTTTTCGATATTATAGTCTATCGAGTTTATTAATTTCTTATCGGATTCACTTATGTCTTTTTCACATCTTTTTCCTAAAGTATAATTTACTCGTACAGGAACTTTCTTGTTCATGTTAACAACTTGGCCGAGAATACTGTCATAGGAAGATTCCCATGCTTTTTCCATATTCTTTTTACTACACTCAAATCCACAATGAGGACAAGGAAATTTGTCTCTAATTATATTATTTTCAAGATCAACAGACTCATTCCAGAGAGTTATTTCATTTCCACATGATGGGCAAACGAATACATCACTCCATATGGTGTAGTTAACTTTTGCTTTTTTACCATTTACTTCAGTTTCATACATCCACCCAAGCTCTTGTTCCACTTGGTCAAGTAAAGCATTGGCCTTTCTTTCAAAATCCTTGGCATCGAATTTGAGATTGTAGCTTGCAGCAATAAGAGTTGCAATTGGCGAAAGGTCGGAACATATACCATGACGGACGCCAACTTGCACGTTATTTTCTTTAAGTGCATCTACATCGACTTTAGAACCGCAAAGGTTTGCGGCTACTCCTGTCATTCCTGTCCCCGCAAAACCATCAAAAACGATATCCCCTGGCTGGGTATAATGAAGAATGTATCGCATAATAGCTGGATGAGGACATTTCGTATGATATGCATGAGCCATATAGATAGGATTATTTTTACCTTCGCTTACATCACTAGCATACGGTTCTTTCACCTCGAAATCTGCCTTGCGTTTTCCTTCTGCCTCCAATTGCACCTTTTCTTTCTCCCATTCAGCAATGAAGTCATTGAGCCAAGGATTGGGGCAAGCAGTATAATATGGAGGGTCTGAGAGGTTGATAATGTCTTCATCCTCTCCGATAGGGAATCCTTCTATCTTCCGCAACTCAGGAAGTTTCTTCCTTAGCTCTTCACGGAAATAAGCACGACGTGATTCGTCGTTCTCAAACTCCATGCCTAAGCACTTTACCGGGCCTTGTTGTTGGTTCCAGAGATTGCCTTTCTCTATGCGATTCATCTCTTCTGCACTGAAGAGAACTCCTTGTTTTTCTTTCATATTGCTGCTTTATTTTGCAAGTTTAACAATGATGCGTGGATTTGCCTTGCCAGCTGACAATCTGGTAATGAGTTGATTAAAGGCTGCTTTTGCATCTTCTACAGACATGGCGCGAGAGAAACAGTTTACCAAGTCTGACTGTGTTATTTCGACAGCCGTCAAACCATGATACATGCTGCTGATGATGCTCTTCAGTTGTGGAGCATACATGGCATCCAATTCTATCTGACCATCCTTAAACCGTTTCACGATGCTCTGTTGCTCTGGGTCAAGCACATCGATACTGCTGGCTATTGACGGATCGTCAAGAATCTCACGGAAACCTGTAACGTATGAAGCATATATGTCCTTAATGTCATCTGCCAATTGGTTGATGTCAGGAAGAACTTGTGCATCCCTTGGATTAAATCCATGGAACGGCACTCGGCGTATTGCATCGATAGTCACCTGTGGGTTGGCCATTTCTAACAACTTCATGTGGCGTTCCCATTCGTCGAAGCGAGTAGAGAGAACAAACGGAGCATCACAAACCATTTGACTGATGGCATATTCAGAACTGCTCATAATGCGCATCTTCTGTTGCAACTGCGACTCATTGATATGTGAGCGGCGGTATGCATCCAGATAATATTGGGCATAACGGTCACGAAGCGATTTAAACTCATTCGTAAATTCAACCCCTTTTCGCTCGTCACTGCTCATAAGTACATCCGGTAGTCTGTCTTTTAACTGTCGCATTTGCTGGGCAATCTCGTCACTGGCGTATGGTATAGCCTGATCAAGATAAGTAACGGACTCCCTGAACTCATTGATGCGAAGGAACAATTTTTCCAAATCATCCAGCTCCTTAATTGTTTCCAGTGTTCTCTTCAAGGAGTCTGCAGTCCATGTATCAGGTAAGTTCTTGATTCGAGCCTTAGACGAATAAGTCTGAAGTTGGTCGCACAATCCTTTCAGTGCAGACATACGATTACGCTTTTGTGAGCTTTCTGTATCAGAAATAATCTCGATGCCCATCATGCTAATACCACCAAACAGCTTTGTTTCCATCTTGGCTGCTCTCTCAGCAATGCCTCTGGCTTTTTCCATCAGTGTTGGTATCGTCGAAGGATTGTCTAATTGCTGACTGAGGTCTCTGCCAACAATTCCCATAAATAGTACCTTTAGGGAAGCAAAGTTGTAACCTTTCGGATTGCGAATGCATCTGAAGGTAATGTAATCGCGATGTGTAGCACCCTCAATCTCACTGATGTTAGCCGCAGTAATCACCTTTCCGCTACCCATCACAAGTTCGATTTCGCCCATTGCCACCAATACCGACATCACAATGAACTCATAGCAATCCTCTATTTGGAAGTCGTTGCTCAGATGTAGGTCGCTGCCTCTCCAGAACAAATGAAGAATCTCCTCACGATTGACAACTTGACCTTCGCCCTTCTGCTGGAGTAAATGCAGTAAGCTATTGGCGTACGGTGATGCATCGTGAGTCAGACCGGCATCCCATAACCCAAGACCAGAAAGTAGATGCTCACCTTCACGGTTGGAATCGTTTGGTCTGATGATTTTAGCCTTTGCGGCCTTTATTCGTCTGTCAATATTATCTTTTGTGGTAGGTTCAGGATAAAGAATGAACTTAGGATAGTCAGGATTCTCTTCTGAGAAATGACTTTCAAACACCTCAGAAGCAACTCTTCCTACAGCATCCTCTTTTGAGTTTGCCTGCTGAACAGGGAACGAAGACAAAGGCTTGGTCTGTCCACAATACTGAACCATCGTCTTTGAGTAGAATTCCTGGTCAAAGAGATCACGTAGTTTTTCAAAATACTTCTTACGAAGCGAAACATAAAACTCCTTCTGTGCGCTGTCCGCATTATTAGCCAAAGCAATGGCACTGCCATATAGAGCTATCAATTCGCGGATAGTCTCACTCAAATCATCCATTAAGAAATACACTTCATCGGCTCTGTCACTGAAATGCTTTCCTGTTGTGTCAAAGATGGGTGGGAAATAGATATAGAAATGCTGTTCTGGCTGTGTGGTAGGACGCTCATTGTCATAGCCCATGAAAATATAACCATCACGAGTAACATTGTGGGATTTCCAGTTGATGGCATACGGCCATATCTTAAATGAACTTCGATACACTTCATCACCCAAAGTAAGTGCTTCCTGAAGGAACTGGAAGAAATATTCATCTTTAGTACCATCAGGCATGTTTGATGCATAGATATTAACCAGTTCTTCATAGTTGATGCCGCCCTCTACGCAAAGATGATATTCGCCATTGTCCTTATTCTTGAAGAAATACTGGCCAGCAGTAAACTCTTGAATATTATGCGCCACACTTTCTACGAACATTTGGAGTTCATCGAAGCTGTCATACATAGGATTGACATAACAGAGATCGTTAGTCAATGTCTCCGCTGTGGCACCATTGGTTTTAGAAAGGTCTTGCTGTAGAATCTTTACTGCACAAGCATTAGCAATACGGCGAGCCAAAGGTGCACGGTTGCGACGTCCTCCTGTGAAGTTGTCGGTTATCTTACTGTTAATTGTCTGCATGATTTCCGAGACACGGGCCACGTCAGGATCTGTCTTTAGCGTAGCATTGCCATCCATGTATTCCCAGTAACTGTCATAGCAGATAAGGCCTGGCTGGTCATCAGGAATGTCGTTGTCTATTATTTCGTTAAACTTTGCCGAGAGTGTCTTCATGATCTCACGCTGGCTCTTGCCTGCCTTAATCAATTCAAAGTTCTCAAAATATGCGGGATGAACAGGAAACAGGGTTACGTAATCATCGATATGGCCATGCATGTGAGAGAAAAACATCGTGAATTTCTCCAAATGGTCACGTATCAGCTGACGTTGTTGACCATCCTTGTTCAGCATACGTTTCTGCGCAATATACTTCACATCCTCCTTAGTGATGGTCAATGGACGGTATCTGTCGTTAACATGGAGCAGCATCTCACGTGCAAACTGAAACTCTGTAGCATTGTAGATTAACTCCTGAACACCAAAGGCAATGCGGAACTTTGTCTGATTGGAAATCTGAGCCAGGGCCTGAAGCACCTGCAGGTCTCGGTTCAGCTTGTCTGCTCCACTACGACCTTTCAAATAAGCCAACATCTCGTCGATGACTAACAAAAGGCCCTTATCAGGATACTTCTCTTCAAAAGCAGCCATCATCTTCTGCAACTTCACATCGTTGTTTTCAAACGAAGTGTCATTTGTCAGCGAGTAATCTACGCCTATGTTTGACAGGAATTTGTCTATCTGATAACAGATGATGCCCCACAACTCTTTCTCTGAATTTATCTCAAAGCGAAGCACCTTGTATTTCCCTGCTATCTTTGAGAGGTCTTGCTTGGCCTGTTCGTCAGTGACATATTGTAGATACTGCTCATCCTCAGCAATCAGCGAAAAGAGCGACATCAGGTGAGATTTACCAGTACCATAGCTACCTACAATCTGCAGACCGAAGAATTCCTTTGGTTCATGTCGACCATTAACGATGATTTCTGTTTCTGTAAAATCAAGATTGCTACAAATCAATGGTATATAGCTTTTCCTGTATTGCTCAGAGAACACAAATGTTTCTACAAACTGCTGACGTTTCTTCTCGTCACGCAAGTCACCAAAGCGAACAACTTCGGTGATTGGCTTAAAATGTATTAGGTCCCGATATTTCATATAGTTTGTTTTTAGATTTCCATATAAGATAATCCAGCCAAGTCGACAAACACACCATCACCTGGTTGGAAAAAGTAAAACTTATCTGACAAAATAGTGCCATCGGAGCAAACAACAATAGTCTTGTTAGTAGAGGCATTATCTAAGATGGACTTCAGATTGAATTCCAACTCAGGCTCAAACAAGATGCCAATGTTCTCTAAAGCCACATAGCTGCCAATCTGAGAATCGTTTTGAGGAGAAGACAATATTTCTGCCAAAACATCTTCTGCCGTATACGCTATCGTGGGTGAATGCAGGTTTTCTCCGGATAATGCAACAGCCAAAACTTTCCCCAAATCGACGAATGTCAATTCTTCAATAGGCTCATGGCAAAACACCAAGCGATTACGAGTCGCTTGCTTTAGGTACTCAACGATGTTTTGTATGCTAGTGCTGTTGCCTGTCACCACCGTCCCTATCAATGTGCCGCCAGGCTCCTAAAGGCTGCGAAATTACTTTTAAATTAGCACACTAATGAACAAGAACGTGGAGCCAGTCCTGTTGCCCGTTCCACGGCCTGAAGGCTCTCGCATTGCCCTGTTCGTAGAAACGAGCAACGACGAAAGCCCCACGCAGAATGAATATAGGAATAGCCTTCATGCAACCGATGCTGACAGATATACTGCCATACGGATACACTGTGGGCTGTCTATAAACACCCTAAGGGACGTCCTCGTTGCCTTGTTTTTAACGAACAGTTTTTGAATTTGCGAGATTCTCAAGCCGTCAAAACCAAGGCGCCGGAAAACGCCTATGTCCATCATGTCATCCCCATCCCATCCGCTCCACCATAAGGCAAAGCATCTGCGTGGGAACATCTGCAAAGGTACAAAAATAAATCCTTATTTATACATAATAAGGTGTAATTTAAATCAAATTTAACCGTCTAAAGGTGATAATCTGCATTTTTCGGGTTTAATTTGAGATTTTTCAGTGATTTATTTGCATTTATGTTTTTTTAATGGCAGAAACATATTGTTTTTGCCTAAATTATGTAACTTTGTACCCAAAAAGAGTAAGAACATCTTAAAACTGTAATCAATTATGACTGCTATTGTTGGAGTTCTTAATAAGCACGCTGTGGCAATTGCTGCAGACAGTGCCGTTACTATGGGAGATACTCATAAAGTTGTGAATAGTGGAAACAAGATTTTTACTTTGTCGAAGTATCATCCAGTAGGCATAATGACCTATAATGCAGCAGACTTTATGGGAACTCCATGGGAGATTATAATAAAACAATATCGTAAACAACTTGGTAATTCTGCTAAACCCCATATAATTGATTATATCGAGGATTTCATAAATTATCTCTATAAGCAAAATTATCTTTTAACAGACGATGCTCAACATAATGCAGTTTTCTTTCAGTTATATTTCTTATATAAAACATGTTTTGACAGAGCTTTCAAAAAGGCATGTGATCAAAGAGTCCAATTTAATCCGTCTGATCCTAATATAATCTTAATGATCAAAAGGGAGATAGAAGAAATTAACACGACTTCATTGAGCAAGGATTTATGTGATAATTATAAGGATTATACTTTAGATGATTTCCGGAAATATTCTAAAAAAGAATTTGATACCCTATTCCAAGGCAATGTGGTTCCTATTCCTATGGTAATACCTTTAACTGAAAGGGAATGGTTTGAGGAGTGTTGTTATAACTATCTTCGCTCGAAATTTGCTATTACAGCTTTTACAGGTCTTGTATTCACTGGATATGGAGAAGAGGATATTTATCCTACTATTATTGCATTAAGGATATCGCTTTTTGCAGATGGACGATTAAAATATTATGTTGAAAATGATAGGACTTGCAATATATCGGACAGTAATAATGCATGCATTGCTCCTTTTGCACAAGACGATGTTATTCAAACGATTATGGGAGGAATGTATCCTGGATTCGGAGAAATTATAGAAAAAGTCGTCAAAAATTCCGTTACAGCATATACAAATAAGGTGAAGAAAATTGTTCAAAGTTCTCCTCAATATATAGGTTTAATAGACGAACTTAACAAATTTGACAACGATGCTTTTGTGATTAGAATGAACAATAGTATCAAAACACAAATGTTTGAAAAGTATACTAAACAACTTATAGGAACTGTAGCGAATTTGGGGAAAGAAGATATGGCCAACATGGCAGAAAGCTTTATTTCTCTTACGTCATTAGTAAGACGAATGTCACCACATGAAGAAACCGTTGGAGGGCCTGTAGACGTAGCTGTAATTTCTAAAGGTGATGGCTTTGTTTGGATAAATCGAAAACATTATTTCAAACCAGAATATAATCCTCAATTCTTTGATAACTATTTTAACATATAAGATTATGGGAAGTTATATCTATAATTACTATTCGTCTATTTATGATAATGATAATAGGCTCCTGTCTCAAAGTAAAATTGATGAAATTGCGACAGAACTTTCCGATGAAATAACAAAGGAAATTGACAAGCAATTTGAGAAAGTCTTTAAATAAGACTTTGAGTACTTTGTATGATTGATCTGTAACTATTCCGTTAGCCCTCTTTTCCATAATTTTCCAGGCCGGATATTCTTCAGTTCATCACTATGCTCTTTGATGAAAGCAAGGATGATGGCATTTACCAACTGGCGGATGTTCAGTTTGGAGTTTGACTCGAACTTTACTCGCTCAACCTCACGTTTCACCTCTTTCAGTAGCCAGACACACTCACCATGTTCTGATACGTTTTTGAACTCGTCAAGATAGTGGGTAAATCGTTGCCATTCTGTGGCATCCGCTGATGGCTCTTGGTGTGGCTTACAGACCGTCTGCTTAGCAAGATTGCTCAAACCACCCTTTGGCAATTCTATGCTGAACTTTTTCTTTCCCATAACAATAATTGCTATTTGTAACAGACTCACATTATCGCAGAATAGATTTCACTATAAATCGAAAACTCTCATAGACAGCATGTTTCAAAGGAAGCGGAACATTGTAGGTGTTGACTCGTTTCATCTGCGCCCGATAACCGACAGGTGGGGCAACGATTCCACTTTGTGCAAACTCTACATCCGTTTGTTTCCATAATTCCAACTCTTCACGTGTTCCCATTCTGGCATCTATCTTGTTAGGAATAAAATAAATCTGGGCATTCATCTGCGGATTGAGTTGACGAAGGCGGTTGATGACCTGAATAAAAGTTCTGGTTGAAGACAACGACTTCGATTCATACTCAAATGGGCAGATGATATAGTCAGCATAGATGAACATTGGGGCCAGTCCGTCATCCTTGATGGTGCCAGGGGCATCAAACAGCACGAAGCCGTCCTGTGACTGCGCATTCTCCATCAGCATCTGCATCGTCTTGGGATCGCTGACCTCAAACGACTGGATGCTATAAGGTTCATCCTCCCCAAAGGTCTGCCTGTCTTGCTCACGTTGCAAGGTGGCAGACTGTTGGAGATCAGTGTCTATTATGCAGACATCTTTTCTCCAATACGACAGATAGTCTGCCAGAAGGATGCAGAGCGTGGACTTGCCCACTCCGCCCTTTTGATTGGCGAAAACAATAATTATGTTCTTCTTAGATTTCATGACTTTACTATTTTGTTATAAATCATAAATGTTAGTTTACTATTCTGAGAAAGTGGAGCGGCAGTTAGAACCGCTCCAACTTCTCGCGTTCTGCCCTGGCTATGCTGTCTGCCTTGTGCTTCAGGGCTTTTTCATAGTCTGAGACTGTACCCTCAATGTAGTCTAGTCTGTCCACCCAATGCCGTTCGTATGCATCTTCAAGGAATTGCACTTCTTTAGGTGCTGCGCCTATTGCCTTGATGAAACGGTACTTCATCTGCGTATCCTGAAGTTCAATGATCTTCCTTCGCTGAAAAACAGAATTACAGATTGACAGCGAGAGAATCAAGGTAAACAGGATATAGATAATCCATATCCATTGGTGACGTTTGTCATGAATCCAACGGAATGCCTTGATGGGCCATTCTTTTGTAGCCCAATAAGGTTGTTCAGCTTGAAGCTTTTCGTACAACTGCTTGTAATTCTCGTAGCGACCATACCACTTCTGTAACTGACCTTGAACTTCACCCATCTTCTTGTCGTGGTCAACCAAGGTAATAACACTCTCTGTAACTTGCGGACTGGCACTGACAGCTTCAAGTTTACTCAATCTGCCGTCAATACCATCCAGTTTACTACTCAACTTGCCAGAATTCTTTTTCTGGTCGTTTGCCTGCTCGAGTAATTCTGCGAGCATGGCTTCAATTTTGTCAAATGTATCCATAATAATTTGTATTTAGTTTGTTGTTATTTCTATCGGCGCATGCCGCGACGTTTCTTGCGACGTACACCATATTCATCAATATACTCATCATCGGCAAGGTCATCAGAACTACTGTTGCCACCACCTCCACCAGGAGAAACATTTGGCTCAGAAGGAGTTGCCATCATAGCATTGGCAATACCAGAAGCAATAGCACCAGCAGCATTTGTTACGCCTGAAGCTACGTCTGTTAGTAGATTACTGGCAACAGAAGCACCTGAATGGAAACTACCAAAAGGCTCCGGGTCATAGGAATGTCCATCGTTTTCAAACGAATTCTGCCCGTTCCGAGAATTCTTTCGCTGCGAATGGCTCCCGTAATCATAATAATCTCCTTGACCGAAATTGCCATTAACGGTTTCCCTTCTTTGGCGCATTTCATTCTGACGTAAGGCAGTACTAATCTTAGAATAGCTGTACTTACGGTCTACCTTGGAACCATTGAAACGGAGTCCTTCCTTTTCAAAGACAACACCTTGGATGTCTGCTGTCGTTCCGCGACAGGTAAAAGAGACCTTTATTCCCTGTTTAGCAAGGGCCGTGCGCAATTCATCCCAATTTCTACATCTTGGAACAGTTGCTTCCAAAGCATCATAGATACGATACTTCACGGCATCGGCTCCTCGAAGCCTGTCGCGATGCACATGGTCTTTACCGTTTGCTAGGTGAAGATGATACTTCTCGGTCAAACTCCTGCAGATCTTAGCACTACGTACTCTGTCATTTCTATCTGATATCACCTTGCCATTGTTGCCAATGCGGTTGAAAATGATGTGGCAGTGAGGATGTTCACGATCATAGTGACGTGCTATTATAAACTGAGTATTCAAGATGTTCATCCGCTGCATATACTCCCATGCAATTTTAACCATGAAATCATCACTCATTCTGTCAACATCTTCAACAGAGAAGTCATCCGGACGGAGTTGACTCTGTAGACGGAAAGAGTTGATGATGGACTGTTTGTCCGTAGTCAACACTCCTTTCGAGTCCAGGATCTTCGCCTCTTTCTTGTCTTGGGTGACATAGCGGACTGCGCCACCAAAATCACGTCCTTTAGTTATCTTTGCCATCATGGATAATTTTGTTTATGAGGTTACTAACTTGCATGACATTCTCATGATACATTTCTGCATCCTTGTAATAGCCATACTTATTTGCTTGGTGGGCCAACTGGTTCATATTATTGCCCATTCCAGCCAACTGCCTATAGAGTTCCATCTGCTCGGCACTGACACGTTCAACGACCTGACCATGTAGTACCATCTGACGTTGGTATTCTGTCAAAGTCAGTCTGGCTTGTTTGGAACGGTTTTGTATTCAGCAGTCTTGGACGACCGCCTTTCTTCATTGTATTGTTCATGTCCGTATATACCATTATTATATATGTGAGTGAGACCAACGGGATGCTGAATGCTCGCCATCAGTGGGGAGCATGGGTTTTGAGTTGCTCAAAACATAAACTTGCTCCCTACGGATGCATGACTCTCCCTGCAATATGTCGGCGATAGCCACTATATGAGTCTTTCGCATGTACAACAGGTCATCTATTATCAAATCAGCGATGTCAATTTTAGTTCTTCGCTGTTCCTCGGTGGATTTTTTCTCGAGATAGTCACAGACTTGGATATGCCATCCTTTGGCGTTAAGTTCATTTGCCCGTTTGGACCATTGGCCAAAGCTCTGCCCATTAGGGTCTGTGTCAGGAAATAGAATGACCTTACGTTCCTTAACAGCAGTCATTCGTACATCTTGAAGATTTCCTTTCGACCCAGTAGCCATCCACAGGACATTAGGGATGCAGAGTGAACAGATGATTGCGGATTTTTCACTTTCGACAATACCGATAACTCTATCTGCGTTTTGAGTTTGCCGTAACAGGTGCTCACCAAACAGCGTTTGCTTGATAGTATAATCGGCAGACAACTCACCACGTTTTGATAGTTCCTTGGGAATGCTCAGTGGCGTAAATGATTTGTAGCGATGCCCGTCTGGTCTATACGCCATAACCTTTCCCATCCTCACAATGTCAGCCTTGTCAATATACCAATAAATGACGTGTCCATCTTTAGTTATGCCCAACCGATAGGTGTTGACTAAATCAACGATTCTGTCAACATCTGCAACAAGAGTTTTCAGGTAAGACACAAAATCGGATCGCAGGTTCTTATCAAGGCTCCTGTCTACATACTCGCTCTGAACAACCGCAAGCGTCACATCCTTTTGATGAAGGTTGATATTGGTGACTACAGGTTGAGCATAGTCAACGCCATCCTTGATATAGAATCTGTTAGTGTCAATACCATGCTGACGGCACATGTAAATAAAAGAGGCTATGCCTACCTTATTGTTCGTGTGCAAGGCATTGGTGAACTTACGGTTGTTCTCTGCCTCGTTATAACTCGTGCTGAGTTTACTGATATTTTTGAACATAGTCCGTCCGTTCTCCCCAAGATTAGAGAGGGCGAATGCTCCCTTCGTCCAGTCATCGAAGGATTCGAACAAATTGATGCCTCGGTTTAAGACTTCGTTTACCAAGGCTTGATAATCGTATCTATCCATTTTGATTTTTCTTTTTGCTTTCGTAACTTTGAATGAGTTTGGTAACACTCGACTTGTCTTTGTAGCCAAGTTTCTGGGCTATCTGTTCGTAAGTCAGACCGTCTTCCTTTAACTGAATAGCCAGTTGATATTTGGCTTCCTTGCTCGTATCTACGGGAACCAAATTCTCAAACGGGACACGTTCGCCTGTCTCTTTGAAGGTGAGATGCTCGGAGAAACGGAGTTTTATGGACTCCGACTTATATTCAGCAGACAGATAGTTGCCCTTCACACAACACAGGTGTTTACAGCTTATGTCGGCAATATCACTACGCAGTTCTAATACCAGCCGCATCTTTGCCTCGAAAGCCTGACTCCCCAAAAGATTATGCTTCGACGGCATGAACATTTCTGTACGCTTGCCGCAGTGATGCAAGAAAATGACCAGGCATTTGTACTTGTTGGCAAGCTGAGAATACTGCATTAAGAACTGGCGTACTTGATTGCCCTCGTTCATGCTGCCTGTATAAAGATCGGAGAAGCAATCAACTACGACCAAATCTGCAGGATGACTGGCCAGACGCTTGTCAAGTTCTAATGCCACGTTCTCACTATCGAAGAGGAAGCGTAGGCCTCTCAAAGATATAGGACTTAGCTTCATGTCCGCATTCTGTCTTGCTATCAGGTAGGCATTGGCCGTTTCATCATCCTCAGTAGAAACATAGATAGCACTTCGATGCTCCACGTTCAGTTTCATCCCGAGGAAAGCCTTCAATCCAGCAGAGACTGACATTGACAATTGACGGAGAAATGCCGATTTTCCAGTATCTGAACTGCCTGCCAAACAGACAAGTCCTGACTTCGGCAACAGTGGTTCCAACAACGTTGGGATCTCATTGATGTTTTGGTTCAGTAGCATTTCTCCGGTGATTTCATCAGGAAACAACACATTATTCATCATAGATTATTTCCTATATCGGTTATACTTCGCCAACTTGCCCGATTTG
>CADACW010000024.1 GCA_902786565.1 uncultured Prevotellaceae bacterium | reverse complement strand
TGGTTCCTTGCACCGTGCATGAGAATGTCGGAGAACCAGACCAATGCCGGTGGCAAGTCGTACACCTATTTCTATAGGGTGGAGGCTTCTGAACCAAAGCTGAAGGCTGCACATGGTGAAGAGCTTCCCATCGTATTCTGCCATCCGGATCAGACAGACATCGACCCCACCTTCTGCAAGACCATGCGCAAGATGTGGGTGCAGTTTGCCAAGACCGGCAACCCGTCGCTCACTGCCGACCAGTCTCCTGACGGCAAGGCCAAGGAGTGGCCTCTTTACGACACGGCTGACAAGAAGGTGATGGTACTCGATGTGAACGACATCCACCCGGCAAAGGAGTCCGAGGTTAAAATTGTGGATTGGGACAGGACTTATTTCCTAACCAAGCATTATATGCTTTGATCGGCTTATTTTCAAGGCTCACAAAAGGTTCGTAATCTTTTGTGAGCCTTGTATGCCTATATCAACGTTTTTGTTAAGCTAAAAGAGCAATGATAAGCTTGCTTAATCATTGCCTTGACAAGAAAAGGTCGGATGAAATCCAACTATTATGAAAACAATGTGGGCAGACATGCCGCTGTCTGTTCCTTTCGCTTTCTCTAAGTGTAATACTGCGTATCCCATTCGGGCGAACTGCGATAATTCTCCAAAATCGCTTCCGTATGTCAGCATAATTTCGTAATTTTGCACCTGATATGGGAAAAATCATCGTAGCAGGCATAGGTCCTGGCAGTAGGGAAGACATCACCCCCGCCGTGCTCAACGCCGTGGGCAGGGCCGACGCCGTGGTCGGTTATAAGTATTATTTTCAGTTCATCGAGCCGTTTGTCAAGGCGGGGTGCACGTGCATCGACACCGGCATGAAGCAAGAGCGCGAGCGGGCCGAGCAGGCCTTCGGGCTGGCAGAAGAGGGGAAGACCGTGGTGATCATCTCCTCCGGCGACGCCGGGCTGTACGGCATGGCACCGCTCATCTACGAAATGGCACAGGAGCGCCGGTCGTCCGTAGAGATTGAGACGCTGCCCGGCATCTCGGCCTTCCAGAAGGCAGCGTCGCTGCTGGGTGCGCCTATCGGCCACGACACCTGCCTGATTTCGCTCTCCGACCTGATGACGCCGTGGGAGGTGATAGAACGGCGCATAGAGGCTGCCGCCGTGGCCGATTTCGTCACCGCCGTCTACAACCCCCGGTCGCACGGGCGCTACTGGCAGCTGTACCGACTGCAGGAGCTGATGCTGCAGCACCGCCGGGCCGAAACGCCCGTGGGCTGTGTGCGCCAGGCGGGGCGCGACGGCCAGACGGTCTGGCTGACCACCCTGGGAGGTCTGGACCCTGAAGACGTGGACATGTTCACCGTGGTCATCATCGGCAATTCGCAGTCGTACATCCGCGACGGCAGGTTCATCACCCCTCGCGGCTATTACCGCGGACAGGCCGATGGCGACGCACGGATAGGGCAGCAGATCATGATGGAGTCGTTTCGCACCATCGAGGGCGAGCTGCGCCGGCATGACTACCCCCTTGACCACAAGTGGGCGCTGCTGCACGCCATTCACACCACGGCCGACTTCGACATGGAGAACATCCTCTACACCGACAGCGGGGCCGTGGAGGCTATATATAATAAGGTGGCCAGCGGCGAGCTACGCACCATCATCACCGATGTGACAATGGCCCTGAACGGTATACGCAAAGGGGCCCTGGCGCGGCTGGGCATCGAGGCCAAATGCTATCTGCCCGACCCGCGTGTGGCCCCGATGGCCGCCGAGGGCATCACCCGCACGCAGGCGGGCATCCGCCTGGCTGTGGAGGAGCATCCCGACGCCCTCTTCGCCTTCGGCAATGCGCCCACGGCACTGATGGAGCTCTGCCACCTGATACGCAAGGGCAAGGCGCGGCCGGCGGGCATCATCGCCGCCCCGGTGGGCTTTGTGCATGTCAGGGAGTCGAAACACATGGTGAAGCCTTTCAAAGACATTCCCAAAATCATCGTCGAGGGCCGCAAGGGCGGGTCGAACCTCGCAGCCACGCTGTGCAACGCCGTGCTCACCCTTGACGACGCCGCCCAACTAAAACCCGGACGCGACTTATAAAAAAGGTGTCAGTGGCGGATTTATTTAGCAGTTTGCCGCCACCTAAAACTAAAAGCACGACGTAATTTATGTAAATTACGACGAAATTTATTTAAATTACGACGTAATTTATCTGAATTACGTCGTAATTTAAGTTTTAGGTCCGGGCCTACTGATGTTTTTCTCCGTGGAAAACAAAGAAAAAGCCGGGGGGCCAAAGGTTTTAGGCAAAAGATTTGGCCGTTTGGCCGGAAATGACTATTTTTGCAATTCGCGAGAAAAGATTACAATGCAACACTTCATCGTCATAGGAATAACTGACCATCCGGAGCCTTACTTCACGCCAGAGGTGCTGCAGATCATCAGCAGCGGCCGGGTGTTCTCAGGCGGCAGGCGCCACCACGCCATTGTCGGGCCGCTGCTGCCCTCGGCGGCCCGGTGGATAGACATCGCCGTGCCCCTCGACGCCGTCTTCGAGGCCTATGCCGCCCATGCCGCTACCCAGGAGGGCCGGCAGGGCGAGCCCGTGATAGTCTTCGCCAGCGGCGACCCGCTCTTCTTCGGCTTCGCCAACACCATCAGGCGGCGGTTGCCAGAGGCCCATGTGGTGGTCTACCCCACCTTCAACTCCCTGCAGATGCTGGCCCACCGCCTGCTGATGCCCTACCACGACATGCGCATCGTCTCGCTCACGGGGCGGCCCTGGCCGGAGTTCGACCGTGCACTCATCGAGGGTGCACCGAAGATTGGCGTCCTCACCGACCGCGACCACACGCCCGCCGCCATTGCCCGCCGTATGCTGGACTATGGCTACACCTCTTATAATATGTTTGTGGGCGAGCAGTTGGGCAATGCCGCACAGGAGCGGGTGACCACCCTGACGCTCGGCGAGGCCGCCCGGCGCCACTTCGCCATGCCCAACTGTCTGATGCTCGTACAGGCCGGTGCCTTGCGCCCGAGGCCGTTTGGCATACCCGACAGCCAGTTCGCCCTGCTCGACGGGCGCGAGAAGATGATCACCAAGATGCCCATCCGCCTGCTGACGCTACAGGTCCTCCAGCTGCCGCGCCGGCACGTGTTCTGGGACATCGGCTTCTGTACGGGCAGCGTCAGCATCGAGGCTCGCCTGCAATTCCCCCACCTACAGGTGTGCAGCTTTGAGGTCCGCCCTGAGTGCGAGGCCATCATCCGTGAGAATGCCCGCCACTTCGGCGCCCCCGGCATCGATGTGCACATCGGCGACTTCCTGCTGGCCGACCTCACCGGCCTGCCCCATCCCGACGCCGTGTTCATCGGGGGCCACGGGGGCCGGCTGAAGGAAATCATGGAGAAGGTGCTGACCGTGCTGTCCGCCGACGGCGTCATCGTCTTCAACAGCGTCACGTCGCCCAAGGTTGCGGTGCACAGCCGCCTACTGTGGGACGATGCCTGCCAAGCACTGGGCCTGAGGCAGGACCCGGCGGAAGACATACAATTGGACAACTATAACCCTATAGAGATACTACGATGCAAAAGATAGCCATCATACAAATCAGCGAGGCAGGAGGGCAGGTGGCTGCCACCCTCTGCCGCGAGCTGCATGCCGACCCCATCGGCCGTCAGGACGTGGGGGGCCAGTGGAGGCACCGCGACGCCTTTGTCTTCGTCGGTGCCCTGGGCATCTGCGTGCGCACCATCGCCCCCTTCGTCGACGACAAGCACACCGACCCCGCCGTGGTCTGCGTAGACACGCTGGGCATGAACGCCATCGCCGTGGTGGGCGGCCACATAGGCGGTGCCAACGACCTGACCCGCGAGATTGCTGCCCTGCTGGGCGCCCACGAGGTCATCACCACCCAGAGCGACAGTGCCGGACTCTGGCCACTGGACACCCTGGGAAAGCGGTTCAACTGGCCCATCGCCAGCAATCCTGACGACATGAACCAGTGCATCTACGCCTTCGTCAACCGCCAGCCCACGGCTCTCCTGCTGGAGGCCCGCGACGCGGGTACCGACTTTCTGGAAGAGACACTGCCCGAACACGTCACCATCATCAACAGCATCGGCGACGACGACCCGGAGAAGTACAAGCTGCTGATCATTGTCTCGCCCTACATCCACAACCTCCCCCCAGACAGGCTGAACCTCCACTTTGTGCCGATGATAGGGACCATTGGCTTCGGACTGGCCCACAATCCCGAAGACTACGAGGAGATTTATGACCAAATCAACGACACATTGACTGGCTACGGCTTCCTGCCCTGCGCCCTCCGCTATTGCACCATCGACGTAAAAGCCGAGGAACCGTTTGTGCGGCTGCTCCGCAACCGCTACCAGGCAGAGGTGGTCTTCTATACTGCCGAAGAGTTGGCCGCTGTAGAGGTGCCCCACCCCAGCGAGACGGTGCGCAGGCATGTGGGCACCCCCAGCGTCTGCGAGGCTGCCGCCATACTGGGCTCCAACCACGGCAAGCTGGTGGTGCCCAAGATGAAAGACAAGAACTGGACCGCCGCGCTGGCCATCGACCGCCAGCACCTGCGCTCCAGCCAGGGCTTTGTCGAGATTGTGGGCGCCGGACCCGGCGACCCCGACTTGGTGTCGGTGCGCGGCAGGAAGATGCTGGAGCGGGCCGACCTCATACTCTATGCCGGCTCGCTGGTGCCCAAGGCGCTGACGCGATGCCACAAGCCAGGAGCCACCGTGCGCAGCAGCGCCGACATGAACCTGGACGAGCAGTGCCAGCTGATGAAGGCCCACTACGACCAGGGCCACTTCATCGTGCGGCTGCACACCGGCGACCCCTGCATCTTCGGGGCCATACAGGAGCAAATGGCCTTCTTCGACCGCGAGGGCATGGCCTACCACATCACCCCCGGCATCTCCAGCTTCCTGGCCGCAGCCGCCGAACTGCGCAGCCAGTTCACCATACCGGAGCGCACACAGACCATCATCCTGACGCGAGGCGAGGGGCGCACGCCCATGCCGGAGAAGGAGCGACTGCACCTGCTGGCCCGCAGCCAGAGCACGATGTGCATCTTCCTCTCAGCCGCCATTGTCGACGACGTGCAGCGCGAGCTGCTGCAGGAATATCCTGAGGAGACGCCCGTGGCGGCCTGCTACCACCTGACGTGGCCCGACCAGAAGATTTGCCGCGGCATTCTGAAAGACCTGGCCAAGTTAGTGCACGACAACCACCTGACGCTCACCACGATGCTCGTCGTGGGCGAGGCCATTGACAACCGCCGGGGGCTGTCGGAACTCTACAACAAGCACTTCACTCACCTCTTCAGGCAGGGCGACGGCTTATGATTCTGGTATTCGGAGGAACCACGGAGGGGCGCCGGGCGGCGGAGGTGCTGGAAGAGGCCGGCACGCCCTATTTCTACTCGACACGCACCGACGGACAGGCGGTGGAACTGGTGAACGGCACCCGTCTCAGCGGCGGCATGGACGTGCCGCAGATGGTGGACTGCTGCCGCCGGCACGCCATCCGCCTCATCGTAGACGCGGCCCACCCCTTCGCCGAGGAGCTGCACCGCAACCTGCTCTTCGTGGCCAAGCACATCGGGGTGCCCATCGTCCGCTACAACCGCCTGTTTCCGCCACGCGACGAAACGTTAACCTGGTGCAAGGGCTACCACGATGCCATCACCAAGCTGGAGGCGCAGGGCATAGAAAGCCTGCTGGCGCTGACGGGTGTGAACAACATTGGCACGCTGCGCCCCTACTGGCAGCGGCACCAGTGCTGGGTGCGCATACTGAACCGCTCCTTCTCGCAGATGGTGGCACGCAAGGCATCGTTTCCCGAAGACCATCTGGTGTACTATGAGCAAGACGACACCCGCCAGCTGCTGGAACAGCTGAAGCCACAGGCCATCCTGACAAAGGAGAGCGGCGAGAGCGGCGGATTCGTGGAAAAGGTAGAGGCCGCCAAGGCAATGGGTGTGAAGGTCTTTGTGATAGAGCGGCCCGAATACCCGCCTCGCACACCCAATCCGCAGAACGTACACATAGAATATGTGAACGGCCCCCACGGTCTGCGCCGGGCCGTGGAGCAGCTGCTGCCGGAGTTCTTTCCCCTGCACAGCGGACTGACCACCGGCACTTGTGCCACGGCGGCCGCCGTGGCCCAGGCCATCCGTGTGTTCAGGGGGCAGACGCCTGAACAAGTGCCCGTCGTCCTTCCCGATGGCGAGACCATCCACGTGCCTGTGACCTACGCCGACGGCTATGCCGCCTGCATCAAGGAGGCGGGCGACGACCCCGACGTGACGGGCGGGCTGGAGATACGTGCCAAGGTGGAACGTTCAGAGAGGTTCGAGATAGCCAGCGGCGAGGGTGTGGGCACCATCACCCTGCCCGGATTCGACTATCCCGCCGGCTCACCGGCCATCAACAAAGGGCCACGCGAAATGATGCGGCGCAACCTGGGCGACAGGCCCCTGAGGGTCACCATCTCCGTGCAGGGCGGGGCAGAGGCGGCGAAGCGCACCTTCAACCCCCGCCTGGGCATCGAGGGGGGCATCAGCATCATCGGCGTTTCGGGCATCGTCAAGCCCTTCTCGGAGGAGGCTTTCATCGACAGCATCCGCAAGTGCATGACGATAGCCAAGGCCAGCGGCTCGGCGCGTGTGGTCATCAACAGCGGCGGCAAGAGCGAGCGATTCGTCAAGTCGCTCTATCCGGACTTGCCCGCGCAGGCTTTCGTGGAATATGGCAACTATGTGGGAGAGGCGCTGAAGATGGCCGACCAGCTGCATATAGGCAGGGTGACGCTGGGTGTGATGCTGGGCAAGGCCGTCAAACTGGCGGCGGGACATCTGGACACCCACAGCCGCAAGTCCACCATGGACCTCGGTTTCATCGGGCAGATGCTGGCCGAGGCGGGTGTGGGCATCGACATCAGCGGCATCACGCTGGCCCGCGAACTATGGGAGCGCATGCCGGCCGACCGCCTGCAGCCGTTCTGCGACGTGGTCATCGGCCACTGCCGGGAGCATTGCGCGCCGCTGCTGCCACAGGGCCAGCTGACTATTCTTCTGATTGGTGACGACGGAACAATATACTCGCAATCACAGGAGCACCCACAAGGGCGGTGACCGAATTGACGGGCAGGGCCCCTTCAAACCCAGGCATGCGGGCAATGAAATTGCAGAACAGGGCCAGCGCGGCACCACAGAGGGCCGTGCCGGGCATGAGCACGCGGTGGTCGGCAGTGCGGAAAAGGGCACGCGCCAGATGGGGCACCGCCAGGCCGATGAACATGATGGGCCCGCAATAGGCCGTAACGATGGCCACCAGCACACCCGAAGAGACGATGACCAGCATGCGGCTGCGACGGATGTTCAGCCCCAGGTTGGCGGCATAGCGGTCGCCCAGCAGCATCAGGTTCATGTCTTTCACCAGCAGGCAGGACAAGGGCAGCAGGATGCTCATCAGCACAATAAACAGCACCATCTCGTCGCCAGACACTCTGGAGAACGAGCCCAATCCCCACACCACGAAAGCCTTGACGTCTTCATCGGGCGAGAGAAATTTCAGCACGCCGATGATGGCATTGGCCAGATAGCCTGTCATCACTCCGATAATCAGCAGGGTGACGTTGCCCTTCACCCGCTGCGACACCCAGAGGATGAGGAGCATCACGGCCAGCGCGCCCACGATGGCGGCCATGCTCATGGCGGCATCGCCCAGATAGCCCAGACGCGAGAGGGCCACCCCGCCAATCTGCCCGGAGAGCAGCACCACAAAGGCGACACCCAGCGCCGAGCCGTTGCTGATGCCCAGCACGGAGGGCCCGGCCAGGGGGTTGCGGAAGACGGTCTGCATCTGCAGTCCGCTCACGGCAAGGCCTGCACCGGCCACAATGGCCGTCAGGGCCTGTGGCAGCCGGCTGCTGAAGATGATGTTGGTCCAAATCTCGCTGGAGTCGTAGCCCAGCAGAATCCGGCACACCTCGGCAACGGGGATTCTGACGGAGCCAATGAGCAGATTGACCACCACCAGCACCAGAATGGCCAGCAGGAGCAGGAGGCCTCCCCCCGCCCCGCGCCAGAGTGAGGGGGAATGATCGTAGGCAGAGCTGCGTGCAGTCATCACTTCAGCAGTTTGTAGTAGGTTGGCTGATAGTCGGGCTCCACCAGTTCGGGGTGGAAGATGGCCACAAAGTCTTTCAGCAGCACGTCGGGCTCAACGGGCGAAATCTCGTAGTAGGGCTGCTGCTTCATGTTGCAGTAGATGACCTTGCGCTCCTTGAAGGCCTTGAACAGCTCGTTGCGAGGCTCCGATGCCTTCAGCACTTCATAGTTGAAATCGCCGGGGTGGCTGTTCAGTATGCGCCAGTAGTCGGCCTCGGCGGCCAGGGCGTATATTTTCTCAAACTCCAAGTCTTCGCCGGCCGTCTCCTCGTCGTCGATGACGTAGTCGGCACCGGCATCTCGGAATATCTGCGCCAGATAGTTCTTGCCGCCCACGGCGTGCCATGTGCCATAGTGCATCTCGCCGCTGAACACCGTGGGCCGGTGGGCCACGCTGTCGGCACGGGTCTTCAGGCGGTTGTAGCGCTGCTCAATGCCGGCAAACACCTCGTCGGCCTCGCGCTCCTTGCCGATGAACATACCTACGAACTTGATCCATTCGGCCTGCCCCAGAGGGTGCAGTTCCTTATAGCCCAGATGGGGCACCAGCGTGACGCCTGTCTCCTTGATGGGCTCGTAGCCGCCGCGCTTGAAGGGCGATATGAAGATGACGTCGGGGTTGGCGGCCAGCACCATTTCGGTGTCGAAGTTGCCCTCCATGCCTATCTTCACAATGCGGCCGTCGCCTACGCGCTCCAGGATGTCCTTGTCGAACATATTCTTCGTGCCAGTCAGGCCCTTCACCACATCGTGGGCACCGAGGGCGGTGAAGTTCGACAGCTGCAGCGCCGTCATGCAGATGGTGCGCCGGATGGGCACCCGCACCCTTGTATAGCCGCCGGGCACCTCCACAGCGTCGTCCCGCACCAGGGCGAAATGGTCGTTCTCCCCCACATCCACCAGCCGCACGCCGGCCGAGTCTCTGACGGTGAAGCCCGTGGCATACCTCAATGCCAGGCGCTGGGTGTCGCCCGGCGCTGCATTTCCGGCCTCCCGCCTTCCCGTTCCCGTACAAGCGGCGAGCACGGCTACAACCAGCCAAAAGAATGCTTTCTTCATCATTTCTTCCATTTCAACAATTCTGTTACAGACTGCAAAATTACGAAAAAAGTCTGTAACGAAAGACGGATTTTGGAAGATTAACGCAGAATGACCGCAAATGAAATAATGCGAGGGGATTAATAGAGCGAGATTCAGCACTCTGTAGCACGGCGATTGAGCAAGAAGGATGCAGTAAGTAAACAAAGTTAAAAAAATCCCATCAATCTGCAGGAGTTCCGACAAAAATGCGTATATTTGCACAACAAACGCCAGTCAATAGTGTGGTGTGGCTGGTGTCCATTTGAGGCTCTTTGTACGAAAGAAACTGAAAAAGATGAAAAGGATTATTCTGATTACGGGCGGACAGCGCTCCGGGAAGAGCGGGAAGGCTGAAGAAATGGCCCTGGGGCTTGCGGCCAATCCGGTCTATCTGGCCACGGCGCACGTCTGGGACGATGAGTTCAGGGAGCGCGTGAGGAAGCACCAGGAGCGGCGCGGCCCTGAATGGACCAACATTGAAGAGGAGATTTGCCTGAGCCGCCACGACCTGACAGGCCGCGTGGTGGTGGTTGACTGCGTGACGCTCTGGCTCACGAACATCTTCTTTGCCAACGATTCCGACGTTGCCCTGTCGCTCAGAGTGGCTAAAAGAGAGTTCGACGCCTTCACCCAGCCCCCTGCCACGTATATCTTCGTGACCAACGAGATTGGACTGGGCGGGGTCAGCGAAAATGCCCTTCAGCGCAAATTCACCGACCTGCAGGGCTGGATGAACCAATACATCGCGCAGCGGGCCGATGAGGTCACCCTGATGGTGAGCGGAATTGGAGTGGAAATAAAAAGATGAAAACGGGAAATTGGTGGATGAGCTGCAACGGTGTTGCAGCATAGAGGACAGGGGATGTTTCATGAAGATTCAACTTTTTAAATTGAGGAGTTTAGGGAGTTAAATATATGCTGAAAGCGAGGCGACTGTTGAAAACATTTTACACCCCTAAAAGGGAGGGTAAAGCGGACTCCGAGATAAGTGGCACTTATCTCTGAGGGGGGTATTTCGGTCGTTTTACTTTAAATGAAAAAAAATGACACTCCAAGCAGTTGAGAGATTGAGAAACTTAAATTAAGATTATAAAAACCGAAAATGAAAAGGACATTTGACATACATCCCGCCTGCCACCGGATGGAGGGGGAAATACAGGAAAAGATAGACAATCTGAACAAACCGAAGGGGTCGCTGGGGCGGCTGGAGGAGCTGGCCCTGCAGATTTGCCTGGTGCAACAGACGCTCACCCCGTCGGTGGGGCACCCCTGCCATCTGCTGCTGGGCGCCGACCACGGCATTGAGCGCGAAGGGGTCAGCGTGTCGCCCCGTGAGGTCACTTGGCAGCAGATGGTGAACTTCGCCCGTGGCGGCGGCGGCGTCAACATGTTCTGCCGGCAGCACGGGTTCAAGCTCCGCATCGTCGATGTGGGGGTTGACCATGACTTCAGCAACGAGGGCATAGAAGACAGGAAGATAGCCTACGGCACAAGGAATTTCCTTTATGAGCCGGCGATGAGCGAGGAGCAGTTCGACCGCGCCATCGACGTGGGCTGCGAACTGGTGGACGACTGCATCGGCGAGGGGTGCCACATCCTTTGCATCGGCGAGATGGGCATCGGCAACACGTCGCCGAGCAGCATCTGGATGCATCTGTTGGGCGGAGTGCCCCTGGAAGCGTGTATCGGCGCCGGTGCGGGACTCAGTGCGTCCGGCATCCGCCATAAATATGAGGTCTTGAAGCAGGCCGTGGAGAGATGGGAGCAGACGGGCGGCTCACCCCTTGTCTGCTTCGGCGGGTTCGAGATGGCGGCGGCCATCGGGGCCATGCTGCGGGCTGCCGAGTGCCACCTGATGGTCTTGATAGACGGCTTCATCATGACGGCCTGTGCGCTTGCTGCCGTGCATCTCTACCCTGCCTCGCAGGACTATATGATATTCACCCATCAGGGCGACGAGAGTGGGCACAAGATGATGCTGGAGGTGCTGCATGCCAAGCCGCTGCTGAATCTGGGTCTCCGTCTGGGCGAGGGCACAGGAGCGCTCTGCGCCTTCCCCATTGTGGATTCTGCCGTGCGGATGGTGAACGAGATGAACAATTTCCAGTCGGCCAAAATCACAAAATACTTTTGAGTTTAAACTCTTAAAGCAGTTTCACCTTCAGTCCGACCACCAGCATGCGGCCGGGCGAATAGAGTGCATACTTGCGTGTGGACGAGTCAATCCGCTTATCTACGCGGTTGAAGATATTGTCCAGGCCAAGGCTCGGCTCAATGACGGCCCACTTCACCAAATCGAGCGTGTGGGTGGTGTTTATGTTCCAAACGCCAAAGCCCGGTGCATTCTCGTAGCTCCCGCCATAGTAAGTCTTCGACTGCAGACGTCCGTTGAGGTTGACATTCAGCCGATAGCCGCGCCAAGCGTGATGATAGTTGGCGGCCACGGTGGCGGCGTGGCGTATGCTGCGCTCAAGCACTGACCACTCGTCGCCGGCCTTCGAGCGGGCGTAGGTGTAGGCATAGTTGGCCGAGAGATTGAAGCCGCTGAACAGATTGGCAGAGACGTTCAGCTGCACACCCTTCACATCGCCTTTGTCGCTGTTCTGGTAGCGGGCGTATGACACCATCTTGTCAGCCTGCTCCTGCGTCATTTCCGGAAATTCGCCCATGAGCATGGTGCGGGTGGCATCATCTATATCGATGTTCTGCTTCACCACCATGTCGTTGATGCGGTTCAGGTAACCAGTGAGGCTGACGGCTACGGTCTGCGTGCGGTACTCGGCATTGAGCGAGAAGTAGTTGCTCTTCTCAGGCTTCAGGTCTCGGTTGCCGAAGCTGATTTGCGCCTTGCCCCGATTCACCGAGAAATAATGGTAATAGAGTTCGTCGAGACCCGGAGCGCGGAAGCCAGCCGAGTAGGTGGCACGGAGGTTGACGTGGCCGAGGCTGTACATGAGCGTGGCCTTGGGCGTGAGGTGGCTGCCAAAGGTCTCGTGGTAGTTGTAGCGCAGTCCGGCAGTGGCCGTGACGGAGCCGCTCCCCACGAGGAAGCGCTGCTCGTGCTGGGCGTAGGCGGCGAGCGTGTAGGCCGACTGGTCAATATCGCCCGACGTGGCGGTGAGGTTGTCCTTGCGCCAGTGGGCGCCTACAACGGTGGTTGCGTCGCCCCCGGCCCCAGCGGGGACAAGGTGGAGGATAGACTTGAGGTTGCCCTCCATGGTGCGCTGCTTCTTCGACTGTATGTAGGCCCCTACGGGGAAGTCCTTGGTCTCCACATCGTACTCCTTGCCATAGCGGAAGCGGTCGGTGGTGAAGTCGGCCTGCAGACTGTTCTTGGCGTCAAACTTGTAGATGCCGCCCACGTTCCAGCGGAAGCCCTTGTAGCGCATTTCGTAGTCGGTGCCCCCGGTGGGGCCGGCGGGTGCCGTCTCCGGGCGGTCGGTCATCTTGTACGAATAGTCCAAGCCGGCGTTCAGGGCGAGGTGCTCGTTGGGGGCGAAGGTGAACTTCTGGGCGACGAGGTTTGAGTGATAGCCCGTGAAGAGCGGGGCTATGCTCTGCTGCGTTTCCGTGTCCGAGCCTTTCACGTACTCCAGGTCGTTGTTGCGGTAGCTGTCGGCCTGTTCGTGGGCGAAGGAGGTGTAGGAGCCGAATCCGTTTTTGTAGATGTCGAGGGTGGCGTTCTCAGTAAAGACGCCCTTGCCTGAGACCTTCGTGTCGGAGGTTACGCTGATGAGTGAGCCGTCGGCCGCCGTGGGCTGGTCGGTGATGATGTTGATGACACCGGCGATGGCATCGCTGCCATAAAGTGAGGAGGCTGCGCCGTCGAGCACCTCGATGCGCTTGACGCGGGCCATATTGATGCGGTTCAGGTCTATGTTGTTGGAAATGTCGCCTGAGAGTTTCTGGCCGTTGACCAGGATGAGGATGTACTTGCCGGCCAGTCCGTTGAGCCTGAGGAAGGAGCCCATTGAGCTGGGTGCCATGGCCACCTGGGGCATGATGTGCATGAGTGCCTGGTCGAAGGTGGTGATGCCCTGGTTGCTGATTTCCTGTGCTGAGAGCACGTGTACGGGTGTGGCTGTAGACTTGAGCCTCTGGTGGTGTCCGGAGCCGGTGACGACTACTGGGTTGAGGTTGTAGGAGTGGCTGGGTCTGAGCGAGTCGCTGCTTTCGGTCTTGTGGATTTGGCTGAAAGCGGCACTCCCCGCAAGGAGTACCGCTGCCAGTGCAATGAGTTTTTTAATTAACATCTATGAGTGAGAGAGTCTTTTATTTATTCTTCAGGAGCTGTTGTGGGTGTGGAGAGGGCGTCGTCGGTGCCCAGTTTGGCAATGGCCTGGCGTGTGTGGTCCATCCACAACTTGCGGACGGCGCTGCGCTCTGCCAGACCGGGGATGTACTCCTCGCCGCTCTTGTACTTTTTCCAGCAAGCCTCCTTGAAGTTGGTCTCGTAGGCATTGGTGGCGATGCCCTTGGCGTTGAAGAGGCTGTACCAGCTCTCGGCGTCCTCGTCGTCGGCCATATCGTTGTGTGCGTGGTCGCCGGCAATTGACATGAGCACGAAGAGCTGTGCTGCCTTGGACGTGTTCTTTTCATAGTTCACTCCTACGGGCATTGCGCCTACCGAATAATTGAAATTGCCGCCGTCGATGTGGTTCAGCACATCAGCGGCATAGGTCTCGGCCATATCGACGGTTCCCACATAGTAGTTGGGGTTGAGGGCGCGCAGATAGCTCTCCAGCTGCAGATAGCGCACGTTGCCGCCATAGTAGTCGTAGCCCACGGGATTGCCGTGGCCCATAAAGGCGACGATGCCCTGCTGCACTGCTGCTTTCACATCGGGCTCGTCGTTGAGCGTCTGTGCCAGCTTCTGCGCGTCGCTCTCTTCGGCCATCAGGGGTGTGCCCACGGCCACCTGCTTGTCGATGCTCTTCATATAGGCGGTGGTGAAGTCGGAGTTGCGGTTGTTCATAAAGTCTTTGACATAGCTGTCGCGCACTCGGCGATACTCCTCGCCGGGTATGACCTGCAGGCTCTGCACCACAATCTGCTTGTAGCCTGCCAGTCCGATGGCTGTGAGCCAGTGCTCGGGGTCGTAGTAGTCTTTAGGAGCCACATTTTCACCTGCTCGGGCGTTATTGATACAGATGGCGCTGGAGAATGAGAGGAAGACGTCCCAGCCCGTGAACTGGCTCTTGTAGTCGGCCACCACCTGGTCGAAGGTGTCGTAGGCCTGCTCCCATGTGGAGCCGAAGGCGACGAGGAGGATGACCTTGTTGTTTTTCTTCTGAGAGTTGACGGTCTGGTTGACTGCCTGCTGATACTTTTGGTAGTTCGAGGCACTGTCGTCATCGTCGCTGCTGCAGGCAATGAACGCTGTGCTGGCGATGACAGCCATCATGGCCAGCATGAGAAACTTAATTTTCTTCATTGTTGTTTGAATTAAAGTTAGACTTATATTTGTTGGTAAGTTTTTTCCCTTGGTTGAAGCGGAGCGTCAGACTGGCATAGACCGTGCGGCCGGGCGTGGTGGTGCCGAGATGCAGTCCGTGGGGCGTGCGGTCGACATAGTCGAAGATGTTGTCGATGCCGGCCTCCATCCGCAGGCTTCGGCCAATCTGATGAGTGGTGGAGAGGCGCCAGAGCTGGTAGCCCTTGCCGTGGCCGTCAATCTGATAATAGCGGCGAGTGGAGAAGCGGCCATAGATGCCGACGCCCAACTGGTAGTGTTTGGAGAAATCGTGGCTCCAGGTGGCATAGACATTGGCCTTATGGTGGGCCATGCCGTCGATGGTCACCTTGTGCATGGTCTCCTCTTCCGAGTCGTACTGGTTGGCCTGTGTGTCGAGATAGCTATAGCTGCCGCCTGCGGTGAAGTGGGGGTTCTGGTAGCGGAGGGTAAAGTCCAGGCCGTAGGTCTTTGCATTCTCGATGTTCTGGTATTGCCGCACTCTGATGGGGTCGTACTTGGCTATCAGGTGGCCCGGTGCGTCCTTTGCAGGAACCGTGACCAGGGCAATCATATCGTCCACCTTATTGTAATAGGGGGCGAGGGTCAGGGTCAGTCGGCCAATAGTGTATTCGGCACTCATGCCGAAGTAGTTGGAGTTCTGCGCCTTCAGGTCTTGATTGCCGAGATAGAGGTAGACGCCGTTCATGTTCCTGACGTACTGATAGTGCAGTTCCTTTGGCGTAGGTGTCTTATAGCCCTGGCTCCAGGTGGCCCTCAGTCGCAGTTCGCCCAACTTGAGCATGGCCGAGAGTTTGGGTGTGAGGCGGGTGCCAAATCCCTGGTTGCGGGTCAGGCGCAGGCCGCCTGTGAGGTAGACGGCGGCAGGACCGTCGCCCAGCCCTCTGTGCCACTCGTCCTGCACATAGAGGGCTTGCGTGTTGTCTGTGGCCTTGCCGCCGGCCACCCTCATGGGTGCCTTCAGCCAGTCGTAGCGATAGTCCAGTCCGGCAGTCAGCAGCTGCTCGTAGGGCAAGGTGAAGACGCCCTTGAGCGAGATGTTGGTGAGCCGCTGGTCGCTCTGCAACTCCTTTTGGCCGGAGAAGTAGGGGTAGTAGTTGGTGAACCGTCCGTTCACGTAGCCATCGGTCAGCGTGGTGTCGGTGAAGGCATAGTTGTAGGCGTGCTTCTTCCAGTCGGCGTCCAGCGTGATCACATCGGTGCTGTTCAGTTTCCACTTTCCTCCCACCGATGCCGAAGCGTTGTCATATTGCAGGTCCCACGTCTTCACGTCCACGCCGGGATGGTGCCCACTGGGCCTGTAGATGCGCTTCCAGTAGATGCTGCCGTCGGCATAGAGTTCGATGTCGGGGGTCAGCTGGTAGGTCAGGCGCTCGGCCACCTGCCAGTTGGTGTGTCGGTTGACGGTCTTGTTGCGCGAGTCTGTGATGTGGTATTCGGTCTGCTCAATGGCCTCCTCGGCGGTGTTCTGCCAGCCGTCGGTGTGCTGCAGCTGGAAGTTGGTATAGCTCGACAGCCGGCCATAGTTGAGTGCGATGCCGTTGTGCTGGCGTATGTCGCCATAAGAGCCTACGCGTGAGGTGTTTTCGAGCATCACCCCCTGCTGGCGGTGCTTGCGTGTGATGATATTGATCACGCCTGCAATGGCATCGCTGCCGTAGAGTGCGCTCGACGCCCCCTTCACTATTTCTATCTTCTCAATGTTGTGGGGGTCAATGAGCGAGAGGTCGTTCTCGCCGCCATTGTCGCCGTGCAGGCGCCGACCGTCTATCAGTATCAGCACATACGAATTGCCCAGACCGTTCATCTGCAAGTGCGACCCCATGTCGTTCTCGTTGAAGCTGAACGACGCCGTCAGGCCTGCGAGGATGTCTTCGATGCTCTTGCCGGCAAACTGTCTGAGCTGCTGGTGGCTGATGACCTCGGTCTGTACGGGCGCATCCTTGAGCAGATGCTGCGTGCCAGTACCTGTCACCACCACTTCCTGCAGCGAGTCTTCCCGCCACACGGTTTGTGCCATCAACGTGGGGGTCAGACAGAGAATTGCCAACCCCATTGTCAGTTTTTTCATATCAAGTCTCTCTTTCCGCACCGCATATCCCTGTACGGGCGTACTTTCTGAAGGTGGCAGGTCTTCTGACTTTCCCCAGTCTGCTTTACCTTCCCGACGCTTTCTTGATAGTCAGTGGCGTTATACAAACAGACCTGTTCAATGAGGATTACAGCTGCAGGCACAGTCCCGGATTCTCACCGGATTCCCTTGCATCGTGGCGACATTCGGCCGCCAGATTGCCATTTTCGGGTGCAAAGGTACGAAATAAAGTGAAAAGTGAAAAGAGAAAAGTGAAAAAATTGCCATTGGTGTGCAAAATAATGCAAAAAGTTAGTAATTTTGCGCCATGATTTCATGTTTCCTCATAGCAGCGCCCACCAGCGGCTCTGGCAAAACGACGATTGCCAGGGGGCTGATGGCACTGCTCACGGCAAAGGGCTACAAGGTGCAGCCCTTCAAATGCGGCCCCGACTATATCGACACGAAATTCCACGAGGCGGTGTGTGGCCGGCCGTCGGTCAATCTGGACACCTTCATGGCTTCGCCGGAGCATGTGCGCGGAGTGTTCGGACACTACGGCGCCGATGCCGACATCTGCGTGGTGGAGGGGATGATGGGGCTTTTCGACGGCTACGACCGCGACCGCGGCTCGTCGGCCGAGATAGCCCGCGTGCTCGACATCCCCGTAGTGCTGGTGGTCGATGCGCGGAGTGCGGCCTACTCTACGGCGGCGCTACTCTCCGGCTTCATCCATTTCAGAAAAGACCTCCGCTTTGCCGGTGTTATATTTAATAAGGTGGGGTCAGCAGGCCATCTCCAGATGCTTCGGCAGGTGTGCGACGACCTGGGCGTCAGGTGCTTCGGCCATCTGCCCAAGCGTGCAGAACTGGAGCAGGGGTCACGCTATTTGGGCCTTGACTTCAGCCAAAAAGCGGAGACGGAAGGGCTGGTGCAGCAATTGGACGAAAATGTCGACTGGAAGGGGCTGACCTCATGCACAGATTGGACGGAGCATTCCAAGGGATTGGACGGAGTGTTCCATGAGATTGCTCCGTCCAATCTCAAAGTCCTCATTGCCCGCAGCGATGAAAGCTTTTCTTTCATCTATCAGGAGACGCTGGACCGGCACCCCCACGCCCGGTTCTTCAACCCGGAGACCGACGTGCCCGACTTCGGCGGTATTGACTTGCTCTATCTGCCGGGGGGCTATCCGGAGAAGCACTTGGAGGCACTCACGGCCAACGAAGCCTGTCGCGAAGCCATCAGGGCCTACGCAGAACAGGGCGGCAGGGTGATGGCCGAGTGTGGCGGGATGATGTATCTCTGCAGGAACATCGTCACCGACAATGGAAATTATCCCATGTGCGGCGTGCTGCCCTACAGCATCACGGCCCGTAAGGCCGACCGGAGGTTGTCGCTGGGCTACAGGCAGTTCACCCTCGACGGGCGGGACTATCGCGGGCATGAGTTCCATTACACGCAATTCGATGGCCCCACGCCGCCATCGGTCGCACAGGTCTGCAACGCCAAGGGCCTGCCCGTCGCCACGCCTGTGTTCAGGCATCAGAATGTACTTGCCAGTTACACCCATTTGTACCAGATATGAAAATTCTACACCCCATCATGTTAGCCGGCACCGGCAGCGACGTGGGCAAGAGCATCATCGCCGCCGCCCTTTGTCGCATCTTCAGGCAGGACGGCTACCATCCCGCGCCGTTCAAGGCACAGAACATGGCGCTCAACAGCTATGCCACCCCCGACGGTCTGGAGATAGGGCGGGCGCAGGCCGTACAGGCCGAGGCGGCGGGCATACCCTGCCATACGGACATGAATCCCCTGCTGCTGAAGCCGAGTTCAGACCATACCAGCCAGGTGGTGCTCCACGGCAAGCCCATCGGCAACCGCGACGCCTACGACTTCTGGCAACGCCTTGCACCACAAGCAGCGGCCCCGACGCAGGCTCTCGACTTCCGGGCCGAGGTCTGTGCCGCCTTCGACCGTCTGGCCGCCCGCTACAACCCCATCGTGATGGAGGGTGCCGGCAGCATCTCCGAACTCAACCTCCGCGACACCGATCTGGTCAACCTCCCCATGGCCCGCCACGCACGGGCCGACGTCATCCTCGTGGCCGACATCGACCGCGGCGGCGTCTTCGCCTCTGTCTACGGCAGCATCGCCTTGCAGCCGGAAGAGGACCGCCAACTCATCAAGGGCATCATCATCAACAAGTTTCGCGGCGACCTGCGCCTCTTCGACGGCGGCCGCCAACTGCTGGAGCGGCTGTGCGGCGTGCCCGTGCTCGGCATCGTGCCTTACTATAAAGACATCTATATCGAAGAGGAGGACAGCGTGGCCCTGGAACAGAAGCGGCGCCAACTGGCCGAAGGCAAGGTGAACGTGGCCGTGGTGCTGCTGCGCCATATCTCCAACTTCACCGACTTCAACACACTGGAGCGCGACGCCCGCGTCAACCTGTTCTACACCAACAACACGTCCGACATCCAGCAGGCCGACATCATCATCCTGCCCGGCACGAAATCGACCCTCGACGATCTGCTGGAACTGCGCCGCAACGGCTGCGCACAGGCCATTGTCCGTGCCCACCGCGACGGCCGCACCGTCGTTGGCATCTGCGGCGGCTATCAGATGCTCGGACTCACCGTAGACGACCCTGACGGCATTGAGGGGCCTGTGGCATCGCTGCCCGGCCTCGGCCTGCTGCCCATCCATACCACCATCACGTCTGAGAAGACCACCCGTCAGTGCACGTTCACCTTCGACGGGCAGGAGTGTCACGGCTATGAGATTCATCAGGGCGTCAGCGACACCGACAAGCCCATCCTGCAGGCCGACGGCTGCATCGGCACCTATATCCACGGTTTCCTGGACAACGCTCCCGTCATAGACTATCTGCTGAAGGACAAGCAGGTGCCTGCCCAGCAACCGGCGGCCAATGAGGGCGACTACTTCGCCTTCAAGGAAGAGCAGTACGACCGCCTGGCCGCCCACGTCAGGAAGTATGTCGACACCGACCGCATCTACCAAATACTCACCACCTGAACCGCTATGGACGAGAAGAAAGTGGAAGCCAAGAGGCGCTTCGCAGGCCAGAAAATACCAACGATGAAGCGGCGCGACGACTATAACGACTATCACGGCCGTCGGCTCTATATGATTACTATCGAAGTGGAGGGGCGGCGCCCGCTTTTCGGACAGTTGGCCGGAGTGGCCGAGGCTGCCGACGGTTCGCCAGACGCTCCGCGCATAGTCTTTTCCCCTTTAGGCCGGGCTGTCCATGATGAGTGGTGCAACATTCCCCGCTACTACCCGCAAATAGAGGTGATGGCCCTCCAGATGATGCCCGACCATCTGCACGGCATCCTTTTTGTCCGCGAGACGCTGCCCGTCCACTTGAGCCAGGTCATCACCGGCTTCAAGACTGGCTGCAACCGCCTTTACAAGGCTGCGACGGAGCCGCAGCCTACGCAAAAACCGCAGCCTTCCGTGCAGGCTGCGGCTCCGTCGCAGCAAGCCCCCTTCCAGCGCCTCTTCTCCCCCGGCTACAACGACCTCCTTCTCAAGAACTACGAGGAACTGGGAAAATGGAAGAACTACCTCCGCGACAACCCTCGGCGCCTCCTGATGAAACGCGCCAAGCCCGAGTTTCTGCGCCCCTTCTTCAACCTGCGCCTCGGCTCCCACGTCTATAACGGCATTGGCAACCGCAGCCTGCTCTCCGCGCCGTGGCGACAGGCCGTCAGGGCCTCCCGCCGCCTGACGGGACAGGCGCTCGAAGCCGAAGTGGCCCGCTACATGGCCCTGGCCCGGCAGGGCGCGGTGCTTATCTCGCCCGCCATCTCCCCCGGCGAGAAGCTGGTGATGCGCACAGCCTTCGATGCCGGCCTACCCACGGTGGTCGTCATGTGCAATGGCTTCACGCCTCTCTCCAAACCCAAGGGCGAGCAGTTCTACGCTTGCGCCGATGGCCAACTGCTGATGCTCTCGGCATGGGAGCACCAGAACCAACGGCAACCACTTACCGCCTACCAGTGCCAACAGATGAACCTGATGGCCATTGAAATGGCACAACCAACAACCCAAAACAGACAACCATGATTAAAGGACACGGAGACGACGCCTACAGCTACCAAGGCATCAGGAGCGACTTCTCGTCGAACATCTGCATGCCGGCCCACCGCCACAAGGCCCTGATGGCCCATCTGGCCAGCCATCCCGAACTCATAGGCCACTATCCTGAGCCCGAAGCGTGGACGCTGGAGGCCCTGCTGGCCGAGCGCCACGGCATAGACCCGCAATGCGTCATCGTCACCAATGGGGCCACCGATGCCATCTACCTCATTGCACAGACCTTCCGCCTCAAGCCGGTCATTCCCGCACCCACTTTCAGCGAATACGCGGATGCCTGCGCCTGTTTCAAGGAAGAGGAGGAAAGGAGCATGGCCTGGCTCTGCAACCCCAACAACCCCGACGGCAAAGTCTACGACGAGCAGTTCGTCAAACGGATGACGGACGAACACCATCTGCTGGTGCTCGACCACTCATACGAACACTACACCGACAGCCACTTGCTGACACCCCGACAGGGCTGCCAGTCGGGGCGAATCATCCAAATCCATTCGTTCACAAAGACTTACGCCGTGCCCGGTCTGCGCTTGGGCTACATCACCGCCCACGAGAGCCTGACGCAGGCGATGCGCCGCTTCATGCGCCCCTGGAGCGTCTCTGCGCTGGCCATCGAGGCGGGCAAATTCCTGCTGACCCACGACGAACTGCAATGCCGCCCCGACTTGGCCGAGGCCCAGCGACTGCGACAGCAGCTCTTGGCAACGGGCATCGAAGTGGCCCCCACGCAGACCAACTTCATGCTCTGCCGAACAGAAGGCCACACCGCCTCCAGCCTGAAAGCCTATCTGGCCGCAGCACACGGCATACTCATCCGCGACGCATCCAACTTCCAGGGCCTCACACCGCAGCACTTCCGCATCGCCGCACAGACACCCGCAGAGAACGACGCCCTCGTGGCAGCAATACGGCAATATAAAAAAGAAAGGAATCAATGACAAGCATTATCTCTCTCATCGTGGGCTGGACGCTCGACCGTCTCTTTGGCGACCCGACAAGACTTCCCCACCCCATCGTCTGGTTCGGCCGGATGATTGCCTTCGGCGAACACCGTCTCAACCGTGGAAGCCACCGCAAACTGAAGGGAGCCATCACTGCCATCGGCCTCATTGTGTCGGTATTCGCCATCACCTGGCTTGTCCGCCATACTTTGTCTCCCCTTGGAAAGGGGCTGTGGGTGACGCTTTTCGACGCCATCATCATCTTCTACTGTCTGGCCGGCACCACGCTGGTGCGCGAAGTGCGCGCCGTGTTCCTCGCCCTCGACCGCAGCTTGGACGAGGGGCGCCGGCAGGTGGCCCGCATCGTGGGGCGCGACACCTCGGCTCTCTCTGCACAGGAGGTGCGCACCGCCGCCCTTGAAACGCTGGCCGAGAATCTCTCCGACGGTGTCATCGCTCCGCTCTTCTGGCTGGCCATACTCGGCACGCCGGGCATGATGGCCTACAAGATGGTGAACACGCTCGACTCGATGATTGGCTACAAGACGGAGCGCTACCGCGACTTCGGCTGCTGGGCCGCGCATATTGACGACATAACAAACTATCTGCCCGCCCGCCTCACGGCCATACTGATGGTCGTGACAAGCGGACGAGCAGGTCTTTTGCGCTTTGTCTGGAGGAACGGGCGCAACCACGCCTCGCCCAACAGCGGCTATCCTGAAGCAGCCCTGGCCGGCATACTGGACTGCCGATTCGGCGGGCCGCACTATTACTTCGGCCAACTCTTCGACAAGCCTTACATCGGCACCAACGACCGCCTGCTGACAACGGCTGATATGCGCCGCGCCGTCAGCATCAACCGCAGGGCAGAAACATTGATGATGGCGGCCCTACTGCTCGCTCTCTACACGCTGCAATAAAACAAAAAACTGAATTTAAGTCTGTTTAATCGCAGAAACTGTGGAAATAGGTGGTGCAGACGCGCTGCCACTCACGGGCATTGTCCAACTGCTGGTGCAACTTGCGGTCCACCTCCTGCCAGCGCTGGTTGTCAATGTGCTGACGGGCCTGCTGCCAGATGTTGATAAAGTCTTCCACCTCGTCTACGCCGCGCTGATAGCGGTAGTCCATCTCCTCCATCACCGTGCGGCCGCTGTTCAGCCGGCGCGTCCAGGGCACATGGTGGAACCACAGCAGGTAGCGCTCCGGACAGGTGTTCACGTCGTCGTAGAGCGAGCGGAAGGGTTCGCGATACTGCTGCGTGGCGCCTGAGCCCTTGGTGGTGCGGTCGAAGCCGATGCCCTGACGGTCGGCCTGATGGTAATAGACGGGACACCACTCCAACGGCAGATTAGGCTTGAAGCCATCGGGCTCCGGCCCGTAGTGGTGGTCGAACTTGAAGATGTGGTGCAGTCCGAGCGGCATCATATAGTCTACGCAGGCTTCACGCGAGCGGAGCATCATATTGACGAGTTGGGGGTCGGATGTTGAGAAGGTCTGCTCCAGCCACTCCTCGGCTATCTGCTTGGCGGTGAGGCCGGGGTTCCAGGCCAGGCGGCCAAAAGCGTACCAGTTGGCCTGGGCAAAGTGGTGGCCGCACCAGTTGGCATCGGCACCCACATTGGCCACACCGGCAATGCCCACAAGAGTCGATGGACTGACGTAGGAGAAGAACTCCTTCCACATGGGGGCGAGGTAAACCAGATGGACGCTCTGCCCCAGATACTCCTGGGTGATTTGCAGTTCGGCCATCTGCGGGGTCTGCTTCATCTGGTCGAAGATGGGGGCGTATGGCTCGCGGGGCTGGAAGTCGAGCGGGCCGTTCTTCGACTGCAGGATGACATTGGGGCGGAACTGTCCGTCGAGTTCGGCAAACTCCGAGACGGCCTGCTTCACGCGGTCTTCGCCCTTGTGCTTGGCGCCATAGACAAACGAGCGCCACATCACAATGCCGCCATAGGGTTTCAGCGCGTCGGCCAGCATATTGGCCCCGTCGGCATGGGTGCGCCCATAGTCGAAGGGCCCAGGCTGGCCCTCGCTGTTGGCCTTGACCAGGAAGCCGCCGAAGTCGGGTATGGCGGTATAGATTTCCTTCGCCTTCTGCTGCCACCAGCGCTTGACGCGGGGGTTCAGGGGGTCGGCGGTGGGCAGGTCGCCCAGGGCTTTCGGCGAACCGAAGTTCACCGAGAGATAGACGCGCAGGCCCCAGGGGCGGAGCACGTCGGCCATCTCCTTCACCTTGCCTATGATGGTGCTGGTGAGCATCTTAGGCGAGGCATTCACATTGTTGACCACGGTGCCATTGATGCCTATCGAGGCGCAAGCCTCGCCATAGGCGTTGATGCGCTGCCAGTCGGCCTCCTTCAGATGGGGGGCGTCGTCGGTCCAGAAGATGCTCTTCCCGGCATAGCCGCGCTCAATGCTGCCGTCCAGGTTGTCCCAATGGTTCAGTATGCGCAGGCGAAAGGCAGGATGGCTCTCGCCCTGCTCGCCACGCATCAGGGCGTAGCGGCCGTAGAGCAGTCCCTGCTGGGTGCGGGCCTCCACGGTGTGGCCCTTGATGCGGTAGCCGTCGTCGTCGGGCATTGTGGGGTCAATACGCAGGGTGATGTCTTTGGGCTGTTCGGCGGTGAGCCACAAGCGGTGGCCGTCGTCGGCCCAGCCTTGCAGGCAAAACAGTGTGAGCAGCGTCAGGATGCAAGTGCGAAGGGATGTGTCTTTCATTTGCTTAAATGTTTGTTGATAAAAATATGCTGGTGCAAAAGTAACAATTAATTCCCACACAGCCAAATATTGTTAAAGGAATAACCATATTTTTAACACTCTCTAAATATGGCAATAAATGCGGGTGAACGGCGTTTATTACTACAGGATGAAACACAAAGAGTGGATACTGACTGCTGTCTTCGCCCTGCTGATGACAGCCTGCACTGAGCGGCAACACCAGTTTGAGACGGAGGTCATGCTGCCCTATACGCCGGTGAAGAGCCAGGGCGGCACCCAGCTGTGCTGGGCCTACGCCATGCTGTCGGCCATCGAGACCGAGCACATCTGCCGGGGCGACTCGGTGGAGCTGTCGGTGCCTTACGTGGCGAAGATGCTGGAGCGCGAGCCCGATGCGCCGCCCTCAGGACGGGCCATGGCGGCCACCGCACTCAACCTGATGGCGAAATACGGAGCGGTGCCCCTGCACTCGATGCCCGCGACCGACTATCCCGTGCCCGAGCATGCCTATCTGCTGGGCTGCGAGTACACACCGCTGGAGTTTGCCCACAGCGTGTGTGCGCCGGGCGAGTGGGCTGCCCTGACCACCACCGACGACGGTCGCCCTTACTATGAGGAGGTGGAACTGGCACTGCCCGACAACTGGGAGCACAACCGATTCATCAACCTGCCCGCCGACTCGCTACTGGCGCTCACCGAGAGGGCCGTCAGGCAGCACCGGGGCATCTGCTGGGAAGGCGACACCTCGGAATGGGGCTACGACTGGCAGCAGGGCGTGGCCGTCACCTCGCTATGGAACGGCAGAACCACCGACGACCACTGTATGGCCATCGTCGGCATTGCCCACGACGAAGAGGGCGCCCGCTACTTTGTGATGAAGAACTCGTGGGGCACCGCCAACCGCTACGAGGGGCTGATGTACGTCTCGTTCGACTATTTCGTCCGGAAGACCATCGCCGTCTATCTGCCAGCCAATCTGCTGTGACAACAGGCTGACAAAGGGGGGCAAACACCTTTTGTTTTTCCAATTTCAAGGCATTTCATCCTTTTTTATCTTAATTTACAATAATATAAGCCTCTAATTCATAATAATTTTATACCTTTGCACCCAGTTTTTAAATTCGAATTAAAATGAAGATAGCGTTAATCGGCTACGGCAAGATGGGCAAGATGATTGAAGAGATAGCCCGAAGCCGCGGCCACGAAATTGTAAGTATCATAGACATTGACAACCAGGAGGAGTTTGAGAGCGACGCTTTCGGCAGTGCCGACGTGGCCATCGAGTTCACCGCCCCGCAGGCCGCCTACGGCAACTACCTGAAGGCCTGGCGCAGAGGCGTGAAGGTGGTGTCGGGCTCGACGGGATGGATGAAGGAGCATGGCGACGAGGTGCGCCAGGCCTGCCAGAACGAAGGCAAGACGCTGTTCTGGGCCTCTAACTTCAGCATCGGCGTGGCAATCTTCTCGGCCGTCAACCGCTATCTGGCACAAATCATGAACCAGTTCCCGCAGTACGACGTGGAGATGGAGGAGACGCACCACGTGCACAAGCTCGACCACCCCAGCGGCACAGCCATCACGCTGGCCGACGAAATCGTAGAGCGGCTCGACCGCAAGGAGGCCTGGGCCGAAGAAACCACCGACCCCAAACTCCTCCGCGTAGACCACATACGCCGAGGCGAGGTGCCTGGCATACACACCATACGCTACGACAGCGATGCCGACCTCATCACCATCACCCACGACGCACACTCGCGGCGCGGCTTCGCACTCGGTGCCGTGCTGGCTGCAGAATACACCAAGGAGCACAGCGGACTGCTCACCATCAGCGATATGTTTTCATTTTAGCCCCCTTCAAAGACAATGAAAAAAAGAGAAAAGAAAAAGGTGAACAAGAAGATGCAGTGGCTGAAGTTCATCGTTGTACTGGCACTCTATCTGCTCTTCCTCTATTGGGTGAAATCATGGCTGGGCCTCATCGTGGTGCCCTTCATCTACGACGCATATATCTCAAAGAAAATCAACTGGCAGTGGTGGAAGGACGCCGAAGGCCCCACACGCACCATCATGTCGTGGGTCGATGCCATCGTCTTCGCCCTCGTGGCCGTCTATTTCATCAACCAATTCTTCTTCCAGAACTACGTCATTCCCTCATCGTCGTTAGAGAAGTCACTGCTCACAGGCGACTACCTCTTCGTGTCAAAGGTCTCCTACGGCCCTCGCATACCCGAAACACCGCTCACCGTGCCCCTGACGCAGCACACCCTGCCCTTCGGCAACCTGAAGAGCTATGTGGAGTGGCCCCACTGGGACTACCGCCGCGTGAAGGGTCTGGGCCAGGTGGAACTGAACGACATCGTGGTGTTCAACTATCCCGCCGGCGACACCATCATCACCGAACCGCCCTACCAAACTTACTATTACCAGTTCTGCTACGAGTTCGGACAGGGCATCTATGCACAGCTGCACCCGGAGGCCCTGCCCGTGGACTCGCTGCCGAAGGCCGAACAGCTGAAGCGCTTTGAGGAGATATACTATCTGGGCTCAGAGTTCATCAAGCACAATCCCGGCTACAGCCCCACCAACGGCGGCTATCCCCTGGGACAAGTGGACTGGCGACCCACCGACCGCCGCGAGAACTACGTGAAGCGCTGCGTGGGTCTGCCCGGCGACACACTGCAGATCAAAGACCACATCGTCTACCTGAACGGAAAGGCCAACAAAGAGCCCGACAACGTGCAATATGCCTATGAGGTGCGATTCCACGACGGGGCTGTGATGACCGACGACTTCATGAGCGAATACGGCATCACCTGCGAAGACCTGGGACTGAGCGACGCCGACAAGTCGTGGTTCAAGAGCAACGGGCAGATAACCCTCACCGACCAGATGCGCAACACCTACAGCATCATGCCCATGACGGCAAAGACCTATCAGGCACTGGCCGCACGCAAAGACCTGGTGGTGAGCATCAAGCCCACAGTCAGCGAGCCGTCGATAGACCTCTACCCCTCAAACGGCAACACCCACTGGACACGCGACAACTACGGCCCCATCTGGATTCCGAAAAAGGGTGCCACCGTGCAACTGTCGCTCGACAACATCGCCATCTACGAGCGGCCCATCAGGGCTTACGAGAAGAACGACCTGCAGGTGCGCGACGGCATCATCTACATCAACGGCGAACCTGCCACAAGCTACACCTTCAAACTGGACTACTACTGGATGATGGGCGACAACCGCCACAACTCGGCCGACTCACGCTACTGGGGCTTCGTGCCTGAAGACCACATCGTGGGCAAGCCCATCTTCATCTGGTGGAGCAGCGACCCAGACCGCGGGCTCTTCTCGGGCGGCATACGCTGGAACAGGCTGTTCCGATTTGTAGACAACATCAAATGAGACGCCTCACGCTTTTTGCCATCCACTTCCTTTTGGCCATCGTGCTGATGCTTGTGTTCAGGGCCGTGGGAATGACCGTCTGCACAGTAGATGGCAACGCACTGTCGCCAACGTTCTTACCGGGCGACCGCGTGCTGGTGAACAGATGGAGCTACGGCCTGAGGGTGGCTGGCAGCAGGCTGTTCGGCTACGGCCGGCTGTGGAGGCAGAAAGTGGAGCGCGGCGACCTGGTGGCTTTCGAGCACCCCCAAACGGGCGAAATGCTGCTGTGCCGATGCAAGGGTCTGCCCGGCGACACACTCCAAACTGACGGCAAGAAAATCGTGGTGCCCAGCCTGAAAGACTGTGCCGACGGCGACTACTACTGGATGGAGAGTGCAGCAAAAAGCCCGACGAATTGTTCCCCACTTGGCTTCGTGGCCGAGGAACAAATCGTCGGGCGTGTTGTAATGGTGGTCTACAGCCACCACCCTGACTCATCGCTCTGGAGCGGATGGCGCTCCAACCGCTTTCTCAAATCTTTTTAGGCGTCTACTCGTTGACCACCTTTTCGATGGTGCCGTCCTCGCGGTAGAACAGGCGCTGTGCCTTCAGCGAGCGCAGGTGCGTCACATCGTTTGAGGGCACGCAGTCGTGATAGAGCAGATACCACTGGCCCTTGAACTCCACGATGCAGTGGTGGGTGGTCCATCCCACGACGGGGTCGAGCAGCACGCCCTGATAGGTGAAAGGACCATAGGGCGAGTCGCCCGTGGCATAGCAGAGGAAGTGGCTGTCGCCGGTGGAGTAGGAGAAGTAATACTTGCCCTGATACTTGTGCATCCAGCTGGCCTCGAAGAAGCGGTGCGGATCATCGGCACGCAGGGGCTGTCCGTCCTTGTCGATGATGACGACGGGGCGCGGCGCCTCGGTGAACTGCAGCACGTCGTCGGTCATACGGGCCACGTAGCTGGGCAGGGCGTGGGCACCGGCGGGAGCCCACAGCTCCGTCTTCTTGTCGGGTGCATGGCCAATGTCGGCATGCCCGGCAGGAGCGGCCTCGGTGTCGGGCTGCTGCACGGGGTTCACGCCCAGGGGCACGTGCCACTGCAGCTGTCCGCCCCACAGGCCGCCATAGTAGCAGTAAATTTTGCCGTCGTCGTCCTTGAACACGCAGGGGTCAATGCTGTAGGCGCCACGGATGGGGTGCTTCTGTGCCACAAAGGGGCCTTCGGGCCTGTCGGCGATGGCCACGCCGAGGTGGAACTCGCCGTTATAGTCCTTGGCCGAGAAGACGAGATAGTACTTGCCGTCCTTCTCCACCACGTCGCTGTCCCACATCTGCTTCTCCACCCAGTCCACCTGGTCCTGGTCGAGGATGACGCCGTGGTCGGTCACAGGTCCGTTCTCAATGTCGTCGAAGGAGAGCACGTGGTAGTCGCGCATCTGGAAGTGGCCGCCATCATCGTCGAAAACGTTGTCGCACTCGCGGTCGTGGCTGGGGTAGATGTACAGTCGTCCGTTAAACACGTGGGCCGCAGGGTCGGCCATGTAGTCATTAGGGAAAAGATACCTTGGTTTCATAATTCATTTTTGTTTTCTCGTTATTACGTTATTTCGTTATCACGTTATAACGATGTTGTCGTTATAACGTGATAACGCCTTATTTGAACTGCTTGATGATCTGGTCTACCACGGGCTTGGCCTTGTACTGGCGGTCGAAGAGGAGGGGATAGTTGGTGCGGCCTTTGATGGGCCAGCCGTTCAGCCAGGAGCCGGCATCGCTGACACCCCAGAGATTGATGCGTGAAATCTGCGAGCGGTGGCGGTGGTAGATGTCGAAGAGTGCCAGCCAGCGGGCGTCCAGCTCCTTCTGTTTGGCAGCGGGCAGCCCCTGGGCATAGGGGTTGTACTTCTGCTGCAGCTCAAAGTTCTGGGCTATGTCGGCGCCGCCGAATCCCTGCGGGTTGGGCAGCACGTTCACGTCGAGCTCGGTAATCATCACCTTCACGCCGCAGGCGGCAAAGGCATCCATCGATTTCTCATACTCCGCCAGGTTGGGATAGTCCAGGCCGTTGTGGCTCTGCATGCCCACGCCGTCTATGCGCAGGCCCTTTGCCTTCAGGCTTCTGACCAGCCGGCAGACGGCCTCGCGCTTCTTTTCGCCGGCCATCGAGTAGTCGTTGTAGTAGAGTTCGGCGTCGGGGTCGGCCTCATGGGCGGTGCGGAAGGCCAGCTCGATGAACTCCTCGCCCAGCAGCTTGTAGTAGGGCGACTGGCGGAAGGAGCCGTCGTCGTTGATGGCCTCGTTGACCACGTCCCATCCGTGCACCTGGCCCTTGTAGTGGCCCACCACGGTCTTGATGTGCTTGACGAGCCGCTCGCGCAGCACCTCCTTCGAGGCCGGCCTTGCATTGTAGCCGTCGGTGAACCACCAGTCGGGTGCCTGCGAGTGCCACACCAGGCAGTGGCCGATGACCTTCAGCCGGTGCTGCTGGCAGTAGCCTACGAACTTGTCGGCCACGCGGAAGTCGAAGATGCCCTCGGCGGGAGCCAGCGACTCCGGCTTCATGCAGTTTTCGGCCACGGCGCAGTTGAAGTGGCGGTCGGTCACGGCGTCGGCCTCGGGCACCTGTCCGTCGCTCTGCCACTGGTTGATGGCGGCGCCTATGAGGCAGTACTTGCCGATGGCATCCTTCAGCCCCTGCTGGGCCATGGCTGCCAGGGGCATCATGGCCAGACCGAGGGCCAGGGTCTTCACTTTATTGTTCATTGCTGTTACGGGCTTCAATTTCTTTGTTGATTTGGTCCAGTTTCTCATCAGTCAGAGGATACTTGTAGATCAGGTAGCCCACAACAACAAGCAGGATGGCAGGTATGATGCAGGTGAACCACAGGATGGCATTCTGTGCTATCTCAGAATAATTGGCCAGTTTGGGATAATAGGCATTCACCGGGCCGCTGATGAAGGAGGCCAGGAACACCACCACGAAGATGGAAAGCACCAGCTGCAGGCACTTGCTGGCCTTGAACTCCTGCCACATTTCGCCGAAGGAGACGGGTTTGTCGGGCGTGGTGGTGATGTTCTCCTTGCTGCCCATGAAGCAAAGCATGAGGAGCACGAAACCGACGATGGCGAAGATAAACGTCACCGTGAACCAGGCCATCGGGTCGGTGGCCAAGGCCGACTCCTCGGTGGCGAAGTTGAAGCCAATCCAGCCCATGACCAACGGTGTGATCCAGCCGGCAATGGAGAAACCGGCCTTGAAGGCCACACCGGCAAGGGCGTTGACGGTGGCGGCCGGACGGTTTCCGGTGCGGTATTCGGCCTCGGTGATGACTTCGGGCACGAGCGCCCACATCAGCGAACCCACAAGCAGGCCTACGCCGGTCATCACCTTTGCTGTCTGCACCAGCGCATTATAGTTCTCGACATCGAAGAACTTGCCAATGACGAACAATATGGCAAATCCTACGAGGCCGATGGAGAGCAGCGTGTAGTAAAGGCCCTTCTTGCCCAGCCACTTCTTCAGCACCGGCAGCGAGGGCAGGATGACGAAGGCGGGAATCGTGCCAATGGCCATAAAGGTGGCCTGGTTCCAGTCGATGGCCGTGTGCACACACATGGCGAGACCAATGGGGAAACCGGCCTGCACGATAATCTGTCCGATGTTGGCGCAGACCATTCGCGTGGAGGTCAGAATCAGCACCTCGTCGTTGTCGCGGGTCATGCTGGCCATGATCGAGCCGTAAGGGATGTTGACCACCGAGTAAATCATGCTCAGCACGGTATAGCTGGCCGTGGCATAGAACATCTTCATCGGCATTGACCACGAGGCGGCCTGCGGAAGCATGAGCAGGCAGGCGGCAACCGTCAGAGGAATACCGCCGTAGAGAAGATAAGTGCGATATTTGCCCAGCTTGGGGTTGCGGTTGTCGATATACCGCCCCACCACGGGACTCCAGAAGCAGTCAATGAGTCGGACGGTGAGAATCAGTCCGCTGACAAAGGCGGGATTGATTTTCAACACTGTGGTAAGATAGATCATCAAGTAGCACGCTACTGTCTGGAAAATCAGGTTCTGTGCCAGGTCGCCGGAGCCGAAGCCGATGCGCTGCAGCCAGGAGAGTTTGTAGAATCCTTTCTCTTGATTGTTGTTTGCCATATTATTAATATTGTTTTTTGTTGATATTTTTGAAAGGGAGGGTAAAGGGGACTTGGAGATAAGTGCCTTTTATCTCGGAGATAAATGCCTTTTATCTCGGAGATAAGTGGCACTTATCTCTGAGGTTAATTTTTGGTGTTAAGAATTTTCGCTGCATACTCTCCCATGACCCGATAGCCCTCGGCGTTCAGGTGCAGCCAGTCGTCGGTCAGTTCCTTCTTCAGTTTCTCGGGGTCGGAGGGGTCGCGGGTCAGCTGGTCGAAGTCGATCAGTCCGTCGAACTCGCCGCTGGTGCGTATCCATTCGTTCACCAGTTTGCGGGCTGTCTCGTGGAAGGGCGAGTACCACCCATTGCCCTTGAAGGGGGTGATGGTGGCTCCGTAGACCTTGCTGATGCCGGCTTCGTGGGCCTTCTTGATGAGCGTCTTGTAGGCATCAATCAGTTCGTTGACGGTATTTTCCGAATGGCGCGACCCGCCTATGTCGTTGGTTCCCTGGAAGATGATGAGCCTGTCTACGCCCTTCTGCCCCAGTATGTCACGGTCGAATCGCTTCAGCGCCGGCTCTGAGAGCCCGCCGCGCACCACGCAGTTGCCGCCGATGCCCAGGTTCAGCACGCCGCAGTCCAGGTGGGCGGCCATCTGGTCGGGCCATCGGTTCTGCTGGTTGGTGGTGCTGCCACGGCCGTCGGTGATGCTGTTGCCCAGCACGGCCACGGCCTTCAGCTGGCCCTGGGTCTTCACGTTCAGCTGCACAATGTTATACCAGTGGTCCAGCTTTTCGGCTGCCACAAACTTCTTCTTCGGTGCCACTTCGCCCACGGCAATGAAGCTTGTGGTGCGCGAGCCACGGTGCGACGTGACGTTCTTGGGCATCGACGCGCCGTAGCAGATGGTGATGGCCAGCCGCTGGCGGGGTTTCAGGTTGTAGGCAAAGTCGTCGCTCATCACCGTTGCCCCCGGTGCGATGGTCACCGAGCGGCTCTTGCCGAAGGTCAGCTGTACGGCGGTCTTCTTATTGATGTCGCACGAGTCCAGGGCATCGGCCACATAGACGGCCTTGATGTCTACAGGCTCCTTGCTGAATTCGTTTGACAGTTGCAGTTGCAGTTCCTTGCCGCCTATGCTCACCTGGACAATCTCCCTGAGGGTGTTTCCGCTGAGTGTCATCCGTGGTGAGTCGCCGGGGCCGGTCCATTCGGCTGCCGTGGCCCATGTGCCGGTATAGGTGGCTTGGGCCATCGTTGTCATTGCTGCCGCCATCAGGGCGGCGCAGAGTGTCAGTCTTTTCATTATGCTATGATTTAAAGTTGTTAGTAATTTGGCGCAAAGTTACTGAAAAAAGCTGATACGCACTACTTGTTGCAGAAATAATATGCCCAAATGAAACATATTTGAAAAAAAGAGACACGATTGCCAAGAACATTCTTTGCATTTTTGCCTAACTTTGCACCGCAAATAAAAAAAGAAGCAAAAACATCTTTTTATGAAACCTTTTTACCATACAATAGCTGCCCTTCTGTTTGGCGCAACAACTTTCCACACTATTGGTGCTGGCCAGGCGCAGGCCGCCACCAAGCAGGCCAAGCTCACCGTGGGCATCAGCACCAAATATCAACACATTGACGGCTTTGGCGGCACAGCCATGACGCCCGACTGGCGCGACGTCTACACCCAGCAGAAGGTCAATCTGCTGTGGGGCCAGGGCAAAGGCCAGGTGGGCCTGAACATTATGCGACTGCGCATCAACCCCAACGAAAACAACTGGGGCGAGTATGGCAACCCCGTGCGCTGGGCCCGCAAGGTGAACCCCTCGCTGCAGGTGTTCGCCACCCCCTGGACACCGCCCAAGAAATACAAGACCCACAACACCAACAAGTATCAGAACGACTACGGCACCTGGGTGTGGCCGCTGGTGGAGCACAGCTGGGGCGGCGAGGGCAGCAACGGCGGTGCCATCAACCCCGACTGCTACGACGACTATGCCGACTTTCTGGAGCGCTACCGTGCCACCATGGAGGAGAAGGGCTGCCCCATCGACATCATCTCTATACAGAACGAGAGCGACTATACCCCCACCACCACCGACGACGGCGTGGAGCACGCCAGCTACGAGAGCTGCATCTACTCGCCCAAGGAGATGGCCGCCATGTGCAAGGCACTGCGGCAGAAGCTGGACCCCAAGTGCAAAATCATGGGCCCGGAGTGTTTCGGATGGGGCCAACACAATTATAATAATAAATTGGTGACCATCCCCGATGCTGTGAACAACATCGACATCTGGGGCAACCACCTCTACGGCACCGACAACTGGTCGTTTGTGAAGAGCGTCACCAGCAAGACCAAGCGCCCCATGTGGGAGACCGAGTTCCTGCTGGACTACAACGGCGATAACGCCCCCAACTACAAGGGCGAGTTCAAGCCTGAGCACAAGATGATAGAAAGTCTGGAGCAAGCGATGAAGGCAGGCTATTCGGCCTACGTCTACTACTCTATGTACACCCATTTCTTCGCCTCGAACCACGGCGGCAGCGAGTCGCAGCTGTGGAAGCGGGCCTGGGTGTTCAGCCATTACGCCAAGCACGCCACGGGCAAGACACGCATCTACTCGGCCTTCTCAGGGGCAAATGGTGTGCTCAAAGGCGGCTCGTCGTATGCCAGCGAGAGCGGAGACACGGTGGTGGTGATGGTGCTCAACAGCAGCATGGCCGACCTCTACGAACTGACCGTTACGCTGCCCTTCGTGCCCCAACGCATCCAGCAGATAGTGACCAGCGACACCTTCGACGCCAAGCTGACCGACGTCACCGGACTGTACCAGAACGGCACGCAGGAGCCCGTGGTGAAGCTGCAGCCCAACTCGTTCTACACCTTCGTGTTTATGAAAGAGCCGGGCGAGCCGCAACTGGTGGAATCGGTCAAGCTGCCCGAATATGCCAATCCCATCTCGGCCACCAACTTCATGGCCGACCCCACGGGCTTGGAGTATAACGGCCGCCTCTACGTCTACGCCACCAACGACCAGCAGGAGTTTGCGCTGACGGGCGGACAGACCAGCAACACCTACTCGCACATCACCCAACTGGTGTGCTTGTCGACGGCCGACCTGGTGAACTGGGAGATGCACGGCGTGATCGACGTCAAGGCCCTCTGCCCGTGGATCCGGGCCTCGTGGGCACCCAGCATCGTCAGCCGTGTGGAGGCCGACGGCCAAACCCACTTCTACCTCTACTTCACCAACGGCGGCGCCGGCATCGGCGTGCTCACCAGCACCTCGCCCACAGGCCCCTGGACCGACCCGCTGGGCCACGCCCTCATCGATGGCAACACCCCCGGACTGGGCACCATCTCCAGCCTGATTGACCCCGGCGTGGCCATCAGCGACGACGGCACCGAGGCCTATCTGGCCTTTGGCGGCGGCGACGTGACGGGCACCGAGCTGCAGCCCGGCAATGCACGCATCGTCCGACTGGGCAGCGACATGGTGAGCCTGGGCAGCGACATCAAGCCCATATCGGCCCCTTGCCACTTCGAGGCCAACGAACTGAACTACATCAGCGGCAAGTGGATATTCAGCTATTGCACCCGATGGACCATCAGCAGCTTGTGGCAGACGTACAGCAAGCAGGACGCCCCCGGGGCCGCAGCGATGGTCTACATGAGCGCCACCGACCCCCTGGCCGACAGCTGGACATACAAAGGGCAGTTCATGCCCAACCCCGGCACGCTGGGGTTCCCCTACGGCAACAACCACACCCACATCCTGCGGTTCAACGGCCTCTACTACCTGCTCTACCACACGCAGTGGCTGGAGAATGCCCACGGCTACAACGGCGGCTACCGCAATCTGCACATCAACAGCATCAGCTACATCATCCGCTCGCAAAAGTTCGCCGAAATGACCAAGGGGTCAACGGCGCTCACCCTGCCCGCACAGATTGACAAGAACTACGTGAACCCCTACGAGGAGCAGTCGGGCCGCATGGCCGCCAACAGCTCAACATCGCTGCTGCAGCCGCTCAACGCCACCCTGGCGCAGCCCTGGTGGATGGTGCGTGGCGTCAACTTCGCCTATGAGGGAGGACAGGCACGCTCGCTGAAGCTGAAGGTGCGCGGCGCCGGCACACTGGAGCTGCGCCCCGACGCATTGACCGGCAAGGCCATCGCCAAGGTGAGCTTCGACGCCGGCAGCAAGACGCAGACCGTCAGCGTGCCCTTGGACAATCCGCTCTCCGTCCGCCAGGACTACCTCTACTTCGTCTTAACCCAAGCCCACGACGCCGAAGTGGTGTCATGGCAGTTCAGCCCCGACGAGGAAGCCGTTCAGCCTGAAGGCGACATCAATGGCGACGGCACCACCGACATTGCCGACGTGATGGCCATCCTGCGCGTGATAAGCACAGGCGCCTACGACGCTGCTGCCGACCTGAACAACGACGGAGTGGTGAACTTCTTCGACATCACAACGCTCATCCAGAGCAAACAGTAACAGACCCAACAACCATTAATTACAGACAGCAATGAAAAGAACTCTCACCCTCGCACTGACACTACTGGCCATGATGGCTGCAGGTGCACAAAACCCATACCTCCCGCTCTGGGAGCATCTGCCCGACGGCGAGCCTCGCGTGTTTGAAGACCCCGACCAGCCCGGCAAGTTCAGGGCCTATATCATCGGTTCGCACGATGTGCACTACGACAAATACTGTGGCAACGACGTGCGCATGTGGTCGGCACCCGTCGAGGACCTCTCGCAATGGCGCGACGAGGGCCCCATCTTCTCCTGGTTCGTAGGCGGGCAGTGGGACACCATGTACGCCCCCGACCTGGTATGCACCACCGACCGCCAGACGGGCCGCAAGACCTACTGGCTCTACCCCCACAGCCGTGGCTGGGGGCGCATAGCAATGGTCTGCAAGGGCGACCGGCCCAACGGACCCTTCACGCCCGTAAACCTCACCGCCGACGGCACGCGCTGCGTCGAGGGCTCGCTCATAGACTTCGACCCCTCGGTCTTCATCGAGCCTGTCAACGACAAGAAGGACCCCGACTACGACAAGGGCTTCCGCGCCTACGTGTTCTACGGCTTCCAGCACAGCACCGCCTGCCAGCTGGACCAGAACACCATGTACAGCAAGCGACCCGGCACCGAACTGATAGACCCCTTCATACCCGCCAGCAGCCGCGATGGCAAACTGCTGGACAAGGAGGGCTCGGAGTACAAGGCACTCTACAAAGGGCAGAACCCGCTCGACTTCAACTTCTTCGAGGCTTCGTCCATCCGACAGGTGGGCAACAAGTACGTGATGGTCTTCTCAGGCTACAGCGGCAAGGAGTACGGACTGGGCAACACCAACTCGGCCCTGCGCTATGCCTATGGCGACTCACCCCTGGGCCCGTGGCGCTCGGGCGGCGTGCTGGTAGACTCCCGCGGCGTGGTGCTCAATGAAGACGGCTCGAAACTCATCACCACCAACGCCGGCCACAACACCCACGGCTCCATCCAGGAAATCAACGGCCAGTGGTACGTGTTCTATCACCGTCCGCCCCGCGGCTTCGGCAATGCCCGCCAGGCCATGGTGGCACCGGTCAAGATTGAGTGGGACAAGAAGCCCGTGGCCAAGGGCGGACAGGTGCGCATCACGGGCTACGACCCCTTTGCCACCAACCGCGAATGGACGGCCAAGGCCACAGACGGCAACGAATATACCGGCGCCGAGGTGACCAGCGAGGGATTCCAGATTTTCGGTCTGCCGCCCTACGCCTACTACTCCGCCGGCATAGCCTGCTTCATGTACGGCCCCAACGCCAACCAGTACATGCAGGACAACCACGACGTGTGGAACAACTCGATGGACCTTGCCGGCATACAGAACGGCGGCATCATCGGCTTCAAGTACTTCGGTTTCGGCGGCCTGGCACAGGACACCAAGGGCGTGAAGGCTTTCGAGGGCACCAAAGCCGGCGACAAGACCACCCTCGGCGTCAATCTGACTGCAAGCGGCAAGGGTGCCTTTAAGATTCGCGTCAGGCTGGACAACCCCTGGAAGGGTCAGGAAATAGGTGTGATAGACGTACCCGCAAATGCCGAAAGCAAGGCAAAGATGTATTACGCAGCAGTTCCTGCTGTAGAAGGTCTCACGGGCAAGCACGCCATCTACCTCATTGCCGAAGGCCCGGAGGTGAAGCAGCCCGAACAGCCACAACAAGGCCAGTGGGGCCGTCGACCGCAGCAGCCCCAGCGTCCGCAGGGCCTGTTCGACCTGCACGGCATCAGCTTCTCTAAGGGTGCCGACCACACGACTCCCATCGTGCCACAGATTACCATCATCGTCGACGGACAGAAGCTGCTCATCCCCGACACGCCCATCCGCGCCACCAACCAGAACGGACTGATGGACGCCAGCACCTACCAGCTCTATGCACCGATGAAGCAAGGCGCCAAGATTGAGGTCAACGCCAGCGACCCAAGCGTGACCTACGAAATCAGCACCGGCACCGAATATCGCGCCACGGTGAAGGCCACCTATAAAGGAAAGACAAAAACATATCGCATTAACTAAACAAAAAACTTATGAAAAACATCTGCAAAAAGCATTTGGCCCTTGCGGCCATCATTGCATGCGCATTGTTCAGCAACGCCGCATGGGCACAGTGGCAGCGCGTAGACCCCAGGGCTAACGTTGGCCTGAAGGATGCCTACAAAGACTATTTCACCATCGGCGTGGCGCTGAACCAGCGCAACGTCTCCGACGATGCCCAGAAGGCACTCGTACTGAAAGAGTTCAACAGCGTGACCGCTGAGAACGACTGGAAACCCGGCGAACTGCACCCGAAGGAGGGCGTGTGGAACTGGGAGAAGGCCGACAAGATTGCCAACTTCTGCCGCGAGAACGGCATCAAAATGCGCGGCCACTGCCTGTGCTGGCACTCGCAGTTTGCCGACTGGATGTTCACCGACAAGAAGGGCAAGGAGGTGAAGAAAGAGGTGTTCTACGAGCGTCTGCGCGAGCACATACACGCCGTGGTCAACCGCTATAAGGACGTGGTCTACTGCTGGGACGTGGTCAACGAGGCCATGGCCGACGACGGCGGCCCACGCTGGGGGCGCGGCGGACAGGAGCCAAGCCCCTACCGCCAGAGCCGCCACTTCAGGCTCTGTGGCGACGAGTTCATAGCCAAGGCATTCCAGTTTGCCCGCGAGGCCGACCCCAACGCCCTGCTCATCTACAACGACTACAGCTGCGTGGACGAGGGCAAGCGCGAGCGTATATATAATATGGTGAAGAAGATGAAGGACGCAGGCGTGCCCATCGACGGCATCGGCATGCAGGGCCACTACAACATCTACTTCCCCAGCGAGGAGCAGCTCGAAAAGGCCATCGTACGCTTCAAGGAGATAGTGAAGCACATACACATCACCGAACTGGACCTGCGCATGAACAACGAGAGCGGCGGCCAGCTGATGTTCTCGCGTGGAGAGGCCAGGCCACAGCCCGGCTATATGCAGACGCTGCAGACCGACCAGTACAGCCGCCTGTTCAAAATATTCCGCAAGCATGCCGACGTGATTGACAACGTGACCTTCTGGAACCTGGGCGACCGCGACTCGTGGCTCGGCGTGAACAACCACCCGCTGCCCTTCGACGAGCAGTACCGTCCAAAGCAGTGCTATCGCGCCATACGCGACTTTGACCCCGCACTGGACAACCGCAAGCCGAAAGAGGACTTCAAGCCCAACGAGATGAACCAGCCCGGACAGGAGTACCCGCAGGTGAACAGCGAGGGCTATGCCCGCTTCCGCATCAGCGCACCCGACGCCAAGTCGGTCATCGTCAGCCTCGGTCTGGGCGGACGGGGCGGCACCGTGCTCCACAAGGACAAGGACGGCGTGTGGACAGGCACCACCGACGGGCCCATGGACGAGGGCTTCCACTACTACCACCTGACCATCGACGGCGCCACCGTCAACGACCCCGGCACCCACAACTACTTCGGCTCCTGCCGATGGGAGAGCGGCATAGAGATTCCCGCCAAGGACCGCGAATTCTATGCCTGGCGCAAGGACATCGCCCACGGCAACATACAGCAGGTGAACTTCTGGTCGGAGAGCACCGGCAAGATGCAGACCGCCAATGTCTATCTGCCCAATGGCTACGGCAAACTGGTGAAGGGCAAGAACGGCAAGCTCGAACAGACACGCTATCCCGTGCTCTACCTGCAGCACGGCTGGGGAGAGAACGAGACCAGCTGGCCCGTACAGGGCAAAGCAGGCATCATCATGGACAACCTGATTGCCGACAGCAAGATAAAACCCTTCATCGTGGTGATGGCCTACGGACTGACCAACGACTTCAAGTTCGGCTCCATCGGACAGTTCACCGCCAAGGAGTTTGAGACGCTGCTCTGCGACGAACTCATCCCCTACATCGACCGCAACTACCTGACCAAGACCGACAAGTGGAGCCGCGCCATGGCAGGCCTGTCGATGGGCGGCATGGAGACCAAGCTGATCACCCTGCGCCGGCCCGAACTGTTCGGCTACTGGGGTCTGCTCAGCGGCGGCCAGTATGCCCCCGAGGACATCAAGGACAAGAGCCAGGTGAAGGTCATCTTTGAAAGCTGCGGCTCGAAGGAGAACCCCGACGGCATCAAGAAGAGCGTAGACGCCCTGAAGGCTGCCGGATTCAACGCCCACGGATTCATCAGCGAGGGCACCGCCCACGAATTTCTCACTTGGCGCCGCAGCCTGCGCGAGATGGCTCCGCTGCTCTTCAAGTAGACACACACAATAATACTATATCATGAAAAAGACACTTTTGTTAGCAGGTCTGTGCCTCACCGCAATGGCGGTGAGGGCACAGAACCCTATTGTGCAGACTTGGTACACCAGCGACCCTGCGCCACTGGCCACCGCCGACCGGCTCTACGTCTACACCGGACACGATGAAGACCGGGCCGACTTCTTCTGGATGTACGAATGGCGCATCTACTCGACCGCCGACATGGTGAACTGGACCGACCACGGCACGCCACTCGGCCTGCACTCATTCAGCTGGGCCGACGACCGCGCCTGGGCCGCACAGACCATCGAGCGCAACGGCAAGTACTACTGGTACGTCTGCGCACACTCCAAAATCTCGCACGGCATGGCCATCGGCGTGGCCGTGGCCGACAGCCCTACAGGGCCCTTCCGCGACGCACTGGGCAAACCGCTCTTCGAGAATGGCTCGTGGGACCACATCGACCCCACGGTGATGATTGATGACGACGGACAGGCGTGGCTGATGTGGGGCAACCCCAGGGTCTACTACCTGAAACTCAACGACGACATGATTTCATACTCCGGCGAAGTGGGCATGCTGCCAATGACCGAAGAGGCTTTCGGCTCGCCGGCAATGAACGAGCGCGAAAAGGGCAAGCAGTATAAGGACAGCTATGTGGAAGGGCCGTGGCTGATGAAACGCAGCTTCTTCCCCCTGAACAAGAAGGGCAAGCCCGCCAAGAAGGCGCAGCAGCTCTACTATCTGCTCTATGCAGCTGGCGGCGTGCCAGAGCATATCAGCTACAGCACGGCTCCGGCTCCAACAGGGCCCTGGACCTACGCCGGACAAATCATGCCGCTGGAAGACACCAAGTCGTTCACCAACCACTGCGGCGTGGCCGACTTCAAGGGCCACTCCTACTTCTTCTACCACACGGGCAAGCTGCCTGGCGGCGGAGGATTCGGGCGCAGCGCAGCCGTTGAGGAGTTCACCTACAATGCCGACGGCTCATTTCCCACCATCCACCACACCGACCAGGGCGTCAGCCCCATCGGCACACTGAACCCCTACCAGCGGCAGGAGGCAGAGACCATAGCCTGGAGCGTGGGCGTGAAGACCGAGCAGAACGACCAGACGGGCGTCTTCGTCAGCGACATACAGAACGGCGACTACATCAAGGTGCGCGAGGTGGACTTCGGCACCCAGGGCGCCACCACGTTCACCGCCTCGGCGGCCTCGGCCCTGCAGGGCGGAAAGATTGAGGTGCGCCTCGACAGCCTGGGCGCCAAGCCCATAGCCGTGGCCGAAGTGCCGCACACCGGCGGATGGGAACAGTGGCAGACCGTGCAGGCCAAGGTGGCGCAGACCACGGGCAAGCACGATGTCTTCCTGGCCTTCCGCGGCAACAAGGGCGCCAAACTCTTCAACTTCGACTGGTGGCAGTTCAAGTAGCCCTCGCAGCGAAGTAATCAATTTTCAATTCTCAACTTTCAATTTTCAATTTTAAATTTAGATGAAGACCATTTCAGTAGCCTTTTGCCTGATGGCAATAGCACTCTGCACACAAGCCCAGACTGCGTATCGCATCCCCGTGTCGGAACAGCACGAGCCGATGCTCAAGGGCAAGTACGAACCCACGTGGGAGTCGCTGACCACTCACCAGACCCCAGAGTGGTTCCGCAACGCCAAGTTCGGCATCTGGGCACATTGGGGCCCACAGTGCGTGGAGGGCTCGGGCGACTGGATGGCTCGCGAAATGTATATGGAGGGCAACGGCAAGTACCGCTACCACGTGGAGCACTACGGCCACCCTTCGGAGTTCGGCTTCAAGGACGTGCTGCCCCTCTTCCGCGCCGAGCATTGGCAGCCCGACAGTCTGCTGGCCCGCTACAAACGGCTGGGGGCACAGTACTTCTTCGTGCTGGGCAACCACCACGACAACTTCGACCTCTGGGATTCGAAATACCAGCCATGGAACTCAAAGCGCATAGGCCCCAAGCGCGACATACTGGCCGAATGGGCCGCTGCCGCCAAGAAGGCAGGGCTGCCGCTGGGCATCTCGTTCCATGCCGACCACGCCTGGACGTGGTATGAGCCCGCACAGCGCTGGGACCTGGAAGGACCGAAGGCCGGCATCTACTACGACGGCAACCTGACCAAAGAGGACGGCAAGGGCAAGTGGTGGGAAGGACTGGACCCGCAGATGCTCTACCAGCAGCGACACCCCATGAGCAAGGGCTCGTGGGACAACCGCGCACTGCACAACCAGTGGGACTGGAGCAACGGTGCCTGCCCGCCCAGCCAGGAGTTCGTCACCAACTTCTACGACCGCACCATCGACGCCATCAACCGCTACAACCCCGACCTCATCTACTTCGACGTCACCGTGCTGCCCTTCTACCCCCTGAGCGATGCTGGTATGAAGATTGTCACACACCTCTACAACAAAAACCCGCGGAGCGTGGTATTCGGTAAGATTCTCAACGACGAGCAGAAGAAGGCACTCACCTGGGACGTGGAGCGAGGCGCTCCCAACGAACTGGTGGAGCGGCCCTGGCAGACCTGCAACTGCATAGGCAACTGGCACTACAACACAGGCACCTACCACAACAACCAGTACAAGAGCGCCGCCTTCGTGGTGCGCGAACTGGTCGACGTGGTCTCGAAGAACGGCTGTCTGCTGCTCAACGTGCCCCTGCGCGCCGACGGCACCTACGACGAGAAGGAGGCCGCCATACTCGACGACCTGGAGGCATGGATGAAACAGAACGGCGAAAGCATCTTCGGCACCCGCCCGTGGGTGAAGTTCGGCGAAGGTCCCATTGCCGACAGCGACATCAAAATCAACGCCCAGGGCTTCAACGACGGCATGTACAACAAGATGACCGCCGAGGACATCCGCTTCAACCAGACCGCCAAGCACCTCTACGTCACCGCCATGCACTGGCCCAAGGACGGTCGCTTGGTGGTGAAGAGTCTGGCCAAGGGCAACCCCAACCTGAAGAAGCGCATCACCGCCGTCCACCTGCTCGGCCACGGTCGTCTGAAAGCCACCCAGACCCCCGAGGGCCTCGTGGTGCAGCTCCCCCACCCCGTCAACGACATCGCCCCGGTCATCAGAATCGCGAAGTAATTGTCATAGACCACGCCGCAGTATTTCCACAAACTCCATTAGTTTAATAACAGACAACTTAGGATATGCAATCCGGCGAAGCGGCTTGTAATGATTGTCGTTAGACACAATAAAGGTGGCATTGGCAGCTATCGCGCAGTCTACAAACTTATTATCATCCCTGTCAGCAGAAATAAGTTCAAAACGATAATAGGTGTTGATAAATTCAACGTGCTCACTATTAATCAAAAACTGGATGACGTTCTCTGCTATCTCAGGTGTTGTCTTTTGCCCTATAATTTCCTGATATTCTGAAAGAATCTCATTTGACACGCAAAGGGTGTAGCTGCCTTCGTGCAAACCTCTCCAAACGTCATAGCTGTCGCTGGTGCGCGACAATGAGGAAATCAAGCAATTGGTGTCAAGAACAATTCGTTTCTTCATCTGTCAACGTAAGGTGTATGTAGATGTTCTTGCATAACAGCATCACTCTTATCCTTGCTCCATTCTCCTGAAGCTTCAAGTGCGTCCATCCCCTCTTCCACTTTCTTGAAGAAATAGTCGGCCAATGCTGCCTTTATCTCTTGCAGCTGACTGTCGGTTTTCACATACGAAAACATCCGAAGCAATTGAAGTTGCATAGGATTAAACACCGTCGATGCCATGTTGTTTGTCTGTTCCATATTTTCCTGATTAACAGCGCAAAGATACTGACTTTTCCTTATTCCGCCAAACTTTTCCTCTCTTTTTTTCCTCTTCCCACAAAATTTCCTGCCGAAAAATTTGCGGGTATGGGAAATATTCCCTACCTTTGCCCCGTGTTTCTCAGTCTTTTCCGAGCGTGGAGGAGGCGCACATGAGAGGACACAACCTTTTTAATTGCTCAAATTCCCTGTCGAATCACCACCTCGGAAAGGATAAGGAGCGAAACAAACATCATTTGGAGTACGCACATAAGTGTGCGTTTCTCCATAGATGTTTGGGGCTTGTGGTGAGCCTGACAGGGATATGGCAGGGGCGCACTCTTTTCATATCCAGAAGTTAGTGCAGATGCCATATAAAGCAAGGCAATATTGCGCTAACTATAAATTATTAGAGACATGGATTTTTATAAAGATGTAATTCAACCTGGCGTGGGTTTTTGTTTATTCTGTTGCGTCGTTGGAGGTGCTATTAAGGCTTGTTTAGACAGCAACAAACCGACACTCTCTACATCGTCAAGTAGTACTTATGACTATTCGAGTAGTTCATCAAGTGAAGAAGAACCAGAGCCATCCCCAGATCCAGAGTGGGAAGAATATTACTATGATTGTCCATTTTGTAATGGAACTGGAGATTGTAATATTTGTGATGGTAAAGGAACCTGGGATATCGGTGGTAGTATTTACAAATGTAGCGGCTGTTACGGAGGAAGATGCTCAAATTGTCAAGGTCAAGGTCAAGTACTAGGGACCAGACAAGTATATAATAATTAAGGTCATAGAATTAACCAAAAAGTTGTGCCCGACACGAATTTAGGGTATAGGATTATGAAAAAGAAGGTAATAGCAATGGCTGTCGCGTTAGTTGGTATTTGCGCAGCAGCAACCATTTCAGTGAAAGATGCACAAGCATCGGAGTCATTCATCGGTGTCCAAGCAAAGGATACACATTGCACGAAATGCGGAACGCATAACGGACGTTGGCGTTGCCCTGTGTTCTGTCCCGTAAAAGGCCGTCCAACGGACTGCCAATGCGGACACGAGAAAAAAAGTCACATTGGATGCTAACTGAAAGCAGTGGCAAGCCCCAAATCCGAGGCTTGCCACTGCTTTCTTTCTCACATCACGGTCAGCGACACCCGCTTGCCCAGCCCGCCGAAGATGAGATATAGCTCTTCTTTGTCCCAATCTTGGCGGCCAACTGCTCTTGGGTGAGGCCAGCCAACCGACGCTGTTCCCGCAGACATTCGGCCAAACAAAAAGTCTCGGCCTCGGCCTCAAAATTCTCGCGCTTTGCGGTGCCCCGCTCTCCATACTCCGCATTGAGCAGGTCATCGAATGTCTCACAAGCCATAATGGCTTCTTTCTTCTTTGTCTCCATTATTTTTCCTCCTTGCTTTTAAGATATTCTTTCTTGATGGCTTCTGCCCGTTTTATTTCCTTTGGCGGTGTTTTCTGGCTCTTTTTCTGAATGCCGTGAAAGAGCACTACAACCGCCCCTTCATCCATGCAGCAGAAAACACGATATATGTTGCTCTCTATCTCAACACGAACTTCATATATGCCGTCAGACCCCTCTAAGAATCTGAAGAATTTCTTGGGAATAATTCTCTGTGTCTCAACCAACCGCAACACGAAGTTTATTTTGTCACGTACGGTTGCGTCTGCGCCACATAGAAATCCTTGTAATAGGACTTGAAGAGCTTAATATTTCGGACTTTCTCCATCTCATAGCCACAATTGCGCTGCAAAGTTAATCAATTTATGAACAACGACCAAATTTTTGAACGAAAAAACAATGTTCCACTCCGAGGCTTGCCACTGCTTTCTTTCTCACACCACACTCAGCGACACCCGCATGCCCAGCCCTCCGAAGATGCGGAAAAGGGTGATTATATTCGCAGGCTGTTTTCATCAAGCAAGAAGTCGAAGATGTTCATAAATACCACTCCACTGTCATCCTGATAACGTTTGGCGGCATCTTCTGTAATAACAAATTTAAGGAAACTGTCATCGATGCTTTTCAGGGAGCGCAGTTCCTGCTCCCGCTTCTCTTCTGACGGGAGGCGGAAAGCCGATTGTATGTAGCAACGCTTGCTGCCCTGGTTACATACGAAATCCACCTCAAGTTGCTTCCGCATACTTATGCCATTGCCGTCTTTTTCGTTTTTCACCACCACACCCACATCGACGCTCATGCCACGAAGACGAAGCTCGTTGTAAATAAGATTCTCCATCAGGTGCGTCATTTCAAGTTGCCGGAAATCTATTCGGGCATTACGAAGCCCCAGGTCTGTGAAATAATATTTTGCCGGAGTGGATATGTAACGTCTGCCCTTGATGTCATAACGTATCGACTTTTCTATCAGGAACGCTTCTTCCAGAATGTCAAGATACGCCTTGATGGTTTGCTTTGACAACTGCACGTTCTTGACGGTCTTGAAAGTGTTCTCCAGTTTTTGGGGGTTGGTCAGTCCGCCTATGGATGACGCTATGACATCCATAAGTTCTTCCAGCTCCGCATCTTGCTTGATGTGGTATCGCTCCTTGATATCTGTCAAATAAGTCTTGGCAAAAAGACCTTTCAAATACGCTGTTTTCTGAGTATCATCGTCAAAGGAAAGCAGCTTGGGCAGCCCTCCGTATACAAGATATTCATTAAGAGCAGACTCCCGTGTACCGCTATATACAGATACGAACTCTCTAAAAGAGAGCGGAGCAATCTTGATTTCCCATCCCCGTCCACGAAACTCAGTGATAACATCTTTTGAGAGAAACTTAGAATTGCTGCCCGTGACATATACATCGACATTCTCTGCCTTCAGATAGCTGTTAAGTACATCCTCGAACTCCGGTACCAGTTGTATCTCGTCCAGCAAAACATAGTACATCTCCGAGTCTTTCATCTGGCTGTCAATGTACTTCATCAATCTGTCCGGATCTCTCAGCTCCATATTATGACGGTCTTCAAGGTCCACCATCACGAGATGGTCGTCCCTGACGCCCTCATTCTTCAGAAAGTCACGGAACAATTTGAAAAGCAGATAGGATTTGCCGCAACGGCGTATACCTGTTACCACTTTAATCATTCCGTTGTGTCTGCTTGCTATCAGCTTCTTCAAGTGAAAGTCACGTTTTACCTCCATGCCAATTAACTTTTTTGCGTATATACGCATTTTTGTTCGGCAAAGGTAGCCGTTTTTATTGAAATACGCAAATCCTGTTTAACTTTTTTGCGTAAATACGCAATTTTCGTCAACAACCTGTGTTTGGCACATTAGTTTCTATTACAGCGTATATCATAATCTATCTCCCATTTCTTCTCTTGCGAGTCTGATCTCATCATTAATCTCATCAAGGGTAAGGTCTGGCAATTGGCCACTTTCAGTGCGGTAGACGACGACGGCTCTGGCGAAGACGTTTATGGCGGTGTTGGCGCTCATGCCAAATTCACGGCAGAGGGCATCGAACGATTGTTTCAACTGGGGAGTCCATGCGGACGGTCATAGATACTTGTGGCATAGTCGTAAGCATTTAAATTTGCCGCAAAGGTAATCATTTTTATAAAGATGTAATTCAACCTGGTGTGAGCTTTTGTTTATTCTGCATTGCAGTTGGAGGTGCTATTAAGTATTGTTCAGACAGTGACAAACCGACATACTCTTCAACGCAAAGTAGTACTTATGACTATCCGAGTAGTTCATCATGGAAACAAAGGCAGGTGGAGTGAATAAAACCCAATAATCGAGTAGGAGGTAAACACTAATCGTAGGTGTTTATCTCCTACTTTCGTGTTTACCGACCTCTCACACCACCGTACGTGCCGTTCGGCATACGGCG
>CADACW010000023.1 GCA_902786565.1 uncultured Prevotellaceae bacterium | reverse complement strand
TGCCTTTTATCTCGGAGATAAGTGGCACTTATCTCTAAGGGGGGTATTTAGGCCGTTTGAAAAAAAATGACAAAGCAGCTCCTTTACCCCTCAACTCCTTAGCCTGAATTATTCACGGCAATTAAACTGAATGGATGCCCCTTTGCATTTGCTCCCGCTTTTCTTGCGCGTTCCGCGGAACAGCACTCACTATTTTACTTGGCGCCTCGGCACCTTGGCAAAACATAAAATTTGAAAAAAAATCTGCCAAAATTGCAGCCGTTTGAGAAAAAATGCGTAATTTTGTCAGCCGTTATGAAAACTACTGAGTTGCAAGGCATCAAACAGAGGTATGGCATCGTGGGAAACTGCGAGGCCCTGAACCACGTGCTCGACGTGGCGCTGCAGGTGGCCCCTACCGACTTGAGCGTGCTCATCATCGGCGAGAGCGGCGTGGGCAAGGAGATTATCCCCCGCGTGATTCACGACAACTCGCCGCGACGGCGCGAGAAGTATTTTGCCATCAACTGCGGCTCCATTCCCGAAGGCACCATCGACAGCGAGCTCTTCGGACATGTGAAGGGCAGCTATACCGGCGCCATCGGCGACTCGCCGGGCTATTTTGGCGTGGCCAACAAGGGCACGCTCTTCCTCGACGAGGTGGGCGAGCTGCCGCTGGCCACACAGGCACGGCTGCTGCGCGTGCTGGAGACGGGCGAGTACATCCCCGTGGGCGGCACCGACATCAGGAAGACCGACGTGCGCATCGTGGCGGCCACCAACGTGAACATCCGCCAGGCCATCAGCGAAGGGCGGTTCCGCGAAGACCTGTACTACCGCCTGAACTCCATACCCATACAGATGCCGCCCCTGCGCGAGCGCGGCGAGGACATCGTGCTGCTGTTCCGCCTCTTTGCCATGCAGATGGCCGAGAAGTACCGCATGGAGCGCGTGGTGCTGACCGAAGAGGCCAAGCAGATGCTGATGCGCTACAAGTGGCCGGGCAACGTGCGCCAGCTGAAAAACATCACCGAGCAAATCTCCATACTGAGCCAGGAGCGCACCATCACGCCCGATGTGCTGGCACAGTTCATCCCCCAGGACCGCGAGACCACCCAGCTGGCCGTCATCAACAAGGGCGGCGGCGACCATTCCTTCGAGAACGAGCGCGAGATTCTCTACAAGATTCTGTTCGAGCTGAGGGGCAATGTGAACGATATGCGCCGCGAAATGGGGCTGCTCAAAAAACAGATTGAAGACGTGCAGGCCATGCCCCGCACCTTCATTTCGCCTACTACGGCACTCTCGCCAAAGCCTGCCGGGGCCGCCCCGCAGCTGGAAGACGCCGAGGCCGAGGAATACGTGGAGCCGGCACCCGTGCAGGAAAACCTGAACCTGAACGAGCTGGGCCGGCAGATGCTGGTCAAGGCGCTGGAGCGCAACAATGGCAACCGCAGCAAGGCGGCCCAGGAACTGGGCATCAGCGACCGCACCCTCTACCGCCGGCTGAAGCAGTTCGGGCTGGCTGTGCTGCTGCTCTTCACCATCGTGCTCTCCTCATGCTCCATCAGCTATAAGTTCAATGGTGCCAGCATCGACTATACCAAGACCAAGACCATACAGATAGCCGACTTCCCCATACGCTCGGCCTATGTGTGGGGACCGATGGCCAGCATCTTCAACAACCAGCTGAAGGACCAGTATGCCAACCACACCAAACTGAGCCAGGTGAAGCGCAATGGCGACCTGAAGCTGGAGGGCGAAATAACCAAGTACGAGCAGCGGAACAAGTCGGTATCGGCAGAAGGCAGCTCGGCACAAGTGGAACTCTCGATGACCGTCAATGTGCGGTTCACCAACACCGTCAACCACAACGACGACTTCGAGCAGCAGTTCACGGCCACGCAGAGCTACGACTCGAACCTCAGCCTGAACTCCGTGCAGGAAGAGCTGGTGACGCAGATGGTGAAAGACATCACCGACCAGATATTCAATGCCACCGTGGCCAACTGGTAATGGCGGTTCACACTATAAAGTAAACATTCAGCCTAAGCAAATGGAGATAGCAGAACTCATCAATCATCCTGAACGACTGGACCGCGACACCCTCTACGAGTTGCGCTCTCTGTTGGCACTCTACCCCTACTTCCAGACGGCCAGGGTGCTCATGCTTCAGAACCTGTATCTGCTGCACGACCCCACCTTCGACGAGGAGTTGCGGCGGGCGGCCATCTACATCACCGACCGCAAGGTGCTCTTCCAGATGATTGAGGCCGGCCACTACCAGTTGCGCGGGCTTAAGAAGTCGGCGGGCAGCGGCAGCCGCGAGGCCCTCAGTGCCGACAGCCGCGACAGTCGCACCCTCTCGCTCATCGACGATTTCCTCGACTCGCTGCCCAAGGACGACGACCCGGCCGTCAAGAAAGAGAAGCGCAAGCCCACGCCTGCCGATGCCGCCGTAGACTACGTGGCCTATCTGCTGGAGAGCGAGAGCGAAGAAGACAGACAACAGGCCGCCGAGGTGCCACAGCTCATCGGCCAGAATCTGATTGACACCTTCCTGGAGCAGGACAAGGGCAAACTGACACTCAACGAAAATCCTTTACTAAAACCCGAAGTGGAAACCCCTCCCGCAGAAGACCCGAAAAGCGAGGAAGAGGGCTACTATACCGAGACTTTGGCCCGCATTTACATTAAACAAGGCAATTATTACAAGGCTTTAGAAATAATTCGTCAATTAAGTTTGGAGAATCCAAAAAAAAATGTTTACTTTGCAGACCAAATCAGATTCTTACAGAAACTAATCATCAATAATAACAAAAAATAATTGACAAAATGGGAACTTACACTTTCTTAGTAATCCTCATCGTGATCGCTGCTCTCCTCATGGTGGGCATCGTGTTGATTCAAGAGTCGAAGGGCGGCGGACTGGCCTCCAGCTTCGCTTCCTACAATCAGGTGGCCGGCGTGCGCACCACTACCGACGTGATTGAGAAAACCACTTGGGGACTGGCCGCCTTTATGGTCGTCGTCAGCATCATCTGCGCCTATGTGGCTCCTGTTGACGAAAGCCAGAACACCGTGATTGAAAAGATTGAGAACCCGATGACCAATCCTGACAACCAGAATGGCTTCGGAGCCAGCCCGGTTCAGGAAGAGGCTCCCGCTGCTGCTGCCGAGGCTCCCGCTGCTGCTGCCGAGGCTCCCGCTGCCGAGGCACCCGCTGCTGCCGCCGAGAACCAGTAAGTCTGAGCAGACACACGGAACGACGTACAGAAAGGTATTGGGATAATAAGAATAATAGCTATGAAAGGCCGTTTATTCGTATTGTTCCAATTTCTTTCTGTTTGCTATTGACTGTTGCCTATGCTGGAGCTGAACGAGGTGCTGATAGAGGGCGAACCGCACACCCTGTCGCTGATGGCCCACGAGGGCAGGCTGACCTGCCTGGCCGGTGCCACGCCCCAGCGGCTCACGCGGTGGCTCTATGCCATCCTGGGGTTTGTGCCCGCGGCCGCCGGATTTGTCAGCATCGACGGCGAGCCGCTCACAGCCCGCAACGTCGAGGAGTTGCGCCGGCTCATGGCCTTTGTGCCTGACAGGCTGGAGCCCATAGGCCAGGTGGTGGTCTACCAGCCGCCCACCGTGCAGCAGGTGTTCAGCCTGCACGCCAATCGCGACCTGCCCATCTCCAACGGGCTGCTGGCCGAAGAGATGCGGCGCACAGGCACCACCGGCGACAAGGCCCGGTGGCTGGCGGTGGCCGCCCTGCTGAAGCGCCCTATCCTGCTGGCCGACAATCCCGTGCCGGAGTCGGTGGGCTATCTGCGGCAGCTGGCCGCGGCGGGCAGCACCGTCGTCCTGACCACGCAGCAGAAGATGGTGGCCGACCAGTCGGACACCACCGTATGGTTGGAGTCGTCCAGCACCATCGTGTCACACTATTAATATATTGTAACGTGCAGATTTCCGATTTATCCTTGCTGGCCCTTGTGCCTGTGCTGCTGCTTGTGGCGGCGGCTGCCGGTTGCTTCTGGCTCACCGACAGAGGCTTCGCCAGGCATGTTCTCAACGTTGTGGGCATGGCCGTGGGCCAGCTGGCCCTGCTGGGCTGCTGCACGTGGGGGCTGCTGCTCATCGACCGCCTGTGGGCTTATGCCCTTTGGCTCCTGCTGATGGTCGTGGCCTGTGCCCTGCTCGGCCTGCGGGCAGTGCGCCTGCCCCTTCTGCGCCTGCTGCCCGCCGTGGCCCTCGCCATTCTGGCCGGTGTCGGACTGACGGGCGGCTGTCTGATGCTCTGCCTGCCCAAGACGGCATTTGTGCCCGTGGTCGGCGTGCTGATTGGACATCTGCTGATGGCGGTGCCGCGCTCGCTGCAGACCTTCATCGGTTGTCTGCGCCACACCGAGGCCCACCGCCTCTTCCTGCTGGCCTGCGGAGCCTCCGAGTTGGAGTCGCTTATGCCCAGCGTCCGCCGCACCCTGCGGGCTGCTGTGCTGCCCCTGCTCGGACAGGTGTCGTCGCCCGTGGTGGTGGCCATGCCGCTGCTCTTCTGTGGCCTGCTCTTGAGTGGCAGCGGCGCTGCCGTGGCCACCCTGTGCACCCTGCTCTTCTGGGCTGCCGCCTTCGCCGCTTCGGTGCTCACCACTATTTTAATGGTATGGGCGCTGTGGCGCGGCAAGAAGGTGCTGGCCGAAATCCTCCACTCCGAAACCCTGTAGTAACCCCGTTAAGCCTCAAGCAATGAGATTGGTAAGACCAAAGAAAAACCTGGGCCAGCACTTCCTGACCGACCTCTCCGTGGCCCGGCGCATTGCCGACACCGTAGACGCTTGCCCCGACATCCCTGTGCTCGAAGTGGGGCCGGGCATGGGCGTGCTCACGCAGTATCTGGCCGAGAAGCCGCGGACGCTCCGTGTGGTCGAGATTGACGGCGAGTCGGTGGCCTTCCTCAACGAGCACTTCCCGCAGCTGCGCGACAATATCGTGGCCGACGACTTCCTGCGCATGGACCTGGCGCAGCTATTCGGCGGGCAGACCTTCGTGCTCACCGGCAACTATCCTTACGACATCTCGTCGCAGATATTCTTCAAGATGCTCGACAACCGAGACCTCATTCCCTGCTGCACGGGCATGATTCAGCGCGAAGTGGCCCTGCGCATTGCCGCCGCCCCCGGCAACAAACAGTACGGCATCCTGTCGGTGCTCATCCAGGCGTGGTACGATGTGGAGTATCTCTTCACCGTCGAGCCAAACGTCTTCAATCCGCCGCCAAAGGTGCAGAGTGCCGTCATCCGCATGACGCGCAACCAGACGGCACGCCTCGACTGCGACGAACAGCTGTTCCGCCGCGTGGTGAAGACCACGTTCAACCAGCGGCGCAAGATGCTGCGTGTGTCGTTGCGCCAGCTCCTGCCGTCAGGTCTCGACCCGCAGTCGCCCCTGGCCGCCAGCCCGATGCTCACGCTCAGGCCCGAACAACTTTCCATTGCCCAGTTCGTCACGCTCACCAATCTGGTGGAGGCCGAACTGAAAGGGCAGAACCCCTAACCCCCATCAATTCCCAATGAAGAACCTACTCAACCGAAGAACCATCCGCCGCTATGCACAGCGCGATGTGGACGAGCAGCTGCTCCGACGCCTGATGACCGAGGCCGCCCGCACACAGACAATGGGCAACCTGCAGCTCTACAGCGTGGTGGAGACCCGCTCGCAGCAGATGAAGGAGCGCTTGGCTCCAGCACACTTCAACCAGCCCATGGTCACCTCGGCCCCCGTGGTGCTCACCGTCTGTGCCGACTTCAACCGCACGTCGCAGTGGGCACGCTGCCGAAAGGCCGAGCCGGGCTATGCCAATTTCCTCTCGTTCATCAATGCCGCCACTGACGCCCTGCTCTTCACCCAGACGCTGTGCTGCCTGATGGAAGAGGAGGGGCTGGGCTACTGCTTCCTCGGAACCACCGTCTACCAGCCCCAGCTCATCATCGATGTGCTCCGACTGCCCCAGCTCACCATGCCCGTAGCGACGCTCACCGTGGGGTGGCCCGACGAGCAGCCGCCACTCTCCGACAGGCTCCCGCTGGAGAGTTTCCTCCACACCGAGACTTATTGCGACTACACCCCCGCTGCCATCGACAACTACTATGCAGAGAAGGAGAATCTTGCAGAAAACCGCCATTTCATCGAAATCAACCATAAGGAAACACTGGCCCAGGTCTTCACCGACATACGCTACACCAAGGCCGACAACGAGGCCATGAGCCAGACGCTCATCGACACCCTGCGCCGTCAGGGCTTCACCGTCTGACACCGGGCTATGAAAAGACTCTGCAAGCTGATTTCCGGCTATATGGCCGTCATCCCCGGTGCCATCTTCAGCGTCTGGCACAACATCAGCGGCGCCATCGTCGCCCGTCTCTACCGTATGGACTTCCCCAGTCACACCAATTAATGAGTGTGTTCCCGCACAATTACCTAAATTATAAAAAAGTACAAAATTATTTGGTAGTATCAAATATAATAATTAAATTTGCGGCCTGTATGCGGTAATTCGTAACTAAAAAATGATAGTAACCAGCAGAGACTTCAGGGCAAACCAGTCAAAGTACATCGGCTATGCCCACAGCGGCGAGGACGTGATACTGAAATCGCGTGCCGGCAGCGTCAGGCTTACTCCTGTTGATACCAGCGAGGTAAAGGCAGGTGGAAGAGAGGAACGCATTACTTTCGACAAGAGGGAAAGTTTACTCATCGAGGCTGCTCACAATATGTCTGCTACAGAGATGGAGCATATCAGGAAAAAAGATGAAATAACCATCGAGGAGTCCCAGATGCTACTTCTCAGAATGGTTGAAGAGGAGTGGCTGAAACAATGAGATATGCCATCAAAAGACGGTGCCACGACAAAATTGAGAAATTTTATCGCAACGTGCTAAAAAAATACCGCCATACCTATTCGATACAACTCCTGCAGAGAAATGTGCTTGATGCTACCAATGCCATGCTACTCATAGAAAAATCTCTCCTGCGGCGCAAGCCGACAATAACCAGGTGGCAAAAGCAGGGATGGCACATGGCAAACACCGAAAAATGGTACTACGCATACACCATCGACGACGACACAATAACTATACAGGACGCATGCCACGCACAAAACATGCACGAATGAAGAAGACACTGAATGAAACAATAATTTTTTCTTATTTCACTAACTAAATTTATTATCTTATGAGAAAACTAAAACTTTTTTTCGCGGCGTGCGCACTGATGGGCGTAACGTCAATGCAGGCTAAGACTGATGTAACAGGCACTTACCTGAAAGATGCTGACCTTGCTTCGCTTAAGGGTTGGGGCGACCCTGGAAGAACAGATTGGAAGACTGATGGCGCAGTCAATGTTGTGGAATTCTGGAACTGGTCTAACGAGTTCACTTTTCAACAAGAAGTAACGATGCCTGCAGGTTATTACCGTTTGGCAGTAAATGCATTTTATCGCAATAGTTGGGGTGGCGATGGAACTAACAACAACATGGCCTGGATTTTTGCTGGTAAACAGAAAAAGAACGTCGTTGCACTTACAGCAATGTCTGAGCTTTCTGGATATGCTGGTAGTAATGACCTTTATAGGGCAGCGACAGCTTTCAGTCAAGGAAAGTATTCCAACGAATTTGACTTTGACCTTTCAGCAGATACTACTATCACGATAGGTTTTAAGGGAACCTGTCCTAATGGTGGATGGTGTATCTTAGGCCCTGTCACTCTTTTTGAGTATACTGCCGAAGACTATATTGAAGATTATCGTGCCAAGGTCACTGAAGCGGAAGCTCTCTATAACACCCCAATGTGGGCCGCTGACCTTGCTGCTCTTCACGCTGCTGTGGTAGATGAATCAACATTGACTACGGTGGATGACGTTAAATCTGCCGTTAACACTTTGTCTAATGCTATTAATGCAGCTAATACCTCTATTATTACGTATGCTGCTGCAATTGCTCCTTTCAATAAGATTAAGGCACAGGCTGATGCTATTGCTGCTGTGGAATACACAGAAACAACCGCAGGAAGTCATGACACATTTACCGCTGCTATCGCAGCCCAGCAAACAGCTGCGACGAGTGCAGCTAATGCAGATGCCATTACAGCAGCCATTACAGCGTTGAAGGATGCCGTAAAGGCTTATTTAAATGCAGCAGAACCCAAGAATGATGGCGAGTATTTCGATGTAACTTGTTTGATGAACAATCCAGACTTTGACGATAACAATATAACTGGTTGGACTAATAACTCAACTCTCAATCCTAATACTCGCATTCAGTGTAATGAATTCTTCGGCAGTGCAGCCTTTGACTTTTACCAGACCGTTACTGGATTGCCTAATGGTAGCTTCACGTTGAGTATGAAGGCTTTCCAGCGCCCAGGTTGGTATGATGGTGTTTATGCTGATTATTCAAACGGAATAAACAATGCCACGGCAAAGATTTACGTAAACAGCGACGAATCGGATGTGATGAATATCATGGCTGAGATGAATTCCACAAGAATTTATACCGACCCTGCAGGTGAAGATGCGTTTAATTCCGACAAACAGCCTCAAAATGCACCAGGATTTATCCCCAACTCAATGGAAGGTGCTGCTGCATGGTTTGCCCAAGGCAAGTATCAGACAGAAGTTGCAGCCCTCGTAGAAGACGGAACATTGAGGCTTGGATTTAAGGACGAAGCACATTCTAGCGATGTTTGGACACTGTTCGATGAGTTCCGTCTCCATTACTATGGAAGCAGCAAGATGATTTATTATAAACAGCAGCTTCCCCAAATTAAGGCTGCCGCAAATGCAGATTTAAGTAATGCCCTCTATGCCAACGTGACTGGTAAGGAGAAGTCAGATTTCCAGATTGCTATTGCCGCAACTCCTGCAGAGGAAACCGAGGCCGCATATAAGGCTGTCATTGACGAAATTGCAGCAAAGCAGACTGCTTTCCGTGCTGCTGTCACTTCTTACGACGCTCTTGTTGCTGCCAAGGCTTACACCGCCCTGACCGAGATAACAGCCAACATTGGTACAGGTGTGTTCCAATATCCAGCTTCAATAACTGACAAGTGGACTGTCTATTCAAATGCAAAGGACGCAGTTGACAACTACACCGTTACTGAAACCAGCACCGCTGCCGACATACAGACGGTCGTCGATGCCCTTGACGCTGCTATTGCTGATTACAATGCTCTTAATGCTCCCGCAGCCGACAAGCGCTATTACTTGAACATTGTTGACGGTGGTCAGGCATGGGATGGATATGCTATTACTTTCAAAGCTGGTGACCGTGGAGATGATGGCTTATATAATACCAAGTATGAGGCTCCCGCAAATGTTAATCTGAATCAGGCTCTGAAGTTTACGGCTGTTGAGGGAGAAGCCAATACATATAAAGTAAGTGGTATTCGTGTTGAGAACGGTGGCGAGCAGTATCTCACCACAAAGTTGCTTGCATACGGAAATGGCGCACACGGTCAGCTTCGTACTACAGACGATGCTACTAAGGCAATGAGGATTAAGATTCTGCCTACAACAACTAATGGTCAGTTCAAACTGTTGAACGTTGAGGCTAATGCTGTCATTGCCCGCAATGCTTCGAATCCCGATAACGGCGTTTACACTGACGGTGATGCTAACTTCACCATAGCTGAGGCCGCTCAGGCTTCTATCGCCATCAACACCAGTGCTGCTGGTTATGGTACAACCATTCTGCCGTTTGCTGCTGAGATTCCCACTGGTGTAAAGGCTTACACTTGCGAAGCTTATGAAGATGAATTGTTGACGCTCGTTGAGGCTACTGCCATTGAGGCCAACAAGCCCTACATCATCGAGGGCGCTTGGAACGAAACGAAGGAAGGCTGGGGCTCTGGTGCTGCTTTGGAGAACAAGGTGGGTCTGCTGACTGGTGTGTATGCAGAGACTGACGCTCCCGTCGGTTCATACGTGATGCAAAAGCATGATACAAAGGTGGGCTTCTTCAAGGTTGCCGATGGTAAGCAGCCTAAAGTTGGCGCAAACCACTGCTACGTGACTGCCTCTGCTTCAACTGCTCGTGCCTTCTTCTTCAGCACCGAGGCTACTGGCATCAAGGCCATTGAGTCTCTGACCAGTGGTGAAGCCCAGATCTTCAACACCAACGGCGCACAGCTGCCCGCATTGCAGAAGGGTATCAACATCATCCGCAAGTCCAATGGCGAAAGCTATAAGGTGATGGTAAAGTAATCTTATTGTAAAACTAATTAAACATTATAGAACGATTATGAAAAAGACTTATATGATGCCCGAAATGTTCGTTGCACACATAGAGCTACAGCAGATGGTTGCCGCCTCTCCTGGTGAGGGCGCAAAGACCTTGTACAACGATGAAGCAGCAGCCAATTCTGGCGTGGAGGGGACCGTGCTTTCGCGTCGGAGTTCTCTTTGGGATGACGAGGACGAGGAATAATATCTCCCCTATATAGGCCCTAATGAATGGGGCCGCGTACACGCACCTTTCAGGGCGCAGCCGCCAACTCAGGCGGACTGCGCCCTGAACTGTGTTTCCTGCCGAAGGATTTTTGGAATAATATTAAAATTTCCAAAACGTTTGGCGGTTCGTGGATTATTGCGTAATTTTGCATCACAATGGAACAAGTTATGTCTCAGGATCAGGCTTATGCAGAACTGCGCCAAGCTTTAGAGGCCGCTGTCGACAGGAAGATGAGGTCGCCGCGTGACTTTGATTTCCTTGCTAATGCTATATTGGAGAAGATCCACCAATCTGTCAGCACATCCACGCTGAAACGCTTTTGGGGTTATCTGCCACATTATGCGTCTATACGCTTATCCACACTTGACCTGCTCACACAGTTTCTCGACTACAAGGACTGGGAAGACTTTATCCATTCGCGTGAATCACAGTTGCACTCGCCCGACACTGATGCGGATGTGCAGACTCCTCTCCCCGACGGGGATACACCCTCTCCGAAAGCGCGATACCGCTGGGGGATGGTGGCCCTATTGGCTCTTCTGCTTCTCGGCGGTGCCGTCTTGCTTTGGTCGGGCGTCTTTAAGGAGAATGAGGAGGGGGCGCCTGTCAGCAAGGGGCAGTACATCCTCAAGCGCGGACAGATTTTCGAGACCAGCAGCGACTACCTCCGTCTTTTTGGCATCACCACCACTGAGCGATATTGGGACCAGCCCGTTCCTCATCACGAGGGCATTGTCATCTGGGGGCCTGAGTATCACCACCCGCAGTGGCACAACGAGGGGCTGCGCGACAGCCTCATGCCCACCATCACCGAATGGTGGACGCCCGCCGACAGCAGTCTGTCGGCTTCTCCCGCCTCTGAGGCTGAACGGCAATTGCTGTCAGCTGAAAAGAATGAGAATCTTTACTTCACCGTGATGCGTACCAACGAGCTGCGCATCACTTTTATGAAAAACCTTATTGATACGGGCTTCGTCTTCCTCGGTGTCTATCGTACCGACCTTCTGCGGTCTGACAGCACCCACGTGGTCTGGGAGCGCGTAGCTGACGAGTGCGACCTCAACAATTTGACCTACTTGCAGCAGTTGCGACATTAGTGTCAGGTCAGTAGGTTTCTTTCAAAAAACGCCCATTCCATCGAAGGACGTGTGGAAAAGAACCAATAAGAACCAAATAAGATACGAAAAGGATTTGGCGCGTTCAGACATTATGCCTAATTTTGCCGCGTCGTAGTTGTCCGCCGTATGTCCTTCGGATGGTGTGTTATACCTCATAGGGCAATTTAGCGGACAGCCTACGCAGTAATTAAATAATAAATTTAGTTAGTAGCCTGCACGTTGCTGAGAAGCAAGTAGCAGGCTTTTTCTTGCCCGTCGCAAGCGCCGAAGAATGTTTTTCCACAAAACATTTGGCGGAACGGATATTAATGTGTACCTTTGCAGCAAATAATCACATAATGGCAAGAATCATGGGGAAGTTCATCAATCCTTTTACTGACATTGGCTTCAAGATTATCTTTGGACAGGAGTTTTCTAAGCCGCGTCTGCTTGATTTCCTGAACGCGCTTCTTGTGGGCGAACGTATTATTACCGACCTGCGGTTTCTTGACAAACAGATGCCTGCAATATACGATGGCGACCGCTCGCCCATCTACGACATTCTCTGCGAGACTGCCAGCGGTGAGAAGATCATCGTTGAGATGCAGAACCGGGAACACCCGAACTTCAAGGAGCGCATGCTCTATTATTCAGCTGAAGCTATTGTCCGTCAGGGGGAGAAGGGTATTGTATGGGGCTACGAAATTAAGGCTGTTTATATGGTGGCATTCACTAATTTCGTCCTTACAGGGTATGACGGCAGACTGCGTATTGACGTGGGACTTGCCGACATGCAGAAGAACGAGCTGTTCACCGACAAGATGCGCCTGATATGCCTTCAGATGCCGTGCTTCACCAAGGAGGCGGAGGAGTGTGAGAATCATTTTGAGCGTTGGATATATATACTGAAGAATATGGATATACTTGACAGGATGCCGTGGGCTGCTCAGAACGCAGTATTCCAACGGCTGGCAGAAGTTGCCGAAGTAAGCAAGCTGACGAAGAAGGAGCGTATCGAGTACGACCAAGCCTTGAAGCGTTACCGCGACACTCTCAACGCCATTGCCGGTGCGGAGCAGAAAGGACGTGCTGAAGGACGTGCTGAAGGACGTGCTGAAGAGGCTCTGAATATTGCCAGCAACCTGAAGAACATGAACCTTTCTATTGAGGACATCATGAAGGCTACCCGTCTTTCTGCCGAAGAGATAGAAAGACTTTGAGGCGTATTTTCAAAAAAGATTTGGCGGAACGGATATTAATGCGTACCTTTGCAGCAAACAAAAGATGGATTGTATGTCAAGAAAGGATTGCTTGGAACTGTTGAGAACCTGTAGTGATACTCTAAGGAGTGAATATGGGATTACGTCATTGTGTCTTTTTGGCTCAACAGCAAGAGACGAACAAAAGGAGGACAGTGATGTGGATGTGTTTGTTGAAACGTTGACTCCCAATCCTTTCTTGCTGATGGAAGCCAAAGATTTTCTCGAGAAATCAACAGGGCGTCCGTTTGATATTGTCCGCAATCATCGTAACTTAAATCCGCGACTGAGAAAACGTATAGAAAGGGATGGAATCACTGTCTTTTGAAAGCAAGAGCCTTGCACTTGATATTAGAGAAAGAATGTGAATCTTGTTGAAAACATTTGTCCGAATCGCTTGGCGGTTCGGATTTTTGTTCGTACCTTTGCAAGGCGATTACGAAAAAAGTCGTAACGAAAAAAGTCGTAATATGGAAAACCCTTTTAAATTCGGTACCATTGTAGAGGCTGAGTACTTTACTGACAGAGTGAACGAGTTGGCTTACATCAGCCAATTTGTGAATAGTGCAGTTGGCTTGGCTGCTGGCTAACGGATAGTCTGCCTCTCCCAGCATCCTGCCCCGCGTCACCAGCACTTTTCGGGCGGAAGGAAGAAAAAGGCTGAATCGCTTGGCGGTTCCGATTTTTGTTCGTACCTTTGCAGCAGATAATCACATAAGCAGATAGAATTATGGAAACAAGAACCATTAATGTTTCGGTCAGGATTCCCAAGTCCTATCGTGTTGATTTGCTGGAACAGCAACTCACCGCATACGCCAAGCAGCTTATTGACTCGGCACAACCCACGAGGAAAACTAAACATCACTATCGCCACGAAACCCTCTGCGGCATATTCACCTCTGGGACACCGAAAGAGGAACTCCTTGATGATTACTTGAAGGAGAAATACGATCTCTAATACTTAACAAGCTTGTTACCATCAACCTTCGCGACTATCGGGGAGCAGACATTCAAAAAATAGATGTTTATTCTCCAGTAGAGTTTGTTAATAATGTGCTCCTTCAAGACTGACCACTACCAAGCATCAGCACTTTTCGGGCGGAAGGAAGAAAAAGGCTGAATCGCTTGGCGGTTCGGATTTTTGTTAGTACCTTTGCACCCTCAAAAATAAGGTAAAAGAATATGCAAGACATCAGGAATATCGCTATCATAGCGCATGTAGACCACGGTAAGACCACACTCGTAGACAAAATGATGTTGGCCGGCAACCTCTTCCGCGAGGGGCAGAACCTCTCCAACCAGGTGCTCGACGCCAACGACCTGGAGCGTGAGCGAGGCATCACCATCCTCTCGAAGAACGTCAGCATCAACTGGAAAGGCACCAAAATCAACATCATCGACACGCCGGGACACTCCGACTTCGGCGGCGAGGTGGAGCGTGTGCTCAATATGGCCGACGGCTGCCTGCTGCTGGTCGATGCCTTCGAAGGCCCGATGCCCCAGACCCGGTTCGTGCTGCAAAAGGCCCTGCAAATTGGCCTCAAGCCCATCGTTGTGGTGAACAAGGTGGACAAGCCCAACTGCCGTCCTGAGGAGGTCTATGAAATGGTGTTCGACCTGATGTTCTCGCTCAATGCCACAGAGGACCAGCTGGACTTCCCCGTGGTATATGGCTCGGCCAAGAATGGCTGGATGGGCCCTGACTTCAGCAAGCCCACCACCGACATCACCTATCTGCTGGACAAGATTGTGGAGGTCATCCCTGCTCCACAGCAGATTGAGGGCACGCCGCAGATGCTCATTACCAGCCTTGACTTCTCAAGCTACACGGGCCGCATTGCCGTGGGGCGCGTGCACCGTGGCCATCTGGCCGACGGCCAGCAAGTGACCATCGCCCACCGCGACGGCTCGCAGGAGAAGACGAAAATCAAGGAACTCCACACCTTCGACGGCATGGGCCACCACCGCACAGACAGCGTGGACTGTGGCGACATCTGCGCCGTCATCGGTCTGGAGAAATTTGAAATTGGCGACACCATCTGCGACCTGGAGAACCCCGAACCGCTGCCGCCTATCGCCATCGACGAGCCTACCATGTCAATGCTATTCACCATCAACGACTCACCCTTCTTTGGCCGTGAGGGCAAGTTCGTCACCAGCCGACACATCAACGACCGGCTGATGCGTGAGCTGGAGAAAAACCTGGCCCTGCGCGTGGAGCCGTTTGAGGACTCTACCGACAAGTGGATTGTCTCCGGCCGTGGCGTGCTTCACTTGAGCGTGCTCATCGAGACCATGCGCCGCGAGGGCTACGAGCTGCAAGTGGGCCAGCCACAAGTCATCTATAAAGAGATTGACGGCAAGAAGTGCGAACCCATCGAGGAGCTGACCATCAACGTGCCGGAGGAGTTTGCCTCGAAGATGATTGATATGGTGACGCGCCGTAAGGGCGACCTGATTACGATGGAGAGCCAAGGCGACCGCACCAATATGTCTTTCGAGATACCGTCGCGTGGCATCATCGGTCTGCGCACCAACATCCTCACCGCCAGCCAGGGCGAGGCCATCATGGCCCACCGCTTCAAGGAATACCAGCCATACAGGGGCGACATTGAGCGGCGTGTCAACGGCTCGATGATTGCACTGGAGACGGGCACGGCCTACGCTTACGCTATCGACAAACTGCAGGATCGTGGCAAGTTCTTCATCGACCCGGGTGAGGAGGTCTACTACGGCCAGGTAGTGGGTGAACACGTGCACGACAACGACTTGGTCATCAATGTCTGCAAGGCCAAGCAGCTCACCAACGTGCGTGCCTCAGGCTCAGACGAGAAGGCCCGCGTCATTCCCAAGGTCATCATGAGCCTGGAGGAGTGCCTCGAATATATCAAGGAAGACGAGCTAGTGGAGGTCACGCCCAAGTCGATGCGCATGCGCAAGAGCATACTGGACCACGACCAGCGAAAGAAGGCCAGCAGGGCCTGAACGTTTTCAATTTAGAATTTAGAGTTAAGAATTAAGAGGTGTCGCCTTCGGCAAGTACGAATTAAGAATTATTGCCCAGTATAATTCTTAATTCGTACTTTTTAATCGCAGCGAAGCGAGAATACTTCTTACTTCTAAACTCTAAACTCTTACTTCTTGAGGTATTTCGCCAGCGGTGAGCCGTTCTGGCGCAGACCTTTGGCAAAACTTTGGGCGTTCATCTGAGCGCCCATTTTTGAGGCGTGTGTGTGGTCTTTCTTGAAGTATTTGCCTGCCTTCTCCTTTATATCGCCCACTTTTGCCTTGGCTTTCTCCTTGTCGGCAGGCAGTTTGGAGGCAAACTTGCGGTCGAGGAAATCGGCCGAGATATTGTGCATGTCGACGAACTCCACGCCCGTCTCGTCAATCACCTCGCGGTACCACTTGCCGTAGGAGCCGTCGCGGCGCTCTATCTTGCCGCCGGGCCACTCGTTGCGCGGCGTCAGACTGACCAGGATGGGTGTGGCCCCCTTCTCGCGCACGTCGTCAATCATTTTCTTCAGATACCAGCCAAATGAGTAGACAGCCTCATAGATGCCGTTGTCCAGATGGTAGACGTGCAGGGTGTCCTGAGTGCCGGGAATGACGCCACGCGCCTTCTGGTCGGTGATGGGGCAGATGTCGTTGTGGCCGAACTGGATGGTGACATAATCGCCCGGCTGCAGCGAGTTGTAGACCTTGTCCCACAGACCCTCGCGGATGAAGGAGCGCGTGCTGCGCCCGGCGCGTGCGGCATTGACCAGCGTCACCCGCGTGGTGTCGAACACGGTGGCTGCCTGCGAGGCCCATCCCCACATGCCGTCCTCCTCCTTGTCGGCGTTCTTCACGGTCGAGTCGCCGGTGAAGAAGACCACCGGCTTGCCGCTCTTGCGGTCGACCTGATACGTGGGGCATTCCATATTGGCCATCTTCTCCTTCAGCGGTTTCAGCAGCGGGTTGTGGCTCTCCCAGATGCCCTTGGCGGCGTTGTAAGCGTTCATCTCGGCCCCGAACTTCGAGGTGTGTATCTTGTCGCCGAGGAAGTGGTAGTGCTGTTTCCACAGGCTGTAGGAGTCGAGCGACTGGCCCGACAGCTCGTTCAGGTCAACGAAGGGCACACCCTCGACGGCGGCCACGTAGGCAGCCCATTCCGTCTGCGGCTTGCGGATGATTTTGCCCGTCTTCTCGTCGCGGGCGTCACGCGGGGTCAGCGACATCAGGATGGGGTTGGCCCCCTTGGCCCTGACCTCGCTGATATACTTGCGCAGATAGGTGCCGTAGCTGTAGACGGTGTCCTGGCGCTGCGTGCGCTGGTTGAAGCCCACGTAGCACGTGTCGGGATTCACGCCGGGAATGACGGCACGGGCGCGCTTCTGGTCGAAGAACTCGCCATTGTCGTTGTGGCCGATGGAGACGATGACCCAGTCGCCCGGCTTCAGGGCCTGGCGCACGGCGGGCCACAGGTCGGTGTAGAACGTGCGGGTAGACATGCCTCCCAGGGCCTGGTTCTCCACCGTTATCTTGCTCTCGTCGAAGTATTTGTTGGCATAGTAGCCCCAGCCCCACTGTCCGTTAGAGCCGTTGCCCTTGGTGCCGTTGCGCATGGTCGAGTTGCCTATCAGGTAGAGCACGGGGTTCTGCCCCTTGCGGGTGCTGCCGGGCGCTGGCCGCGATGTGAGCGCAAGTGCGATGGAATCGGGCGTATTGTCCACCACCTTGTTCACATCCTCGATAGGGTCGGGCAGATTGTCAAAGTCTTGGGCCAGCACTGGCGAGAGTGCCATCCCGGTCAATGTAAGTACAGTTAGTAGTCGTTTCATCATTTTCTTTTCAATTATGAATTATGAATTGTGAATTATGAATTGTCAATTGTGAATTATGAATTATGAATTGTCAATTGTGAATTATGAATTGTGAATTGTGAAATCAGTTCCTGCTCCTTGCGCCGAGTCTCGGCTATGAACTGCCGGTACTCTGCGCTGTCGGGGTTGAAGGGCCGGTGGGCCAGCGCCTGCTTGATGGGCTGCCATTCGCTGATGAACTGCTTGGCCCTTGGCGAGAAATAGACCTCGCTGAACCGCTCCCAAATGTACTCTACGGCCTGCGCCGACGGGTGGAGCATATCGGGCTGGTAGAAACGGTAGTCACGCAGCTCGTCCAGCACAATCTCGTAGGCCGGGAAGTAGCTCACACAGTCAGGGCATCGCTCCGCCAGCGCATTGGCGGCCAGCAGGAGCGTGGCCTTTGAGAGTTGGCTGCCGTGAAATCCGTACTTGGCGTAGCGGATGGGACTGACGGTCACGATGACGTGGGCCTCGGCACGGCGCTCCCGAAGGATGTCCACGGCCTGCGCAAGGAAGTCCGTACACTGCTCTGCCGAGAGCTGCTCTTCGGTGAAAAGCCGTTGGGGCCGCTTCTGGCAGTTGTCCACTATCTCGCCCGTCTCCTTCAGCCGGTACACATGGTTTGTGCCCAGCGTGATGAACGTCAGCCGGGGCGCCATCTCGCACCGCTCTATGGTGTGGAGTACGGAGGCCGGGTTGTACATCACCCCGAAGGGGTTCACCGTGACGGGAAACCGCTCCTCCTCAAACCTGTGCCCAATGCTGTCGGCAAAGCAAGAACCGACAAAAAGCATCGGTTCCATCGGTTCTATCAGCACCCCCGGCTTCTCAACATCCACTACAGTTCGGAATTTCATGCCTGCAAAATTACACAATTCTCCCAAAATGGCAAAACAAATCGCCGACAAAAGGGGGGGCGAAGCGAGAAAAAACGCAAAATATTTGCCAGCTTCAATCTTATTCATTATCTTTGCAGCGGCCAATTGATGTTAACGACCATGCGGGGTATTGGAAGTCTGGTTTCCCTGTGCTCCAAGGGTAAGACGCATCGCCTAAACTCTATTGACGAACTACACAGTTTTCTTAATAGCCTCTGACTGTTATGTAAATCCTCAACTCAATCCTCAACACTCAACTCTCAACAGAATAAAAGTTTAGCGGAATTGGCACTATGTGTTGCTGGTCATCAGGTCGAGGAACTCCTGGGGCTCATAAACGGGAATCAAGGCAGCTTTGTAGTCGTTCTTATTGCGGGTGATGATGACATCCGCATGTCCTCGAAGGGCGGAATAATACTGCATAGCATCCTCGAAATCGCTGAAAATACGTTGGTATCTAAGAAAACTCTCATTATCCGTATTTCTTCATCAAGTATTCATATTTCATCTGCTCAATGTCTACATCGTCAGGCATTGGCTCTACGTCCTTGACGATTTCTTCAACCCAAGGAGATATCTTCAGGTCTTCTTTGTTCATTCTTGGAACGTCGGCCCAGAGGGCTTTTTCTTTTTCCTTGCGGATGCGGGCGGCATCGGCCAGTTTCTCTTCGTGAGTCTGAGGTTTTTCCTCTGCCTTGGCCGACTCATATAGGTGGTCGGCAAGCCACCTTTTGTTGCTTGCAGTCAGCGTCAAGCCCTGCAAGTAGCTCCAAAGGTTGTTGAGTGAAATGGCATTCATGTCTTGATGCTTAATAATAGGACGGTGCAAATATACGAAAATCAATTTAATCTGCAAAGAAAAACCGCCAAAAGTTTAGAGCTTACTCAACCAGACTGTCAGCTTCGGCTTATCTGCAGGCCGGTGCGGGAGAGGGCCATGTCGACGAAGCGGGCGTTGGCGTTGAGGCGGTTGGCGCTGAGCGTGTGGCGGATGCGTGCTGCCGCCTCGGGGTCCTTGGCCACCATGTAGAGGTAGCCGCCACCGCCGGCGCCGGGCAGCTTGTAGCCCAGGCAGAGGTCGTCGACGAGAGCGGTGAGCCGTGCCACCGGCTCCGGGTTGGTGCCGCTGTCCAGCAGCTGGTTCTGCTCCCATGTGCGGCGCACCAAATGGCCCATGGCGTTGAAGTCCTGCCGCTGCAGGGCCTCGAACATATCGTGGGCGTGGTGGCCCATCTGGCGCAGCAGTGCCAGCTGAGTGTGGTGGTTGAGGAACATGCGGCGCACAATCTCGGCCAGTATCTGCTTGGCTGTGCGCGTGATGCCCGTGTAGTAGAGCAGATGGCAGGCTTGGTATTCGGGGGCGGTGTAGAGGTCGGTGGGCAGCCAGCGCACGAGTGGTGCCTGCTGGAAGCCGCTTTGCGTCTGCAGCAGTTTGACGCCGCCCAGCAGTCCGCCGAACTGGTCTTGCCAGCCGCCGCCGATGGTGAGCAGTTGCTCCAGCACGAGTGTGCGCAGGCCCAGTTCGTTCTTGTCCCAGGCCAGGTTGCAGAAGTCGCTGACGGCTCCGAGCACGGTGGCCGCCAGGATGCTGCTGGTGCCCAGTCCGCTGCCTGCTGGTATGGCCGACAGGAGTGTCAGCTCAATGCCTGTGCCGAAAGCCTCCAGCTGTGCTCGCAGGGTGGGGTGGTGGTCAGCCGAAAACTCGGGCAGGAATCCGGCCAGGGCCAGCGCCGCCTTGGGTATGGAGAAGGGTGAGCCCACGCGGTTGAACTGGCGCAGCTCTTCGTAGGTCTGTACCACCTCGGTGGCTCCCAGGTCGATGCTGCGCAGGGTGATGCTCGGCTCTGCCGATGGCTTCACGTAAGCCTGCAGGGGCTGCTGCCCGTTCAGCTCGATGGCCAGGTTGACCACGCTGCCGCCTTCCAGCAGACAGTAGGGTGGGGTGTCGGTCCATCCGCCGGCGATGTCGATGCGCACTGGGCTGCGTGCCCACACTATCTGGTCCGACTGCACGGCCAGTTGCGGCCTCTGCTTCTCTTCCCTGGCCTGTTCGGTCAGTCCGTCGCGCAGCAGTTGGAAGGCCGTCTGGCTGTCGCCGTGGAACATGGCGTCGTGTATGCGGGTCATCAGCGGTGCGTCGGCGGGCAGCGCCGGTGGCAGGGGGATGCCGTTGTCGTGGAACTGTCGGGCAGCGTCGTCCAGGTCGAGCTGGTAGAACACGCTGTGCTCCCAGTTGGCGGCCAAGGCGGGCAGGTTTTGGCAGCGGAACAGCCTGCGCTGCTCGAAGAGGCGAGCCAGGTTGGCCTGTGTGCTGATTTCCTCCGCAGAAAGTAAAACGCTGAATGTAGAATGCTGGAGGGTGCACTCCCAATTCTCGTCACTCATCAAGCGGTCCAGCTCGTCAAGGGTGAGCACCGGGAACTGCCGCCGCTGCTGTTCCGGGCCGTCGAAGCGGTCGTCGATGCGGTAGGGCCGCAGGGCGTAGCGGTCGTCGCCAATGGGTACGATGTCCAAGCACTGGCCGGGCTGCAGGCAGACGTGCCAGTCGTTGCGTGGCACGCCCGTAACGATGTTTTCGTGGGTGAGTTTCCAGTGGGGGCCTATATAGCTGTTCTCCACCCAGATGTTGGTGTTGTCGGCTGTGAAGGCATATTTCTTAAGAGTTGAACTCTCGTCGCTCGACCACTCCGTGATGGCATTCTGCACGAAGATGGAGGGGTGGGGCTTGCGGTCCAGGTGCATGATTTGCCGCTGGTCGGAGACGCGGTTCTGCAGGGTCAGGGTAGAGCCAATCATCTCGCGTGAGGTGCCGAAGTGGTAGAACTCGCCGCCCGTCAGGGGCACGATGGCCACCGAGAGTTGTTGCAGTTCCGGGTCTTCGATGGTGGGGTGTGTGCCCAGCGTGCAGCCAAATTCGGAGTAGAGGTCGTAGTTTTTGGGTAGTTCACTCCTTGAGGGGTCGTAACTCCTCTTGATGAGCAACTCCACGGCGCGGTCGCTGAGCATCCACACGCCGATGTCGGTCAGGTAGAAGTGATTGCTCTGCAGTTGCTGCAACTGCTCCACCGATGGTTTCTGCAGCATCTGCTTGAGCACATTGGGCGTGCGCCTGCTGGCCACGAAGACGCCGTGGTTGCGGGCCACGGAGGCGTCGAGCCAGAGACCGTAGCACACCACATCGGCCTGTGGCACGGGCGGCAGCGGCTGCGTGGTGCGTATGAGCACATCGCCGCTCACCACCATGGTGTGCAGACTGCTGGGCGCCATCAGCATCATCTGTTCGTAGAGTGGCAGTTGGAGTGAGAGCAAATCCTGCGCGATGCGCTGTCCCCGCTCCCATCGGAACACGGGCACGGGTGTGAGAATCTTGCCCGAAGGGGCGTAAGACGGCAGCCGTCTGCTCTGTCCGCCGGCGTGCACCAGTATGCGCTTTTCGGCGGTCAGCCACTCCGTGAAGCTGCCGCCGCTGCGGTTGTCGTTGCGATAGGCCTGCTGGAGCAGCCACGTGGTGCCGCCCCCGCTGCCTATGCGGTGGCCTTCTGGGTCGCAGGTGCAGAAATATTCGTCGGCCGGGAGTCCGGTTATCTGGTGGAACACGGTAGATTCATTGTCACAGGCCCTGACCAGGTTTGGGGGCAGGGAGAGAAGCTTCTTCATAGGGGCGTAAAGTTAAGGTTTCACGCGGCGGTCGCGTATGAGTTTCAACTCGCGCAGCAGGTCGGCATAGTGTAGGGCGTTGAGCGAGCCCTCGGCGGCGCTCTCCTGTTGCTGCTGGCAGAAGCGCTCGGCCTTGGCCAGTTGCTGCAGGGCGTAGAGGGCGGCATCGCTGTTGTAGTTGCGCGGGTTGTTGCCCTTGGTGTCGGCCTCGGTGGGGCAGAGCAGGGCTGCCAGGCTCTGCACGTAGTTGCGCTCCAGCTGCCGGCGCATCTTGGCCTTCCACTCGTTGGTGCTGTCGAGGGGCTTCCACACGGTGGCGAACACGTCGTCAAGATAGGTGGTGACGGGATAGACGCTGCTGTTGTCGACGGCACTGAGCATCTGGGCCGACATGAGCCTGGACAGCGTGCTGGCCTGTGTCTGTGCCTGCATCTTGGAGGCCGACTCGCCGGTCTTGGCCAGGATGGCGGCGGGGTAGAGCCACTCGGGTGCGTCGAACAGCTGGCGGCCTACATAGTCCACGGCTTCGCGCTGCCGCTCCACGGGCACGTCGTAATAGGGCTCTTCGCCAGGCATGTTGCCATTGTAGCGCGACCCGATGTTCTTCATCACGTGGCCCAGGTAGCGTCCGAACTGGTTGTGCACGGCACGGAACATCTCGCACAGGTCGTCGTACTGGTCGTTGTCTTGTCGGGTCCATTGTGGCAGGGCGTCCATCACGCGCTGCAGGTTCTTCACACCGTAGTCGGATGCCTTGACGCTGTTGTCGCCCAGGTCTTCCGACTGCGAGCGCGGGTCTTCGCCCAGCCCCTCGCCGCCAAACCACAGGCGGCGGTCGGCGCTGAGGGCCTTGGTGGTCTCGGCCATCAGGGCCTCTTTCTCCTCATATTCATCCTTGAACTCCGGTCGCCACTGGTAGCCCCACTTGATGGCCCACTTGTCGTAGTCGTTGATGCGTGGGAAGAGGCCGCGCTCTCCAATCTTGTCTTCGGGCTGTGCCACGTAGTTGAAGCGGGCATAGTCCATGATGGAGACAGTGTGTCCGTGGCGCTCCACCCAAGCCTTGTCGCGCAGCTTCTCCACCGGAGTGGCAAACGAGGCCCCCTTGTTGTGGCGCAGGCCCAGGGTGTGGCCCACCTCGTGGCTCGACACGAAGCGGATGAGCTCGCCCATCAGCTTGTCGTCGAACTTCATGGTGCGGGCCCGCTTGTCCAGAGGGCCGCACTGCACCATATACCACTTGGTGAGCAAGTTCATCACGTTGTGGTACCAGCAGATGTGGGCTTCGATGATTTCGCCGCTGCGCGGGTCTACGATGTGCGGGCCGTAGGCGTTCTCAGTCTCCGACGGCAGATAGCGCAGGCCAGAGTAGCGGGCGTCCTCCAGGCTGATGTCGGGGTTGTCTTCGGGCAGCACCTTGGCCACGATGGCATTTTTGAATCCGGCGGCCTCGAAGGCCACGTTCCAGTCGTTCACACCCTGTATCAGGTAGGGAATCCACTTCTTGGGTGTGGCCGGGTCGATGTAATATACAATCTGCTTCTCAGGCTCAGTCAGTTCGCCGCGCAGATATTTCTTCTTGTCCTTGGGCACCAGGCGGTAGCGCGATATGAACGACTCGTGTTGCGTCTTGTGCTGCTGGTCGGAGAAACGCACAAAGTTGTTCACGAAGTAGCCCACGCGCTTGTCTAACAGGCGCTTGCGCATCGGCTCCTTGGGCAGCAGCACCATCGACGTGTTGAAGGCCAAGGTCACCGAGCCCGTCTTCGAGGCGGGCGAGGCTGCCGCGTTGGAGCCGTAGGTGCGGGTGGTGACTATCTCGATGTTGGTGGGAAACACCTTCATCGTGTCTATAAAGGTGCGGTCTGCCTGCAGGCCGCCCACCTTCAGCGAGGTTTTGTCTGCCGACGAGAAGCTGGTCAGGTTGTTGTCGCCCTTGAAGAGGCTGGTCACCTCTATCAGGCTGGCATCCTTGGCCTCGTTGCGGCCAATCACCTTGAACGCCATCACGATGGGGTTGATGGTCGACTGCTCCACCGTGCGCTCTATGTTGTCGCCGCTGTCGGCCAGATGGCTCAACACATACTGGCGCAGCAGCAGTTGCGACGTGTCGCGCTGTTCGAAGTAGGTGGTGCAGTGGGTGATTTCTTCGCCCGCAAACTGTCCGAAGCCCTGTGGCACGGCCTTGAAGCGGGTGACGCTCAGCACATAGCGGCCCAGCATAGAGTCGGGCACCTCGAAATAGTACTTGTCTTCGATGTGTCGCACGCGGAAGAGGCCGTCCATCACGGTGCCGCCCTTCTTCATCAGTTTCTCATACTCCGAGGGTTCTTTCTCCTTCTTCTTCTTGCCTGCTTTCAGGGTGTCGCTGGCCAGCGTGTCGGCTGCCACGCTGTCTGCGGGGATGCTGTCTGTGGGGATGCTGTCTGCGGCCACTACAAACCGCCCGTGCGCCTGAATGCCTGTGGTCGTCAGGCACCAGCCCAGACAGGCCAATAATATGGCCCTTAATTTCTTGTTTCTCATTTTTCGTTTCACATTTCTCATTTCACCTTATCCACGCTGTAGCCTGCCTTCCGGAGCAGTTGCAGCACGCCCTTTTCGCCCAGCAGATGGCCTACGCCCAGAGTGAAGAGGGTGGACTTCTGGCCCATGATGCGGGGCATGCGCTGCACCCACTGCTGATTGCGGCGGGTCATGGTGCGGTCTTCCATCTCGTTCATCTCCTGCTGGGTGGAGAGCTTCAGGCCCACCTCCAGCAGCTTGTTGTAGTCGTAGGCAGCCTCGATGCTCTTGATGTCCTGCGAGCGGTAGGCCGTCACGATGGCGCGGTTGGCCTTCTCCAGCGCGTCAATGTTCATCAGCGTCTTGTGGAAATAGTCTTTCTGCTTCTCGGCTGTCATTGGCGGGAAGAGTATTTTCTCCTGGTAGACCGACGTCTCCAGTCCGCCGTAGGCAGGCAGTTGCGTCTGGATGTAGCCTTCGATGCCCAGCCCTATTTCTTCGGCCTTGGGCATGAGGCGGTTCTGCAGCAGCAGGGTGGCAATGAAGCGCAGGTCCAGGGTGTGCAGATATTCCTTCTGGTCGGCGTCGCTCAGGTCGATGCCGCTGTCCATGTTCAGCAATGAGTCGGTCAGCGCCACATCTTCTGCAGAGAGCAGCTCCTCCATGGTCAGGCCGTCGGGCAGGCTGTGGTCTATTTCCTCCTCCTCGTCGGCCTCGCTCTCTTTCTCCACGTCGGGCTCTTCGATGCCCATTTCGCCATAGCCTTGCTCCACTCTCTCCATCACGCCCCGCAGGCCAGGGATGGAGTCGACGTATGTCTCCGGTACAAACGGGATAATGCCCAGCACGTACGACGGCTGCTGCAGGCCATTGCCGCTGATGCTGTAGAGCACCTGCGTATAGGCGCTGACGCTGAAGGCCAGGGCCAACAATAAGAACATCCGTTTCATAGCTTTGTCAGGTTTTAAATTTATATGCGAGCGCAGCGCCGATGGCGGTGCAGAACTCAGAGTACTTGGGGGTGTGGAAACGCACGTCGTAGAGCTTTTCAAGGGCGCGGAAGATGTCTTTGCACTGCGGCAGCAACGACAGATTGCCAATGAGCACCATGTCGCGGCAGCCAGTGCCCTGGGCGGCCAGGACGGCTGCCGAGCCGATGCTCTGGATGACCATCGAGATGAGGCCGCAGGCAATGTCTTCCTTCGAAGCATCGTTCTTGGCACGGGCAAAGATGCTGGCCGTGGCCTCCATAGGCAGGCCTGGCAGAGGCTGGGCCGAAATGTCGCCAATAGTCAGGTTGATGTGCGTGATGTCGCCCTGCATGGCCAGGGCCGACACCTGGCGGATGTCGCTCGTGTTGAGCAAGATGCGCGAAAGGCCCTGCAGCGTTCCGCCGCCAATGCCAATGCCGCCAATGTGGCGGATGTCGTCGCCGTCGGCCATCACAAACGAGGTGCCAGTGCCCATCGACACCACGATGATGTGGTCAAGGTGGCTCTCGTAGCGGGCGCCCATAGCGTCGGCCACAAACTCGTCGCAGCGGCTCGTGGCAACACCGAAGACGTCGCTCTTCACGTAGGCAGCACCTACGCCTGTCAGCATCACATGCTCCACGTCGTTCAGGCCTATCTCGCTGTCGTGCAGATATTTGCCAAAGGCACCATAGAGCGACGTTATCGGGTCGGCAGCCGAAATACGTATCGGTGCCGTGGGCTTGCCGTCGCGCAGCCCCACTATCTTCGTGGTCGAAATGCCCACGTCAATGCCAATGATGATTCCCATATTTATCTCAATTTTCTTGCAAATATACATATTATTAACTAAACCACCACTATTTTTGAAGAATTATTAACACAAAAAACGGGGCAGCGCAACCATTCAGACCCCTGCAAATAACAGTCGTCGGAGACATGCCCCAAAAAGGGCCCTCAGAGATAAGTGCCTTTTATCTCCGAGATAAGTGCCTTTTATCTCCGAGATAAGTGGCACTTATCTCTAAGGGGGGGTAAAGGGACTTGGAATTTAGAGTAAAAAAACAAGAGGAATTTTCGCTTTACGGCAATCAGGAAGTAAGAATTGAGAATTAAGAATTTTTATACACTTCTGAATCCTTGATTCTAAACTCTTACTTCTTAATTTGGCAGAACCGAGACCAGCAGGGGGATGGTCAGCATCGAGACGAGGGTGGTGATGAAGGTGACCTCGGTGATGAAGGTGGTGTCGCGGCCGTACTTCAGGCAGAGAATGGTGCCGTAGGTGGCCACCGGCATGGCGATGACCACGGTGTTGATGGCTACCTCGAACTGGGAGAAGCCCATAGCCAACGTGAGGTAGTAGACAGCGACGGGCAGGATGATGAGACGGAAGAGGGTGGTGGCATAGACCGTGGCGTTGCCCAGCATGGTGCGCGGTGAGAGTTGCGACATCGACGAGCCGATGATGAGCAGCGCCGCCGGCACGGTGATGTTGCCGATGAGCGTCAGCGGCTGGCTCACCCATCCGGGAATGCCTGTCACCTCCAAAGCCACAATGCCCATCGTCAGATAGGCGGAGAGCATAGGCGTGCTGTACAGCACTTTCTTCTGGAAACGCTTGCCGCCCACCTCGCCACGGCCGGTGATGAGGATGGTGCCGACGGTAAACACCGTGAACGTGTTCACCACATTGAGCACGGCGGCATAGAACACGGCTTCGTGGCCGAAGATAGAGGCAACCACCGGATAGCCCATAAAGCCCACATTGCCAAACATCAGGGCGAAACCGATGGGCCCTTCGTCTTCACGGCGGCGGGTCAGCCAGCGAGGCAGCACAAAGGCCACCGCAGCAAGCACAACGTAAGTGACAACGCTGATGAGCAGAAGTGGCAGGATGAAGCGGCGGTCAGGCAGTTCGCCCGTCATGGCCGACGACAGAATGAGCGCAGGACAAGTGATATTGATGACCTGTCGGGAAAGATGGCGGTCGAACTCACCACCAAAATACCCCAACTTGCCAGCCACGTAGCCCACAACGACAATGGCAAACAGCGTCAGCATTACTTCAACCATAACAATCCTCTCTCCCCCTCTCGTCCTTCTGTTGTTCTGTCAAAAAACGGTTCTTTTGTTATTCTTCTAAAAAACAGTCCTTCTCTTATTCTTCTTCAAGACCGCTCTTCGGTCTTCAATCTGTTGTCGGTCTTCACAATTTTGGTTTGGGGCTGCTCCTTGTTACGCCGGTTCACCACTGTCACCACGGCCTGCGCCAGATTGATGAAAGCCTGTCCGGTGGCAGTGTCAACCTTGGTGGCGGCCGGCGCACCGTCGTCCCCACTCTCGCAGATGCTCTGCACCAGCGGAATCTGGGCCAACAGCGGCAGATGCATCTCCTCGGCCAACTGCTTGCAACCCTCACGGCCGAAGATATAGTAGCGGTTCTGCGGCAGTTCGGCAGGCGTAAACCAAGCCATGTTCTCCACCAGTCCAAGGATGGGCACATTCACCTTCTCATTGCGGTACATGTCTATGCCTTTGCGGGCGTCGGCCAGCGCCACCTGCTGGGGCGTGCTCACAATCACGGCACCCGTGATGGCCAGCGTCTGCAGCAGCGTCAGGTGGATGTCGCTGGTGCCCGGCGGAGTGTCGAGGATGAAGTAGTCCAGCTCGCCCCAGTCAGCATCGGCTATCAGCTGCTTCAGCGCGTTAGAGGCCATGCCTCCGCGCCATAGCGTGGCCGTGGTCGGCGAGACGAAAAATCCGATTGACAGCAACTTCACACCATACCGCTCAATGGGCTCTATCAGGTCGCGCCCGTCCACCTTCACGGCATAGGGGCGGGCATCCTCACAATGGAACATCTTTGGAACGGAAGGCCCGAAGATGTCAGTGTCGAGCAGACCCACCCGATAGCCCAGACGTGCCAGGGCGATAGCCAGGTTGGAGGCAACGGTGCTCTTGCCCACACCACCCTTGCCGCTGCTCACGGCCACGATGTTCTTCACACCGGGCAGCAAGCGCCCCACCTCCGGGCGAGGCTTAGACTTGAACTCGGTAGCGATGTTGACCACCACGTCCTGTCCGCAGTGGTATTTGATGGCGGCCTCGGCGGCCTTGACGGTCGACCTGAGGAAGGGGTCGGTGTCGCGGGGGAAGAGCAGCGTCAAGCTGACGCGCCACGGCTCGCCCTCAGACTGAGGTGCAGCCACCGAGGGAGTGTCGGCCAGAATTTGGCTCTCAACAAGATTCTTTTTCGTGCCGGCGTAGGTCACAGTGGCCAGTGCGTCGACTATCAGTTTGGGGTAAAGGGTCATATTCTCGTTTCGCTTTTCTGAATTGGAGCGGCAAAATTACTCAAAAAGGCACAAACGGCCAAACATAAACCCAGAATTTCGCATACTTTAGGAAGAAAAAGCGCAAAAAATTTGGATATTCCATTTTTTCATTGTAATTTTGCACCCGCTTTTGCTTCCTCTCCCAACGGGGAAGCCCCAATAAGCAGGACTTGTAGCTCAGTTGGTTAGAGCAACAGACTCATAATCTGGAGGTCCCAGGTTCAAGCCCTGGCTGGTCCACACTAAAAATCAAGCACTTGCGAGTTTATCGCAAGTGTTTTTTTCATGTTTGCGTAAACAATGCGTAAACATTTTGTTTCAGTCTCCTCTTTTTGTCACGTAGTATCATAGAATTTCTATAATACATTATTATAATGGAGTAAAAGCGAATGAAAAATGTGAAAAAGAAATGCAAAGATGGCGTTTTGAGGCAAAAAAATGAGGTGAAAAGGGGTTGCATTCGTATTTTTAACATGGCTAATATAGGGAGTTTCCCGATTTTTTCGTAACTTTGCATCGCAAAGTTTTTCTAATCGAAAGAACATGGCAACGTGAAGAAAGAAATAATAATGAATATGACTGAGCACTTTTTCCATATAGACGCACTCAATGCAATGGCTCCACTCATGAGGCTATGGCGGATGAGTAATACTCTCAACCCGAATGGGTTGCAGGGCTATCTGCCCCCCCTAAATTGTTTATACTCAGTGTGTTCCGAATATGCCAAGAGGCGCATCAAAATTCTAACTCAGGGTTTTGGTACGCCTCTTAGCGTTTTACAGTGCTCCTTTAATCCTTGTAGCAAGGAAGAAGGAAGGGCGTAGAGATAGCATTCGGATAGGGTGCGGATAGCGTAGCGATACTGTAAGATAAAATAGAAATAAAAATCAAAGTAGAATGATAAAGATGAATAAAAGACAGTACGATAAACCGACGATGAGGGTAGTTACCCTTCAGCAGCGGCATCATCTGCTCGGCATGAGTGGAGAGATTTCTGGGTATCAGAAGTCGAGTAGCGGATTCAGTCAGGACGAGAGCGACAGCAGCAACGCCCCACAGAGCCGCGGCATCTGGGACAATGACTGAAGCAAGTAAAAAAACAACGAAAACGTTAATCCATTATGAGAACGAAAGAACAATTTCTGATGCTTTGGATGCTCGGCGGCATGATGCTGGCCGGGCTGGCGGCCTGTTCGGGCGACGACGACACGGCCACAGACGGCAGCGCGCCGCAGACGGCCGACGACGGCGTCAAGGTACGACACATTACCATTACGGAGACCGAGGAGGAGGCGGCACGGCAGATAATGACTCGCGCCTCGCTTGCTGAGGGTGACGGCATCCTCACCGCCTTGTGGACGGCGGACGACGGGCTGACGTACTGCAATTTGAGCAGAGTGGATCGTGGTAATAGCGATGCGCCCTACAGCGGCCTGCTGATAGCCAACTCCACTGCTGCCACCTCGCAGTTTACAGGCGACGTGTATTGCCTTGCTGGTGACTACCTGGCGGTGGTCTATCCAGCCACGACTTTCGAGACGAACGATAGCTATACCATCTCGCTCACGGGACAGAACGGCACGCTCAGCAAGCTCGCCACCAACTACCACTACGTCTTTGGCAAGGCAACCGTGACAGAGGTGACCGAAACGACGGCCAACGCCACGATAGGGAAGATGAAGAGCCTGCTGACGGTGTGCAAGTTCTCGTTTAAGGATAAGAATACGGGCGATGCCATCCCCATCAAGTCACTCAGCATTAGTTATAGCACTGGTGACTCAAACAACGGAAAATATCCGCAGTCGGCTACGGTGGCCATCGGTGTCAATACGGCGCAGAATGATGTCCATGCAACGGGTGCAGATATCACAGCGCCCCTCACGATTAGTGCCTCTGGTCAGACGGAGGTCTATGTCGCCCTGCTGCCCACCGCCGCGCAGAGCACCTTCAACTTCACCGTCAGTGATGGCAACGGCAATACCTATAGCGGCACGGCCAATGCCACGCTCGTTGAAGGAGAATACGTGGATGCCACGGGGCTGAAACTTACAAAACAATAACAGGAAAAAGATAAAGACTATGAATAAGAATAGACTTTGGCTGATGGCCACCATCCTCGTCTGTGGCTTGGGACTATTCACCTCATGCTCGTCGGAAGACGATCCTCTGGTGATACCCGAACAGGGGAAGGCGTTTCGCGCTATGCTGAAAACGCTCGACTGGGGAGCAGACACGACATTCGTGTATGGTCACAAAACGCCTGACGTGGATGCCGTCTGTTCGTCGTTGGGTTATGCCAAGCTGATGAATGCGCTGGGCTACAACTGCAAGGCAAAGGTGTCGAGTGCGACCAACCGCGAGACAGCCTATATCTCTGGCGTGTTCGGCTTTGAACTGCCCGAATTGAAGAGCAGTGTGGTGCCGCAGACACGGCTCATACTGACCGACCACACCGACTATGCCCAGTGTGTGGACGGTGCCAGGGAGGCTATCATCCTACAGAAGATAGACCACCACGTAGAGGGCGACATTCAGGACAGCGGCATTCCCTACGTTCGCAGGGAGATGATTGGCTCCACCTGCACCATCATCTACGAGATGTACAGGGAGACAGGTGTCGACATCGACGATGAGACTGCCCGCATTCTGCTTGCCGGATTGCTGTCGGACACACGTAATCTCACCAAGACTACCACTCAGCATGAGGACTCCGTGGCATGGACGGCGCTGGTCGCCCAGTTGCAGTTGGAGGACAAAGTGGCAGAGATTAACCGCCAGATGGCCGATGCCGCCAATAATTACGATGGCATGAGCGATGGCGAGATCTTTCTCTCGGACTATAAGGAGTATGAGATAGGTGGCAAGGCTATCGGTTTCGGTTCGCTTAATTGCAAGGCAAGCGAGATGGATGACTTTATCAGCCGTATGTTGGGCGTGATGCCCCAGGTGATGTGCGACAACAGGCGCGACATGCTGTTTGCCAAGATCGATAATCTTGTACCCAATCCCGACGAGAGCGATCCTGACACGCCTTTCGTGGAAGACGGCACCTATTTCATCTATTACGGTGAAGGGACTCAGGCTGTGGCCGAGGCCATCTTCGGACCGTCGCTCCGTGAAGGTGTAACCTACTCCAAGGAAGAACTATCACGTAAACAGATTGTGCCGAGAATAACAGAAATACTGCAATGAAATAAACCAAAAAGATAAAGACTATGAAGACAAAAGAACAACAAGGATTCAGGCGGTTGGGACGCAGGGCGTTCGGGCTGCAAGTGATGACGCTCATGCTCGTGATGCTCATCGGGGGAAGCCCGACGACGTGGGCCAACGATGACCCCGGTGGAGGAACCTACACCTTCTGGACCAACGCTGAGGGGGTAAATGATATAAAAGACTATTTCAAGACCGTTAGTGCCTTTAGCTTCGCTGACGATAAGTATTTCTGGGAATTCGAGTTCAAGGCCATGCAGCACGCCTATCTGAAGAATCACGGAAAGATATACCTGCAGACGAGCGACAACAAGTGGCACACGGTGGCCGAATGGTACAAAAGTTCCAACAGCAACAATGTCAGTTTCAGTGTCAAGGATGAGTCTTGGGGTAACATCGTCATGGTAAGCGGCAACGACTTGGCCAGTATCGGCGGCATCATGACCCTCCGGTTCAAGCCCATACAAAGGTGTTTCGACGATGGCGTGAAGCGCATCAAGATGGAATACGACATATGGGAGTGGATAAACTATATCCATGAGAATGTACCTCAGGGTGACATCCGATATGAGAAGGACCTCAATATGGCGTTTGCCGACAATGAACCCACACCCGACCTGGAGGTGGACTGGGCCGATGACTACTGCATCAGTCTCAAGGCCAGGAACGTATATGACAAGCGCAACCAGGACAACTACGTCAAGCAGTATTACACAACATACAGGGAAGTTAGTGGCGACAAAGTCAATGACGGCAGATACATCAACGAAACAATGAATGTATCTGACTTCACTGTGACTGGCGAACACGGAGGGATGATAGATGTTGAAAGAAACGCTGTTGCAAGAAGATACAACCTGATATGTGGCGCATACTTCCATCCGATGGGCATTCGCTTTACCCCCACCATCGAATATGCACCGTATGGGAATACCAACAACCTGAGCAACACGCCTGTCACACTCACCCGGCCGACGAAAGAGATTATCATCGACCCTTTCACCTGCGCAAAGAGCCTCAATGTGGACTTTGACAAATGGACCAGGAAGAACACCATTCGCTGGACACGCTACGAGGAGCAAAGCGGCTGGGGCGTGAAATGCATGGTGACACGCCCTTGCCGCACGGACGGCAAGTGGTACGTCATCCGCTATGAGGATGGTCAGGCAGCAGACACCTACACCCTCATTGCCGAGATGAACGGCGATGCCACCGACCTCAAGGTGGAGGACAGCGACATCGACTACGATAAACGCTACAACTATCGCGTCATCTTCCTGCCCGTCGTGCTGGCAGACAAATACGACAAGGACCATCTGACCAGTGGCGTGCTGGCAAACCCCGAAAGGCTACTGACGAACTTCTGGATAGAGCAGCAGGTGAGCACACAGCTTGAGATGCCCATCAAGCTGACACAGGACCGCAGTTACGACGGAGCCGTGCGCCTGAAGTGGGAATACTGCGCTGCCCCCACGGGCGAGAACTGGACGATTGAATACCGTCCGGCAGAGACAGGCAGTGCCTGGCGCGTGCTCGACAGCAGCATGATGGTCGATACGGAGGCATCGGAGGCCAGCTTCGATGCCGAAGGGTCGGTGTGCGACATGATGGACTATCGTGTAAAAACCACCTATATGAACCGCGACTTCTACTCTAACGTCTATACTGGCAACCTGCCTGCTGGCAGCTACATCAGCGAGGTGAAGGCATCGACAGGCACGGAGGAGAAGACCGTCATCGTGAAGTGGAAGGTGGCTCGCGCCGACGTTACAAACGATATCTACTTCCGTGTGCTGCGCCGCGTCATTGGCGATACAGACTGGACGCTGCTCACCGACGAGATTCATGGCACGGCCACGGAATACACCTATACCGATGACCGTCCGCTGGCCGGCTCGTACTATGAATACTCCGTGCAGGCCTACGGCGCGAAGTGCGACGAGCAGATTGTGAAGACCGACGAGGTCATCGCCCCTGGTTTCTCGCAAGCCCGAGGCACCATCACTGGTCACATCTCCTACGGCTCGGGAACAGCCGTCGATGGCGTGAAGGTGAACCTCGTCAAGGCCAGTGCCGACGAGCAGACCGACCAGCCGCAGTTCCTCTCGCGCTACATCGAGGGTGCAGGCAAGGGCTTGCAGTGGACGACTGCTAACAAGGAGAAGTACGCCAACGTGCTCAGCGGTGACGGCACCTTCACCATACAGTTCTGGGCACGGCCAAAGAGCGTGGATGCCGGAGGAGCCGCCAACCAAACCATTCTGCGATTAGGCAACGGACTGGAGCTGGGCGTGATGAGCGACGACGGCACACATTTCTATCTGAACAGAGTCATCCACTATGACAATAGGCTGAACTCGCATCACTTCAATAAGAGCCTGCCGTTCAGCACCACCGACTTTACCCACGTCACCGCCGTCTATGACCACGGCATGTTGACTTGTTATGTGGGCACCGACTCGCTGCTGTCGTACACACTCGATTGCACTCAGTATAAGGACTGGAACATTGGCAGCGATCCCACCCTCGCTGTGGGCGGCATCGAAAGCATGTACGCAGGTATGGGCCAGTCCTTCAACGGCTATATTGACGACATCCGCCTATGGAACAGAGCCCTGAGCAAAGAAGAGGTGGAAACCAACTACACCCGTATCCTCGGCGGTACGGAGGGCGGTTTGGTGCTCTACTGGCCGCTCGACGAGGGACTCGGTGTGAAGGACTATGCCTTCGACGTGGCCCGTCAGGACGGCATCTACCAGCTGAACCATCCTGAGGTTGGACTTAATGCCACGCCGTCGGCCACCGTGCCGCAGCAGTTGGGTCTCTACGGTGTGACCGACAAGAATGGCAACTATATCATACGCGGTATTCCGTTCCAGCAAGGCGGCACAAACTACGAGATTGCCCCGCTGTACGGCGAGCATCAGTTCAATCCCGTCACACGCTCGATGTTCGTCAGCCCCACCTCGCTGACGGCTAACAACATCGACTTCGAGGATGTGTCGTCGTTCCCCATGGAGGGATACGTTTACTATGCCGGCACGAACATTCCTGCCGAGGGCATACAGTTCTATGTGGATGGTCAGCTGCTGACCACCGATGGCGAAGTTCAGCAGAGCGATGCACAAGGCCGCTACAGAATCTCCGTTCCTATAGGCGAGCATTTTGTCGAAGCCAAGCTGGGCAATCACAAGATGGTCAATCAGGGCCGCTTCCCTATCAAAGGTAAGCGTAACTTCAATGCCCCTGTGACCTATAATTTTTCCGATTCCACACTCGTGAACTTTGTAGGGCGCGTCAGTGGCGGCGAACGTAACGACACACTGGCCGTGGGCTTCGGCGCATCGAAGAACAACATTGGCACGGCCACCATCACGTTGAAACTGAACAACGAATCGTTATCGTTCAACCGCGTGGAGGGCAAGCCCCAAACATCGGCTACCCAGATTCGCACGTGGGAGAGCGACACTGTGAGCATCAACAGCACGGCATGGACAGGCTTCGAAGGCGGCGACGCACGCTACATATTCATCAATACCGACCCCGCGACGGGCGAGTTCTCGGCCAAGTTGCCACCGCTGAAGTACATCGTGAAGAACATCGAGATACCTAAGAACCCCGACATAGAGTTCAATATCCTGCCAGAGATAGACTTGAGCAACGTGCTGAAGGAGCAGATCGACTCGTTGTGGCAGGTGGATGAACGGGGCGACTCCGTGCTAAACAAGTATAAGTACCACACCAAACTTGTGCAAACCTACTTTGCCACACCTCAGGTGGACATCAGCCAGCCCAAGAGTGGCAAGGACGTCTTCGGCATACAGGAATACAAGGGTGAGGACGAACTGGGCAAGTTTACCGTCAGCGACCTGTGGACACGCACGGATGAAGGTGCCGTCAGCTACAAGTACGGTTATCCTATCTATAAGATGGGCGATGAATATCACACAGAACTCTACGGCTATGAGGTCTATACGAACTACGACAACGGAGAGGCTGCCAACGACACCATCCCCCTCGCCGGCCAGGTTATTACTGTGGCCAACGAGATGTCGAGCGACCAGACCATCGTGGCCGTGCTTCCGCCCGGTGAAACCGAATACCAGTTGGGCCAGGTGTACGACCTGAAGAAGAACCAATTGGTGCTTGACTCACTGGGACGCTACGCCTTCAAGTGGAATGCCGGAGCACCCAACGTCGTCAGTCCGTACACCCGTCATCTGGGCATCACGCTGGAGCGCAAAGGACGTACCTACGCCCCCAATGGCATAAATGCCATCGTCGTGGGCAGTCTTCCTATCGGCAACAACTTCGTCACCAATGGCCCCGACCAGGTGCTGATGGTGCTGCGCGACCCGCCAGGCGCTAAGTCGAAGACCGTGTGGAAGACTGGCTCGACCAAGACGAAGGTGAGAAGTTCCACCAGCGGTGGCTATGGCAACGAGAAGATGATGTATGAGGCAAACTTAGGTGCGAAGGTGAGATTCATGTCGGGCTTCGGACTCTACTACGAGACCACAGACCTTGACAATACCTCTGATATAGGCGGTGGCATTCACTATACGTGGAACAAGAACTCATCGACCGAAAAGACGTGGACGCTGACCGCTACCGAGCAGGTATCCACCGGTGCCACTAAGGACTATTGCGGATCGAATGGCGATGTCTTCATAGGCTACAGCACCAACCTGCTCATGGGCAAATGCCGCAAGGTGGGATTCTTCCGCGACAACGAGACGGCGCCCTTCGAACTGAAAGACGATGTGGCTACCAGCCTGGGCGACAGCGTGACAACAAAGTTCATGTACTCCACCTACGAGATTGAAGAGGTGATGATTCCGAAGTGGCGGGAGACACGCAATGGCTACCTCACGCAGCACTTCGATACTGAGGCCGAGGCCCGCGCTTTCGTGAATAACACGAGCGAGGTGCTCTATGCCACATGGGTCAAGGAGGATGATACAAGCTACGGACAGGAGGGCACCTACGTGCAGGTGACACCCGCCGCATGGGAGAGCCTCACAGATTTTGTGGCCGAAGACAAGGTGGCCTGGTGCAACAATCAGATAGAAAGCTGGCAAAAGGTCCTCTACAACAACGAATACGACAAGGTGACGGCTATTGAGAATCGCGACAAATACTGGCAGCGCAACATCTCGTTCGATGGTGGATCGGGCTACTCCTACACAGCCCGCAATGATACGACCAAAGTGGTGAAACACAACTATTCGCACAATCTGGGAGGTATCGTAAAGGGTGGTTTCTCAACGAAAAACACGGCCGCTTCCATACAGTTCAAGACGAAGATGTCAGTCGACACAGAGAACGGTTGGGCTTACTCCACCACTGAGAGCGACTACGACGAGAATACGAAGGACTATGCCGAGTTCGACTACACCTTTGATGACGGCAACAAGGGCACCGACTTCTCAGTGGATATCTACAAGTCGCCTACGGGCTGGAGCGACATCTTCAGTATCTTCGGCGGACAAAGCTACAATCCCTATCAGAAGGAAGAGAAGACCCAGTACTACGAGCCGGGACAGCACATTCTCTCCAACGGAACGGAACAGATGGAGAATCCCGACATACAAATCAGCACTGACGGCGGCATCGCTGTCAAGAGTGCCGTACTGACCGACATACCCGCCGGACAGACAGGGCAGTTTACCCTGCATCTGTCGAACATCAGTACCACCACACAGGGCTTCGACTTTACCTATAATCTGTCGGTTGCGGAAGGCACCAACCAGCATGGACTGGAGATACTGATGGACGGTGTGCCTGCCAATGGACGCGGCATATTCATCCCCGCCGGCGAGACGGTGAAGAAGGTAATCACCGTTCGACAGACTGACCAGAGCGTGCTCGACTATGAGAACATCGAACTGTGGTTCTCGTCAGCATATCAGGCCATCAAGATTCACGATATCGCTAAGTTGAGCGTACATTTCAAGCCCTCGTCATCGCCCGTGGAACTGGCAATCACCGAGCCGGTGGTGAATTGCAAGACGGACAGTGCCCGTCTGGAGATGAAGGTGAAGGGCTTCAACCGCCAGTTCAAGAACCTGAAGAACGTGGGCGTGCAGTACCGTTTCCAGGGCAACACGCAGTGGACGGCCCTGCATACGTGGGTGACCAACAAGGCCGACTCGCTCAATGCCAACTACAACCTGCTGCCTGCCACGGGCGACCTGCCGCTGGAACTTAAAATGATTAGCGACCAGAGCTACCCCGAGGGCAACTACGAGTTCCGCGCCTTCACCACCACACCCTACGGCAACGAACAGGTGCAGGTCTATAGCGACGTCATCAACGTCGTCAAGGACATCACCCGACCCATCAACATCTTCACACCTACACCTGCTAACGGCATCTTAGGCTACGGCGACCAGCTGGTCATCGAGTTCAACGAGGACATCGTGCCGGGCTACGTGAGCGACAACAATGTCATCGTCACCGCCAAGCTCAACGACACGCAGGTGGACCATGAGGTGGCACTGCAGCTGATGCCTTTCGGCGAAGCACCGCGCACGGTGAACCCCGTGTTCCTGCAGGGCGACTTCTCCATCGACTTCTGGCTCTACCGCCGTGACAGCGGCACGCTCTTGTCCTTAGGCAAGACAAATTCGAGATTTGCACTCAACGTCCGCGACGACGGCTACGTGGTGGCTACCGTGGGCGGGACACAGCATGTGAGCGACCGCCCCATGCCCAAGGACGAGTGGACCTTCGTGGCACTGAGTTACAAGGCCAGTACCATGACCTTCGACATGGAGGCGTCGGCAGACCAGGCCGGTAACGTGATGCTGTTCGAGGACCGCCCCGTGGAGCTGAAGGACCTGGAGGCCTTCAGCTATACCGATGACTATCACCTCTACCTCGGCGGCATCGACGCCGACATCCACTCGCTGAGCCTCTACAATATCTATCGCGACGTTCACAAGGCCACCGCCACCAAGGATCAAGCCAAGGACAGCTACGTCTATGGACTGGCCAACTACTGGCCATTTGACGAGGGCCACGGCTTCACGGCCGCCGACAAGCGCCACACCCACGACTTCTCCGTTCCCAACCGCTGGCTCTTGGAGAACGTGAACTACGGCCTGCGCATGGACGACAACGAGGGTGCGAAGACCGACATCACACAAATCACCACCAGGCCCGGCGACAGCTATGCCATAGAGTTGTGGCATCGAATCAGCGACTATGACGGCAAGGATGTGGTATTCGAGACGACCACGCCCAACCAAGGCAAAGACCAGCAGCAGCACAACAAACTGAAGCTGCACTACGACGGGAAGAAGAACCTGATTCTCAACTACGACAAGGATTCCATCATGGTGGCCAGTGCCGAGGACTTCCCCGAAGTCATGGACTGGCGTCATCTGGCACTCAACGTGGTGCGCGGCCAGGCAGCCAGCTTCTATCTCAACGGCCAGCGCACAGCCGTCATCGCCGAGACCGATGTGCCGCCATTGGAAGGCTCCGTGCTCGTCGTGGGCAAGGATGCCAAGGATTCCTGGGTCGATGAACTGCGCATCTGGCACGCCTCGCTCAGCGAGAGCCGTCTGCAGCAGAACATGTACAACACCATCGACACCGCCGACATCTACAGTCGCGGCCTTGTGGCCTACTATCCCTTCGAGAAGACGGGCAAAGACAATGGTGTCCCCACGAAGGTGCAGACCTTGGAGAACATGGCTCATCCCAGTGCGCTCAGCGGTTTACCCGCCGTGATAGACACCACCCTCGCCACCTTCTCGCCCTTCGCACCGCCCCTGAAGAACGCTCCCGACGAAACACCCATTAACACCACACCCGTCGCCTCGGAGCGCAAGCTCATCATCAACCTCACTGGAGAGAATAGCCGGCTGCGCCGCATCGAGGGCACCACGCTCAACATCACCGTGGACCAGATCCGCGACCTGCACGGCAACACCTCGCTGCCCATCCGCTGGACGGCCTACGTGCAGCAGAACACGCTGACGTGGATGAAGGACTCGGTGAACATCATCAAGAAGTACGGCGACGACTATACCTTCGACGTGGACATCGAGAACAAGAGTGGCAGCACCGAGCTATATACCTTATATAATATGCCGCAGTGGCTCTCGCTCGTCGACAGCGAACGCACGGACGACGTGAGTCCGCTGAAGACGAAGACGCTGCGCTTCGAGGTGAACCCGCTGGTGCCCGTGGGCAACTACGACGTGGCCATCGGTCTGTTGGGCAACAACGGCATTCTGGAACCGCTGCGCATCGTGATGAAGGTACGCGGCGAGAAACCGCAGTGGGCCGTTGACCCGACGAAGTACGACCACAACATGTCGATTATCGGACAGGTGTATATCGGCGGCATCCTGATGGAGAACCCGGAGAGCATGGTGGCTGCGTTCATCAATGGCGAGTGCCGAGGCGTGGCATCGCCCGAGAAGGTGCGCGGAGCCGCCTACGTGACAATGAACGTCTATGGCAACGACGACAAGCGTTACGACATGGGCAAGGAAGTGACCTTCCGCATCTGGGATGCATCGCGCGGCGTGGCCTACACCGATGCCAATATTGCAGTACCCATAAAGACCGCTGCAGGTGTTGATTCCACCCTGACAGAGGTTATCTTCGCACAGGACAAGATGCTGGGCAACTTCGACACACCCGCCATCTGGACGAAGAGCGAGAACGTGGAGCAGCTCATCCCCATCCATCAGAACTGGAACTGGATAGCCTTCGGTGTGGAGCCGCAGAGCACCTACCTCGACCATGTGTTCAGCGCATACGCAGAGTGGAGCATGCTGCTTAAGAGCCGCTCGGCGTGGAACGACTACAATGGTGCCCAGTGGGGCGACGGAACGCTCAAGAGAGCGAAGGCCAACGAGATGTACAAGCTGAAGATAGATCGTCTGCCGACCACGAAGCAGGAGGCTCCCAACAGCCTGCTCGCCGTGTCGGGCCGTCAGCTGAAGGAGAACAAGGAGAGAGCCGTCATGCTCGGAAAGGGCTGGAATTGGATAGCCTACACGCCGCTGACGACGATGACCGTGGATGAGGCACTGGCTGCCGCTAACCCGCAGAAGGGCGATATCGTGAAGTCGCAGACGGGCGTAGCCATCTACGGTGAATACGGATGGGAAGGCAGTCTGAAAGCACTGGAGAGCGGACGCGGCTACCTGTACTACAGCAACGCCAGCGACACGACGTCGTTCCTCTATCCGACGGAAACGGCAGCATCGGCTGCAAGGGCAAAGACCCGCATGGCAGCACCACGGCGTGCGCCAGAAGACCTACGCATCTTCAATCCGGTACCCCTTGGCCTCTATCCGAGCAACATGACAATGGCGATTCAGCTGCGCGACGGAGACGCTGTGGTTGACACTGCCGAGGTGGCCGCCTTCATCAGCGACGAGTGCCGCGGTGCCACACGCGCCAGCGAGAACGGCATCTACTACCTTGTCGTCAGTGGCGACGGAGCCGGACAGTCCATGACCCTGCGCACCTGTCTCGACGGCGAGATCATCGACATCGACAACACGCAGATGTACGTCAGCGATGCCAACATCGGCACGTCGTGGGAGCCTTACGTCCTCGACCTGAGCAGTGCGCTGTCTGGTATCAGTTCGATTGTCACCGACGACAGTGATGACTCCGACTGGTGGACCCTGCAAGGCTTCAAGATTGGTCGCAAGCCTACGCAGCCGGGCGTGTATATACATCACGGAGAAAAGATAATTATCACACATATGAAATAGCAAACGTTAAAGAAATCAATAATGCGCCTCCCCGTCAGCAAATCTGGTGGGGAGGCTTTAATTTCACAACTGGCTTGCCTTTGGGGTGGCAAACTCCAATCGAGCAAAGCGATGTTGGGGTATTAGGCTGCCCCTCCCTACTGTTGAGTGGACAGAGGCAAGCCTCTTCTGTATATCTGTCTCGGCATGATGTTGCCAGATTTCTATCATTTTGAATACCGTGTTTCGAAGAACCTTCAAAGTCATAGTAACCCTAATAGCTTGCTATTTTATCTGGTCAGTTTCCCAAGCATCGATAGATGGTTGGGGTATTAGGCTTCCCCTGACTTTGAAAAAGTGGCATCGGCAAGCCGATAGGACTGACTTGATAAAAGCCACAGGTGTTAGCTCCGAAATTTATGCTCCACCATTTGCGAGTATTCTTATATGCCAGATACTATGTCTTCTGCTTGCAGATTTATGTGGTCAGCCCAACGTTCGATGTTAATCAAAACGGGTAGTGAGCTTCCCGATACTAGAATAACATGGCACATGGGCAAGCCCAGTGCCCCGAAGTCCGAAAAGAAACTAATCATATGTTGCTAACTTGTCTGTACGATAAGTCCCATTGCTGAATACAATTTTCTGGACCATCTCGTTGAGCCTGTCAGCAATGCGGTCACCATAATGATCTCGGATTTGTTGCGGCGTGAGGTTGGTGGTGATGATGGTGAAAAGCTGTTCTTCGTAACGCTTTGTCAGCAGGTCGATGACTGGAGTATAGACATTACCATAGTCCATTACCTCTGATGGTTCTGTGCCAAGGTCATCGATGCCGAGCATATCAACACTGATGAGTTTACGGTATGCCTCATGGTTGTTCTTGCAAAGATGTGCAATGTACTTTGCATCTACAATCTGGATTCCGTAAGTGCCGTCGTTGTCTGGCTTAGGAATGTGCAGAGAGTTTAGTAACTGCTGAAATGCTTTAAGCATGGTGCTCTTGCCATTGCCACAGCCACCGCATAGCATCATGCCGAAATGGGATGAGGGTGAGGTAAGCCAGTGAGCCATCTCATGGAGTTGCTTCTCCAAATGTTCATTTGAGTAGAAGGTACGGTGGCGATATTCTACCTCAGCCATAATTGACGCTAAAAGCCAGGCATATGCATCTTCCTCTGGCATAGGCATCTTAAAACGTACCTTCATAGGCCGATGCTGTAGCAGAGATTTCTTTAATTCCTCTACGTCTATTTTGTGTATCGTTTCCATTTTTTATTTCCCTTTCTTTGTTTGAAAAATTTATAGAACCGCTTTTTATTAAATTATCTTTCTCTTTATCTTTTAAAGGTGTAAAGTCTGCCGTCAAACCATCCGTCAACTCTACCGTCAAGTTATCCGTCCATTTTAATAGTGAATATTTGGACGGTACATGACGTGAACTGCCTTCGGTGAAAGAAATCAGTCCACGTTTGGCAAGATTCTTTCGAGCGTTGCAGAGCGTCTGCTTTGACATATGCAGCACTTCGCAGATTCGGACTGTAGAGCATGGCACTGGCATATTCCAATGATTAAGGTTGCACTCATTCACTATGAATGCGTATAGTGCAACCTCGCTCATGGACATATATTCCATAGAAGAAGCACGCCAGAACTGGTTCATGTAATCAATGTACGTCATTCTCTTTCGCTGTTTTCTCGGCTTTGACCCTGATAGTTCCTGCTTTCTTTGCCAATTCAAGAGCGAGGTTGCCATCGATTACAATCTGACGATCAATTTGGGTTATGGCATCATCTATCACACCACTCTTCTTGATACGATTGGCAGTTGGGACACTGCAACCGAATATCTGAGCGATGCCTTCAATACCATAGTAAATTCGACTTTGACTAAGACTCGCAATCTCTGTTGCCCAAGTAGCCATACGGCTGTCAATGAGGAAACTGAGTTCCTCTCCTGTCATCATTGCCACAGGTTTTTGTTTCAATTCATCGATATTCATATTTAATGTCATTTGAAATTAGTACTAAGAGGTCTGCAGAACCTCAATGAATCTCTTTGAAATCGATTTCGAGTGCAAAGGTAATGACAATTCAATGGGGCATTGGTCGGTTTATTTATACCTTAATAAAACCAACCATTTTGAGGGACACATTCAATGTCTATTAACTGTGTATCAACAAAAAAAGCGGATAATCAGTCTTGTGCCGATTATCCGCCTATCATGGGTCACAAGAAGAGGGATGACTTTATGCTACTGCTTCAAATATGTGTGACCACCGAAATATGATTTCTTTGGCTTTAGCCCATGAACCCTTCTGTGCTCCGTGAAATCCAAAGTCCTTCATCTCACCAAAGCGTTTCTGGGGCGTGTCAATCCCGAACTTCCGTCCTGTGAACTGTTCGATGGCACGATGGAAAGTAGCATAACTGACACTCTCCTTAATGGCATCAGCTCGTATTAACGCCTTTAACATGTATGCTAGACAGATTGCCCCAGGATTCTCTTTAATAAAGCAAAGAATCTGTGCCTTTAATGCAGACTTATTTCCTATTAGCAGGCTATCGATACACTTTATTTCAACCTTTCTTCCTCTATTTCCTTCCGACTTGCTTAGTTCATAGCTTATATCCTTCCAGATTTCAGGGTCACATGAGTTTGCAACCTTTTCCCAAGATTCCTTAGTTCCCACACCAAGGTCAATGCTGCTTGGAACCATAAAGCCGACTGCCCCATGAATCATTGCCATTTCCTCTTGGTCAAGAATTTCTTCGTTCAGAATGGTGTTCAGCGTTTCAATCATCTTTGTAGAGCCCCCATCAAACATCATGTAGTAGTACATGCATCGAATGACGTCGTTCTCTTCATCCATGGCTTTTGCCTTTAAATTGCTCACAAAAGATGGAACATATGACATACATGCGTTCATATAGTCAGTAGCCTCTTCTATCAAAGAAAGACAGTTATCCTTGGTAGCCTTACCATCTTCTTTGCTTGTCTCGGCAATATAGGATTTGGCATATTGAGGAAGGTTTTGCCATATTTCCTCAGCAGATCCGAAGTCTGGCAATGATGACACGTTCTTGCCCATTGGCTTATCAGCCAAGCAATCACAGGCAAGATTGAACATTGCGTCCAATGCAGACAGGTCACCTGCACTGATGTTGTCCATCTTGTTCTTGAATTCCGCATAGATATCTTCATGCTCTGCTTTCCAAGAACAGATGCTTAGTGATGCCCTTTCTCGCAATTCGTGGAAATCGCTCAAATTGCTTAATTCAAGTATATTCATCATACGTTATACAATATTAGGTTGATACTACATGGCTTTTGCGAGAAGCTGTGTTAACTCCTCATTTGACAATTTTGAGAGCTTTGACATCAGTTCATCCCGCTCGGCAGATTTCGTGTCGAGGACAAGCAGTTTGGAGTTGTACTCCATCTGCATTTCAATCGGGTATGTGTCCAGATACACATTGGTCATGTCGTTTGAATTGCTGGAATGCCCCATGCTCTCATCAATGTAAGTCTTCTCTACACCAGCATTACGGAGGTTTGTAGCAAACGAATGACGGCACCAGGTTCCTGACGGGCAGATTGCTTTGTCCCATCCAAGTACATCGTGACATATCTTGGTCACACGGTCTTTAACATTAGAGTTTTCCTGTGCCGTTAGCTTCCTTCTTACTTTTTCACTTGTCTCCCCATTGAATATCTGTGGGAATACATAACCTCCAAGGGTGGGAGGAGCCGCGATTTCATCAAGTATAACTTGCAACGGCTCAATGATAGGTATAACGACCTCGGAATTATTGGAACTCCTGTCTGCTGTTTTCTTGCGGTTGAAGAGGAATGCCCTTCTACCCGTCTGGAAATAATAATCGTTATACTGCAAACGTGCAGCATCAGCAAGATTAAAACCATTGCAAAGATATTGGGCAAGGAATAATCCAAGGGAATAATGTGCTCTTTCTGCATAGCCCTCCTTCCAGGTCTCAGGGTAGTTCTTGTTGATAAACACATGGTATAGTTCCGTAAACTGTTCTCGTTTCAGATAGACTTTCTTCTTCACCTTTCCTCGCGGAATACTGACAAGATTTTTCTCCTTCTTATTCGAGAAGGGATAGGTTACATCCAACAAATATCCCTGACTGCGACAGAGATTCCATATGGTGCGACAGGAGCGAAGGTAAAGCCCAACAGTTGCATCAGATATTTGTCCTTCGATGTTGCCGTCTTTACCTTTAATGCCATTAGACATACAATCCTTCCATTTCTGTATTTCAGCCACACTGATATTAAACCCCTTGATGGTATCCTTCCCTAAGAACTTTTGGAAGGAGTTCAATGCGCTGACGTAGCTGTCGCTTGTAGAATAACGCTTGCCGTTATCGTCGTTCTGAAGGTGATAGATGTATTCTTGCCAAATACCGATAAAAGACTTGTCTTCTTTGGCAACCTCGATATTGGAATTGCCTGTGGTGACAGCCACTTTCGGAACGATTTCCTCGCGCCACATCTTCTGCTCCTTGTAGTTTTCCGATGAACTCTTGGTAGCAGTACAGATGTCAGAGAATCGTTTCTCGGAATAGGAGCCTCCGACTTGATGATAGAAGAACTTTCGGTCAACCGTGAATCGAATGGCCAGAGGATACTCACTCACATTCTTGCGATTGGTGCGAGTGTCAAGAACTAAAGAAGCGTTGCAATTACGCTCCTTAATGACCGGTAGAGATTTTGTTAATTTCATGCCTGAAATGTTTTTAATGAATTAAACATGTTTGTTCTCACGCATGCAACCATTTCAGTACACATATATATACAAAAACAGCTGCGTTTGACCATTGCCGAAGCAATAATCAAATGCAGCTGTGCAATCTTGGCATCTTCTGTCGCTGTATGATAACCGGGCTTATGCTAATCGGTCCCAATCCCTGAAGCGCCTCTTGTGTGGAGTTGAATGAAGTATCTTCCGACTAATACTCCCTCCGCACGATGATCCATCGGAATGGATTTTTACCAGTCCACGTTCTGGTGAGCATACTCACTTTCCTGTCAGAAACAAGAAGAGCAACATTTCGTTCATGGTTCGCTCAAATGCTAATGCGTTGCAAAGGTACAACATTTTCCCTAATGGAACGTAATAGTCTGGCAGAAAATAGAGTATCTTTGAGCATCTTTAACTATCATACTTGGATAGAGTATGATTTTCTACAATAAGGGTGTCATGTAAAGAGGAAGATAGGTGACATCACCCTCTACCTTAAAGTCGGCTGCATGCAAAATAGTAGGAGAGGTCATATATTCTCCAAACTTCTTCATGCACTTCGTAAGGGAAGACAACGTGTAGTTCTTGCCACTCTTGACTTCTATCGGACGGATATTATGACGGCTGGTCACTTTGTCCTTCTGGAGCAGGAAGTCTATTTCCATACGTTCTTCAGCTTCCTCTGATGACTTACTATAGAAAAAGAGTTTGTTACCGCTGGCTGTCAACATTTGAGCCACGATATTCTCAATGAGCATCCCCTCGTTTACCTCCAGTTTACCAAAAAGCAGTTTCTGGTAAATCTCAGACGAGACAATGCCCTTTTCATCGAAGGCATGACTGATCAACAAGCCTGTATCGTTCATATAGCACTTCAATGTCGTGCGGTCTTCGTTCATCTTTAGTCCGATGTTCGGCTCTGTTGAATTATAGCAGATGTTGACAACTCTTGCATCCTTCAGCCAGAAGAAAGCATCGTCCCAATCACGATATTTCGCACCTGGCTTTAGGGCAGACAGGCGGAATTTCTTTTCGTGCTTGGATAACTGAGGAGGTATCTGATCAAAGATTGAAACCACCTTGTCGTCTATCTCGCCAGCATAATTAAAGATGTCGTTACGATAGATGGTCAGCACATCGCGTTTGGCAGCATCTACAGCATCAAAGTCCTTTGTCTCAACATACTTTTTGACGGCTTGCGGCATTCCTCCTACTATCATATAGAGGCGGAAAGCATCCATAGCCTGACGATGGAAAGCCTGTCCCATCGGTTTCTTCTCTGCGTACATCTTTCGTATCAAGTCCATCAGCATGTCGTTACCTGTAGCCCAAAGGAACTCTTCAAAGTCCATAGGGTACATCTGTATAGGACGTTCTTCCGAAGGGAGTACGATTCCTTGCGTATTTTTCTTGATGCTTACCAAGGATCCTGTCTCAATATAGTCATACCTCCTGTCGGCCACCAGAAACTTGATAGCAGCTCTTGCTCTGGGACATAACTGAACCTCATCAAAAATGATAAGTGACTTGCGTTCATGGAGTCTCACTTTGTAGTGCTGACTCAGATAGAGGAAAAGCGTGTCAAGGTCTTCCAGATAAAGGTCAAACCAGTCTCTGACCATCTGGGGAGCCTTGTTGAAATCGATGAGGATATATGACTCATACTCATTCTTGGCGAACTCCTCTACGATATAGCTCTTTCCGATGCGTCGCGCTCCCTCTACGAGAAGTGCCACTTCACCATTCCTTTTCTCCTTCCAATCAAGAAGTTGCTGATATATTTTACGCTTCATAACAATGCGTTTTACACCTTTTTAAGATTTCCTATCTGTTATATTTACACCTTTTTGAGATTTTCTGCGATGCAAATATACACCTTTTTGAGATTTTCTGCAAGTTTTTTGTTGAAAAACTATAAAAAAGGACTGTTTTTCAGTCGATTTTATGCGTAATTTGGTTGTTTGGCTTTCTTTCGCTTGGTCATTTGGCATATTTGTATTCGGTCATTTGTGGCGATTTCATTCGGTTATTTGTGACCTCCAGATTATAGTCTGTTGCTTGAAACCGCCTATTATGTCCCAAATTCTGCGTAAACAATGCGTAAACATTTTATTTCAGTTAGGGGTATTTTATAATATTCAGAGAAAATCGCATTTTTATAAAACGCTGATATTCAGAACACTTTCAGAACAACGGAATATCATGGAATATCACTTTGCGATACTCATAATCTGGAGGTCCCAGGTTCAAGCCCTTTTTCAGTGACCTTCAGGTGACCTTTTTGAGCGAAAAGTGACACTACAGCGGATTATGAAATAGTGTGCAATTCCATGAGCATTCTTGAAATTGTCATATCGGCTGTAGATACTTAGTAAGTAAGCATCCGTTAATTGTTATCAGAATGTTCAGACTTAATATAATATTTTCTATTAATCTTGCCATTAAAGGTACGTTCAATTTTATCAGCCTTACTATACAACAGCGGTATCTTGTAAGATTCCAACCTTGATTTCAAATGTAGAGCTAATGCCTTTCTATTCAATTCACAGCCTTCCTTCATTACTACTAAAAGTTTTAATGCTTTCCCTGTTATTTTATGGTCAACTGGAATACAAACACAATCTTTGACACCGGCAAAAGACAGGGCCGCATCTTCCACTTCTGTCGGAGCCACCTTAAAACCTCCTACATTGATGACATCGTCCTCACGACCCATCAAATGCAACATACCGTTCTCATCTATCCTACCCACGTCAGACGTAAAAACAGCTCCATCTCTTAGAATAGTGGCCGTCATCTCCGGATCGCCAACATAGCCTGACATGAGTGTCTCGCCATAACAAATAATCAAGCCCTTATCGGATATGGTTATACGAGAGTGCTTCATCGGTTTTCCCAGACACCCGGCGATACATCTTCCATCATTATAGTTATATGTACAAATAATTCCGGTCTCCGTTGAGGCATAGGTATTATAGAGTCGAGTATGAGGCAGAAGTCGGCATAGTTCCAGCATGTCAGATTGCGATATGGCTGCCGCACCCGTCTCAATAAATCCCATCTTATCTGCCAATGCTTTTAACTTCTCAGAACTGAGCTGTATCAGCATACGGATACTTGCAGGTACGAGAAATGTTGCCATTTTGGCAGCAGGATAGTTAAAAGCCTCGAAGAATTTATTAATGTCTTTTAGCCCATCGACGAGTATAACAGTGCCCCCAAGCATGATGACTGGATAAATTTTGGAGAGGCTGCCTATATGGTTTAACGGACCATTGACCACAAAAGCCAAGTCGTGAGTGAAACCCTGTCCGTCAATCAAGTTCTCCGCATCAGCCAAAATGGTACGATGGCTGATCATTACTCCTTTTGACCTCCCTGTAGTTCCTGTAGTATATAGTATATCCGCAGTCCCTTCAGGTACTTTATATAAGCACAATTTTTCAGATATTGTCTTGTATGCTTCATCAGGCAGGCTCTTCTCCAATGGTACAGCAACACCCCCTACTTGATGTAGTGCAAAATAAGAGACAAGGAAATCAATGGAGGTAACAGCTCGAAGACAACATATCTGTCCACGATCAATATGCTTCAATTCCTCCATTCGCTGAGACACTCTGTCCCACAATTCAGCATACGAGTATTTTTCTTCTCCGCAGACGATTGCAGTTTTATGGGGGTGTAAACGTGCGTGCTGTTCTATATAGTCCTCTAAAATCATATTGATTTCTCTTCTATCTTTTTTTCCACCATAGCTACAATACTATCAAGCGTCTTCAGATTCTTTGGCGTGGCATCAGTAGCTTCTAACTTGATGTTGAACTCGTCTGATAGCATCATCAGTATCGTAGTGACGCCTAAAGAATCTAATTCACTGAATAAAAAATCAGAATCAAAATCAACTAAAGGAAGGGCGTCTTCCAGCATTTTCTTAATCTTTTCTTTCATATCCATTACAAATTAATAATATACGGACTTTTTGATTCATCATTCTCTTTAAGTTCTGTCATATAAGTTATGTTATTGACAACATTCTCTGCTGCAATGCCTGAAACGAGCAACTTTTCTTCGTCTTTCTCTACCGAGATGACGGTTGCATCGGGCTTTGTCAGCGCCAGGAGCAGGCTCAACTCTCCCCACCCGCTATTCAGGACAATGATGAATGAAGAGTCAATGGAGTTATACTTTTCGGCCTGACGTTTATAGTTTTTCAGATTTCGCTTGACACTGCGAAATATCTCTGTTCCCCTATACCTATATCGATCAAGCACAAATGGGACGTAGTATTCTATCGTTTCATACTGCTTTTTCATCAATTGAAATTTCTTATTATATAAATTCCGCATCAAGCGTGTACACTCTTTATAATCATGCTCATAATAATCTTTGTCACCATATTTTATCCTATCACCTATTTCAAGCGTCACTTTCCCTGGATACGTACATAAGGTATTGCGTGGGAAAACATGATTTACGCCATGAAGATATATGGGAACAGTATCTAAATGCAATTTTTCCGCAAGATAAAATGCCCCTTTATGGAAACGCAATATGGACGATTTTTCATTCCTTGTTCCCTCAGGGAAAACGACAATACTATAGCCTTCTTTAACTAATTCAGAAAGATGAGGAATATCTGCAGATTCTTGATCGGGAATCGTATAAAAATCCATCCACTGAAAGACTTTCTTTGTAACAAAATGGCTACTGGCATGACTGTTTGCGACAATGATAATCTTGGAAGAAACAGCCATCAAGAAAGCAGTATCAAGCATAGACTGATGGTTGCATACAATCACAGCAGGTTTTACAAAATCTTCATCCGAAGAGTTGATGTAATTAAAATGCACGCCCCAGATATGATTCATGTCATACCAGAAGCACATCCTGACATAATCACGGAAAATACGTTTAGAACGACTTTTTCCTCGGAATATACCAAATAGTATTCCCCCAAGCAAATAAACTGTGGCTAATTGAATGAAAAAGACAACAGCACTAAATCCTGTTACGAACAACCTTCTAATGCTAATCGGTCTTACACGATATGTCCCATTCACTGACACTAACCATTTAAAAATCAAAGGTGGGAACAGATAAGCCATCATCACAACTGAAAACATTCCGATAATAGTTATTTGAGCCAAAGAATGTAATGCAGGATGCTTGGCAAAAATCAGAGCACCTATACCTATAAACATGATAAGAGCCGAAACGATGATACTGCTTTTGTAAGATGACAACACTTTACGCCTGTAAGCATACTCGTATTGACAGCCCTCTGTCATAAAAATAGTATAATCGTCGCCCTGACCAAAAATAAAAGTCGCAAGTATGATGTTAACCACATTAAAGTGTATATCCAAGACTGACATGATGCCCAATATCCATATCCAGCTTACAGCCATCGGTATAAACGACAGAATAGCCAGTTCTATACTCCCAAAGGAAAGCCATAAAAACACAAACACGATAAGCCCGCAAGCCCAACCAATATAATTGAAGTCGTCTGACAGACGTGTGGCTATAGACGAATTCATCCCTTGAACATCAAAAGCGTACATTTCCGGATGTTCCTTTTCTATTTTTGCAATGACTTCCTCAACGTCCGATTCGTTAGTATAAACCATATCAACGACATTTACCTGATGGGCTATACTATCCACAGAAATATTTGAGGCAAAAACAGTCTCGGTGAGTGGAGAGAAATACTCCATCGGTTTAAGATTATAATCCGCATGAAGAATTTCAAAAAAATCATCGAATGAGGATTCTTGGAAATTCTCGTTTTTAGCAGAAATCCTCACCCGTCTCTCCATATCTTCTCCATGCTCAGAAACAAACTTCTTCCACCGGCTGATACGTTTCTCCTGTTCTGCTTGAGAGCACAAGAAATGACTACAACTTCTTCTTCCTTTCACTAACCCCTCTTTTTCTAATTGAGCAATTGTATAAGACAATGTCTGACTCATTTCCAAAGAAGAGTCAATGTCAGAAGTACTATTGAAAATGTACACAGTCTGCCCAGTCATGCTTGACGATATCAACTGTTGGAAATAAGACATATCGTCTTTTTGCTCCTTACTCATATAGTTGATATGATTCATATCGGGATCGAAAACTGTATCCCCGCTCAAATATCCAAAAACGATGGTCAATATCAACACGCATACAACTAGCCACCGCTTATTGTCTAAAGATAATTCACTAACTTTAGAAAGTAAATTAATGTCATGCACCCGCTGTTTCATTTTTAAGGTATGCGGCAAATATATAAGTACAATTATAATAGTACCGATTAGCAATAAGGAACTAAAAAGGCCTAAATCTCTCAATGCAACAGACTTAAGAGGAACCAAAGCCAGGAATGCGCCAACGGTTGTGATATTGCCAATAATGAGAGGCTTGGATATCTCCTTCAGAGTCGTTTCCATATTTGGTGTATGCTGCAGGTGAGCGATTAAGTGTAATGGATAATTAACCGCTATACCTAATATCACCGAGGATATGCCTATCACTATTACGGAAACACTATCATGTAATAAAGCCATGCCTCCCATCGCAAAAAGCCATCCCCACCCTATAGATACAACTATCATCAAGATGCTCCACACTCTGCGGAACACGTAAATGAGTAATAAAACAATTAAAATGATTGCAATCGTTATCGACAAAAGGCTGTCTTTCTTTATCTGTGTCGCATTGCCTACGGCAATAACCGGACCGCCTGTAAGGTGAAAACTTACTGAAGGTATGGCAATGTGTACTTGCCGGGCTATACTATCAAGTGTTTCTATCAGTGTTCCATTCTTCTCAGTTTCACTGGCGCCAAACGGGGAATCCATCATCATGATGGCTCTCTGCATGTCAGGAGTAAAAATATACCCGTCATAGTTCTCAAAAGAGATCGCAGGCATATTCGATTGTAGACCAGCTACTACAGGAGTAAACAAATTCAACGGATCTCTTTGAATATTTTCTGATAACAAACTGGATGCCGGTAACATTAGTAATTGTTTATCAGCTGCTAACTGAGAGGGAATAAAGTCTGGTTTACACACAAGACTATCCATCCTTAAATAATCAGTTGGTGTCAGAAAATACGGAATATTCTGATACACGTATGATATCATTTCTGCAACTTGACTCTGATCCATTTGGTAAGTCAAATTCAAGAATAGGTTGCATTTATCCTTTTTTTCAAGTTCACCAACAAACAAATCCACTGCACGGGCTATCGTATCAGGAGCGATTTTCGTTGAATCTGCGTATTGCGCTATGACTATTATTTTATTAGCCCCTACTAAATCCTGATATACTTTCAGGGCTTTACTATATTTGTTATTATCTGGCAAAAAATCGGAGATATCCTCCTTATAAGTCAGGCTAACCAACAATAGAGCAAGACCCAAAGTAAGAATAGACAATGAGAGCCAACAAACCATTCGATGCCCCTTCATATATTCATATATCCCTATCATTTCTGCCGTCATGTTTTTATTTGTTATCGATAGGGTTTGAATAGATACGAATGAAGATTTCTTTCAGTCTGTCCATATCACATGTCTCATACCTCTCAAGTACACTCAAATGATGGATGAACGCATCATACTGCTCGTCTGTATACATAGACCGGTATTTCGTATTTCCATACAACAAATCATGAGCTATATAATTATTGGGGTATAACTTATATGCAGCATTTATTTTCCTGTCAATCAACTTTGCTACACTTTTATGATACTCATTGTTCGTCTGTTCTTCAAAAGTTCTAAGCTCTTCCACTGACAAAGGTTCGCACAACTCGAAATGCACATTCCCTTTCGGCTGAAGAATGCCTGTCAGAATACTATTGAGGTCCTCGCCTGGCTTCTTGGTATATTTGGTATATTGCGACTCATATAACTCCAATGCTTTCAACACATCACACGATTCCCACTCGTACGAAACTGAAACTGGCACAATATTCAAATCAGCTAAAGCTTTTATCTTGTCCTTGGGTTCACTCATGCAAAACATCTTAATGATGCCTTGGTCTGTAGCATCATTCCCGTCTTTTGTCCTTCCATTCCGTTGAGCAATCCACACGGATTGCCCTTTCTCTGTTATCACATACCTAATATATTCGGATAAGTGCAATGAAGCTTTATAAAACTCCTTGATATCACCACCCGGGCGTTCTACTCGAAACATCTTATTGCTTTTCCCTACATCGATAACAACAGGATTCATCATCAAGTTCGCTCCAAATGTTATCTCCGTAGTGTCAAAGCTATTGATTACAAGGTAATATTGCAGCAAACAAGCATCCAGCATAATGTCACGATGATTTGACACGTACAGATATTTCTTATTCGGATCAAGCCGCTCTATGCCAGTTCCAGTAAACTCAGTGATGCTGCGGGCAATGATCTGCTCATTTACCCGTCGCATGGTGTCTAACTGAAATTGTTCTACTGTAGTAAATGATGCAATATTCTTTCTGACATCGTCGATGGGTTCATCTGGATAGACATAAGATGCAAGAAGTGGAAACGCCTCACAATTAGCCAAACGATGCATAGCAGCAGGAATCTCTTCTTTATAATAAGGCCTGATATCATCAAATTTCGGATTCTTCCTCATCATTATTTCAATAATTTATTTAACCATTCTATAAATTTATTCTTCCATTCTCTGCTCTCTGTAGAACCTTTATGATTAGATACACCAAAACCATGACCACCCGTCTTGTATTGTATATATTCATGACTGATGCCTTTTGCAGTAAGGGCAGAATCAAGAAGTACCGAATTACGACAATCAACTATCGGGTCGTCTTTACAATTCACTAAAAAGACAGGAGGGCATTCTTGCGGGATATGCTTTTCTAAAGACAACAAATCACGAAGATATTTGTTTCTTGTTCCTTGCTAAACAGTTCTACGGAAGATATTACCAAGTGCCCACCAGCAGAGAACCCCATTGCCCCAATCTTATGAGGGTCAACACCATATTCTGTGCTGTAATTTCTTATATAGCGCAATGCTTGTAGCAAATCATCCTGAGGGTCTGGGTAACGATTGCCTCGGAACAAAAGTCGATAATGCAATAAAAAGGCAGGAACATAAGCAGTCCGATAGCTCAAAACGAAAGCAGATATTCCCTTTGACTGAAGCCATCGTCCAACCTCATGCCCTTCGGTATCGCTGTCGTGCCAGAAATAGCTACCGCCAGGACACACCACGACCCCAATATTGTCCGTTCCTTCCACAATATAAGAAGACAGCATAACGGTCTTTGTGCATGCAGTACCTTCCCAAATATTAACTTGATAATATATGCTTGCTGAAAGCAGAACAAACAGGATGATATTGACTAACCTTTGCATAAATTTATCTTGTTGATTACATAGTTGGCTCCTAATATTGCTTCACATGTATTTATTGCTGTCAGAGGAACTCCGCAAATACCATGAAGATTGTTATTCTGTCCTGTCAAAAACAGATTCTTTATCTTGGTTACTACAGGCACCTGCGACAATGCGATATTGTTGCAGTCTTTGCTGAAACCACAAATGCTGCCCTCCTTCACTCCATAATAATCTCTTATCGTTAATGGAGAAGATGATTCTATTTTGTCTATACATTTTAAGAATCCTGGATGCAGTTCCTCTATTTGTTTCAATAGTTCCTTTGTCCTCTCCTCTTTCCAATGTTCATAACTCTTCCCCCTACACCCTACTTTTGCGTTTTCCCACGGGAGTACTAAGGAATAGGGCATAGGGGCTGTTACAAGAACTTTTCTTGCATACGCATTTTGATCAGATACCGGAGGAGTCATAAACAGGAATCCCAATGGCCAAGGTCTGTCGTCTCGACTGCAATTCCAAATCTCTTCATATTGAGTCATAAAATATTCAGAATGATTAATGTATGGAAAAGAATGATCTTTAACCTTAATATATAGTGAAAATGTCCACATACGCTTTGGGAAATGCCTTTGTATCCATTAGCCCAAACATCGTGCAGGGATGGATGGCAGAGATATAATAGTCAGCTTTCAGAACTTTCCCACTCTTGGTCTTAATGCAATGAACAAGCTTGTCTTTTATTTCAATTCTTTCAACTCCATCATTTACATATATCTCTCCCCCATTATCAGTTATTACTTTGGCTAACAAGTCGGCAAAATGACTGCTACCATCAACAAATCTACTTGCCCCCTTTATATATAGGCTGCTAATTATAGCATGTATGTATGCAGGAGTTTTGTCCTTCACCCCACCATAAAGAGGATTCATATATGCTAATACACTCTGTAACCTCTTATTCTTTGTGTATTGTGCAATAAATGCGTTGGCAGGAATAAGAAATTCGTTGGAGCCAGCATAGAGGCTTAACTGTCCTTGAGAAGGTCGAAGATTAAACAAATCTACCTTGTCCGTTAGATTAAACAAGGCATCAACATATTTATACAGATTATCTTTCTCTTCTGGAAAACTCTTTGAAAGCGAAGTAACAAATCCTTCACGCCCTTTACCTATTGTATAAAAAGTCTTATCTTCGGAAAAATACAACTTATCGGTACAATCTTCATCAACATCTTTCAACTTAATCTGATCAAATATCCCTAAATATCTACAGATATATCTGACATTACCACCTTCCTGCATACCTCCCAAGATATGCATTCCCGTATCAAAATCTTCACCGAAACGCGTAAAAGTCTGAAGACCTCCCCCAATTGCATGGTTTTTCTCCAGAACTTTAACAGAAAGTCCTTCTTTTGCAAGAATTGCTCCTGTGAACAACCCTCCTAAGCCTGCACCTATTATTACTACAGTCTTTCCCATCATTTGCAGTCAATTATTTGTTGATAGATTTTCTGTGCTGTCAGCAATTCGCTACATGTGACGATAGTACCCACTAACACACCCAACATCCCATGCGAATTAATATTCTGACCCGTCTGAAATACGTTTGGTATTTTAGTTCTATGAGGTACACGACATGCCACCCCTAAATTGATATCCTTTGCTATTCCATACATGGAGCCACCTTCTGAACCTGTATAATCGAAATAGGTAAGCGGCGTTGAACTATAAGTCCTTTTTACACATCCACTGACCTCTGGAAAATGTTTGTACAGTGATTCCAGAAGTTTTTGTGTCTTATAAGCTTTAAAATTCTCATAATCTACTCCTCTATGCCCGATTTGACTCCCTTTCCATTTTTCGACTTCTTTCATACTCATGTAAGAAAGTATAACCCCTGTCTTCGCATAAGCAGGAGTTCTGGATTCGCAAAAATGCATGTATAGAAATCCTTTTGGCCATGATGCTTCATCATAATTCTCACACCCCCATGGAGAATCAGTGTTATAGCCATAATAGTTATAGTTCATGTATGGCACGGTATTCTCCTTAAACTCCAAATAAACCGAAAAGCCGCCAATAGTTTGAGGTATAGAATTGATTCTATGACGGAACGCAGGGCGTATAAGTTTTGAATCCATGAGTTCCAAGGTTCTCATAGGATGCGCATCTGAAATGACATAATCACCTGAATAGAAAACGTCCTTGTCTGTGTTTACACCTATTGCCCGTGCCTCATCACATACTATTTGGGTTACTTTGACATTTCTTTTAACCCTTCCTCCATATTTCTCGATGGTAGCAACCATAGATTTGGCTACAGAATCACTACCCCCAACAAACCTATAGGCACTTTGATTATAAAAGTCCATAATAAAAGCATGTGTAGAAAATGGAGTTTTGTCCCGTTCTGCAGCATAAAGTGGCAGATTTCCTACCAACACTTTTGCCAAGAGAGGATCCGTAATCACTTCCTCAACCACATCGTTTATTGACCTTAACTGATATTCCATATTGACAGCGGCATCAGACTCTGCATATTTTAACGAATGTAGCGATGAAGCTCCAGCTACTTTCTCTACAAGATTATAGTATGCAAGAAGATGATCACGCTGTTGGGGAAAGTATTCTGCCATTTGTTCGATAAACGGTTCACGTCCATTGGCAAATTTATACTTTTGGCCTAACAAAGAAACTACATCATAACCAGTTTCGTCCAATTTGCTTAGCTCCACATCTTTATCTATCTCTAAATAGGTC
>CADACW010000022.1 GCA_902786565.1 uncultured Prevotellaceae bacterium | reverse complement strand
AATGTTAAAAATGTTAATTTGCTTGGTTTTTAATATAAGTTGCGAATTACCATGAATTAACCACAAATTATTAATAAATAAAAATTAATGATTAATTCGTGATAAATTATTGATAATTCGCGTTTTACAAAAAGAAATACATTTTCTATGAATAGAGAATTTAAGAGTTTGGACGGTTCTTTCTCAGCGGGTGATCGGAGGGGAGTTCAAGTTTGGACGGCCCTTCTTCAGAGGAAGCCCTTACGTGTTTTGGAAAGAAATCGGCTTTCTGGGAGTTAATCAACTTGAAAAAGTTGAATAATATGATTATTTCTCTTGTTTAGACATAATGGCGATGATGCTCAGTATGTCGGCCACGTCGATTTTGCCGTCGCCGTTGACGTCGGCATTCAGGATGGCAGACTCGGCAGCCGGACGCTCGTAGGGTCCGAGGTCGCGGGCCGCTCCGGCGGTGGTGCGCCGCAAGAATGGGAAGTCCTTGGTCAGCTGTTGCCACACGGGCATGCTCTGTTCCAACTGTGCGTTGCCGGCATCGACCATCTTGCTGCCTGGGGCCAGCCGCCCGAACTGGCGGGGCAGACCGCCGTAGATGTCGCGGGGCTTCAGGGCCTCGCTCTCGTTGAGTGTCAGATAGTCGCCGTAGCCCACGCCGGTGACGAGGTGGTTTGTCCATCCGTTTTCCTGCCTCGCTTCGGCCATGGCGTTGTAGTCGTCGTGGCCCACGCATATCTCCTGGCGGCCCAGGCACACATTATTATAATATTTGGTCTTCTCATTAGAGCCACCGCTCTCGAACATGAAGTCGTAGCCATTGTTGAAGCCCAGGCACCCCACCAGCACGTGGCCGTCCTTGTGGCTGTTGCAGTCGAAGCCCTTGACCGACGAGTTTTTGTTGCAGCCGAAGGCTATGCAGTTGAAGGCATAGTGCACCCCCTTCGACGAGCCGCCGGTGCCATTGCCGCCGAGCTTGATGCCGTTGCCGTTGCCTGAGAACGACATCGAGCCGCTCTTCTTTATATAGTTCTTCACCCACAGGTGGTCGTCGGCCTTGCCCGACTCCCACCCCCAGCACTCTGCCAGCACCACGTCGAAGTCGGTCTCGTAGAGGTCCCAGGCGTCGTCGCTGTTGTGCCAGGCGCGGCAGCGCACAAATCGGTTGCCCACGCCGTTGTGCATCTTGCAGGCAAATCCGTCGGCATCCGACCCGTAGTTGGTGTCGTAGTCGCAGTTGTGGTGCGAGTCGCAGTCTATGATGTCGTTGTACGAGCAGTATGTGCCGTCGTTCTTGCTCACGCCGGGGAATGTGTCGCTGAAAATGTGGCCAAAGCCCAGTTGCAGACCGGTGTCGAGGCAGTATGAGAACTCGCAGCGCTCTATGCGGTTGTGCGACCCCTCCAGCTTGATGCCGTTGTCGGCGGCGTGGGTCACGTGCAGTCCGAAAAGCCACCAGTGGTTGCCGCTGATGAGGAATCCGCGCTCGCCCACGCGGTCGGCGGTCAGGCCGGCCTCGAAGTCGAACACTGGCTGCTCGCCGTCGTAGCATCGTATCACGATGGGATTCTGGGCCGTGCCGCTGTTCTTGATGCGCACGGTGAACTTGCCGTCGCTCTGCACACGCTGGTTGTAGGTGCCGCCTCGGCAGATGATGTGGGTGCCGGGCGTGGCCTGGTCGATGGCGGTCTGGATGTTGGTGTATGGATGCTCAATCGAGCCGTCGGCGGCGGCCTCTGTCGACTCGTTGGCTACAGCTGCGGCAGGCGCCACATAGATTTCTCTCAGCGGTGTGGGGAAGGGGCGCGTGGGCACCCACACGCCACTGGTGACGTAGGTTGGGTCGTCGGGTTCAGCCTCTGGCTGCTCGCTCACCGTGTCGAGTGTGATCTTCACGTCGTCAATATAGATGGTGGAGTTGAGACAGGTGAAACGCAGCAGCACCAGTGTGTCCTCTTCCTGCGAGTCGCACTGGAATGTGCTTGCGCCGTAGGGTGTCGACGACGATACCGTCGAGGTGCCAATCTCGGTCCACGTCAGTCCTCGGTCCACCGATTTCTCCACAAGCAGCTTCTTGCCGCTGCCCGAGGCCCGATGGCTGAAGGTCACGGTGCCAGGCTGGCAGAGTGCCGGCGTCACGGCATAGCCATTGGCGTTCATCGTCAGGCGCAGGCTGTTGTTGTCTTTCTTGCCATAGACATTTTTTATCTGCCATGTGCCGGAAGCCAGCATGACTGGGGTCTCGGCCGATGGTGCCAACGTGGGTAGGCCGCTCTCGAAGTTTTCTGAAAACGTGCTCTGTGCCGAAACGCGGCTGAACGGCAGACACAAAAGGATAAGCAAAAGGCTCGTCGAAAAGAGTTTCTTAGTCATTTTTTTAGTTTGTTGTTAGTTTTGGTTGGAAGTGTTCTGGTCCTCGGCAGCCATTGGCATGGATGGCAGCGGTTCGGCGGCCGGGCGCTCTGTTGGTGCGGCGTGGTCCTGCAGGTAGATGTGGTTCAGCGTGAAGGCGATTGACGCCAAGGTCTCTTCGCGGCGTTGCGGCGTCAGCTCGCACTCCCACACGGTGATACAGTGCCAGCCCATGGCAGCCAGCTGGCGCTTCTCCTGGCGGTCGCGCTCTTGGTTGCGGCGAATCTTGGCCATCCAGAAATCCCTGTTCGTGGCAGGAATCTTGCAGCATTTCGAATTCTCAACAGCAAATGGTGAATCGCCGGATGGCAAATGGACGTGATGGCCGTGCCAGAAGCATCCGTTGACGAAGATGCACGTGCGGTACTTGCGCAGCACCAGGTCAGGATGTCCGGGCAGCCGGCTGTGGTTCAGCCGGTATCTGAAGCCCCGGCTCCACAGTCCGCGGCGCACGGTCAGCTCCGGCTTTGTGTCCTTCGACCGTATGGCTGCCATGCACTTGCTGCGCTGTTCGTGTGAGAATTTGTCCATCTGCGTGCAAAAGTACACATTTTTCGTGAAAGGGTAGCCATGCGAAACGTTAAATGTGCGTAAATATCGCCAAGGATTAATTCTGTTCTTACCGATATTTTGTATTTTTGCACTCACAAAACCAGAACAAGCATGTTAGAAGTTCGCAATCTGCACGCCCGTATAGGCGAAAAAGAAATACTGAAAGGCATCGACCTTGTGATCAACGACGGCGAGACCCACGCCATTATGGGCCCCAACGGTTCGGGCAAGTCAACACTGAGTGCCGTGCTCGTGGGCAATCCTCTCTACGAGGTGACCGAGGGCGAGGCGTGGTTCGACGGCAAGAACCTGCTGGAGATGAAACCCGAAGACCGCGCCCACGAGGGGCTGTTCCTCTCGTTCCAGTATCCGGTGGAAATTCCCGGCGTGAGCATGACCAACTTTATGAAGGCGGCCATCAACGAGAAGCGCAAGTACCAGGGTCTGGAGCCTATGAAGGGCGCCGACTTTCTGAAGCTGATGCGCGAAAAACGGAAGATTGTGGAGCTGGACGCCAAGCTGGCCAACCGCTCGGTGAACGAGGGCTTCAGCGGCGGCGAGAAGAAACGCAACGAGATATTCCAGATGGCCATGCTGGAGCCCCGGCTGGCCATACTCGACGAGACAGACTCTGGCCTGGACGTTGACGCCATGCGCATCGTGGCCGAGGGCGTGAACAAGCTGATGACCCAGCAGACCAGCTGCATCGTCATCACCCACTACGACCGGCTGTTGGAAATGATTCGTCCGCAGTTCGTCCACGTGCTCTACAAGGGCCGCATCGTCAAGACCGGCGGGCCGGAGCTGGCATGTGAGATACAGGAGCACGGCTACGACTGGATTAAGGAGGAAATAGGGGAGGAATAGCATGAACAGCGAGCAGCAATACATAGATTTGTACACACAGGCCCGTCAGACCATCGTCGACCACGCGCCAGCAGTGATGAACGGCGTGCGCGACAAGGCGTTTGACGACTTCTGCCGGCTGGGCTTCCCCTCGCAGAAGGTGGAGCGCTATAAGTACACCGACATGCAGCGCCTCTTTGCCCCCGACTATGGCGTGAACCTGTCGCGGCTGGACATTCCCGTGGACCCCTATCAGGCCTTCCGCTGCGACGTGCCCAACCTCTCCACCCAGCTCTTCTTCATGGTCAACGACGCCTTCTACCATAGTGGTGAGAGACGCGAACTGAAAGGCGAGCGCCTGACCCAAAGCCGTCTGCCGGAGGGCGTCGTCGTGGGGTCGATGCGCGAACTGTTTGCCCAGGATTCACCCCTCGCCTCGCAACTTGCCCGGCACTATGCCCGACTGGCCGATACGGCCACCGACGGCATCACGGCGCTCAACACCATGCTGGCCCAGGACGGACTGCTGGTCTACGTGCCGCGAGGCGTCAGGGTGGACAAGGCCCTGCAGATTATCAACATCCTAAAGTGGCCACCCCGGTTGGAGGGCCCTGACGGCGGCTTCCTGATGGTGAACCGCCGCGTGCTCATCGTGGTCGAAGAGGGGGCCGCCATCAAACTGCTCTTCTGCGACCATGCTGCCGACGACCGCAACTTCCTGGCCACACAGGTCATAGAGGCCGTGGTGGGCAACGGGGCCTCGCTCGACCTTTACTGTATGGAGGAGACCCATCAGCGCAATGTGCGCCTGAGCAATGTCTATATAGACCAGCAGCGCGACAGCCACGTATGCCACAACGTCATCACCCTGCACAACGGCATCACCCGCAACAAGCTCGACCTGACGCTCTCAGGCGAGGGTGCCGAGTGCACCTGCTACGGCTGCGTGATTGCCGACAAGCAGCAGCACGTAGACAACAACACGCTCATCACCCACCGTGCCCCCCATTGCACCAGCAACCAGCTGTATAAGTATGTGCTCGACGGCAAGGCCACCGGCGCCTTCGCAGGGCGCGTGCTGGTGGAAAAAGGGTCGCAGAAGACGGTCTCGCAGATGACCAACCAGAACCTGACGGCCAGTCGCGAGGCGCGTATGTACACCCAGCCCATGCTGGAGATTTATGCCGACGACGTGAAGTGTGCCCACGGCTCCACCGTAGGCCAGCTCAACGACCAGGCCCTCTTCTACATGCAGCAGCGTGGCATCTCGCTGCAGGAGGCACGTCTGCTGCTGCAGAACGCCTTTATCAGCGAGGTCGTCGACAAGATGCAGTTGGGGCCGCTGCGCGACCGTCTGCACTATCTGGTGGAGAAGCGCTTCCGTGGCGAACTGAACAAGTGCGAGGGCTGTCGATTGTGCCACTAACCGAACATTATTCTATGAAGAGGCTTGCCATACTTTCCGCTTTTCTGCTTGTGCTCCTTGCCCCCCGTGCTCAGGAGGTGCAGGGCGATCCGGTGTTTGTGCCGACGGTGAAAGTGGGCAAGGTGCTGGTCGATGGCGACTCCATCCAGTATATGGAGCTGTCGCAGGTGTTTGTCTACCCCGAGCCAACATTTAAGAACAAGCGGCAGCAGCAAGCCTACAACCGACTGGTGCGCAACGTGAAGAAGGTGCTGCCCATAGCCAAGCAGGTGCGACAAATCATCATTGAGACGGCCGAGTTTACGGAGACGCTGCCCGAAAGTGAGCGCAAGGCCCACTTGCGCCGTGTGGAGGAGGCGGTGGTCAAGGAGTATAAGCCGCAGATGAAGAAACTCACCTTCTCGCAGGGCAAACTGCTCATCAAACTGGTGGACCGCGAGTGCCACAGCACGGCCTACGATGCCATGCAGGCTTTCATTGGCCCCGTGCGCTCCGGCATGTGGCAGGCCTTTGCCTGGATGTTCGGCGCATCACTGAAAAAGGGCTACGACCCCGACGGTGTTGACCGCCTTACGGAGCGCGTAGTCCTTATGGTTGAGTCGGGACAAATCTGAATTCCCAAGAGCGTTATTTCACTTCCCAGATGTCGTTGGTCTCAAGCAGTTCAGCGAAGTTGTGGTACTTCTTCTGTGCCGACACCTCTTCCAACTGCTGGTAGACGGCATCGTTGTAGGTGGGAGCCTCGACATCGCGAATCACGCCCAGGGCGATGGGGAATCCGTCTTCGGGCGTCATCATGGCCAGCTTCAGCTGCAGGGTGTTGTCCTCGCAGTGGGCGTCGTGCACCAGCACGTCGTCCAGTGTGTAGCCGTCCTTGCCTATCTCCACCACTTTCAGGCCGAAGCCCTGCTGCACAAGGCCGTACTCATTGTTTTCGCCGAAGACCAGCTTCTCGCCGTGGCGCACGTAGATGGCATTCTTGCGGCGTCCCTCATTATTATATACTATGTCGTGGCAGTGGTCGTTGAAGATGACGCAATTCTGCAGCACCTCGGTCACACTGGCACCCTTGTGCTCGTAGGCTGCCTTCAGCACTTCCACCGTTCCCTTGGCATCGGTAGCCACGCAGCGGGCAAAGAAGTGCCCGCGGGCACCGAAGCAGAGTTCTGCCGGGCGGAACGGGTCTTCCACGGTGCCGTAGGGGCTGCTCTTGCTGACGAAGCCGCGGGGTGAGGTGGGTGAGTACTGTCCCTTGGTCAGGCCGTAGATGCGGTTGTTCAGCAGAATCATGTTCAGGTCGATGTTGCGGCGGTTGGCATGGATGAAGTGGTTGCCACCGATGGCCAGTCCGTCGCCGTCGCCCGATACCTGCCAGACGGTCAGGTTGGGGTTGGCCACTTTTGCGCCGGTGGCGATGGCGGCAGCGCGTCCGTGTATGGTGTTCATGCCGTAGGTGGCCATATAGTGGGGCAGACGGCTGGAGCAGCCTATGCCGCTGATTACTGCAATATCCTGAGGTGCTACGCCAATTTCTGCCATTGCCTTGTGGAGCGAAGCCAGGAAAAAGTGGTCGCCGCATCCAGGGCACCAGCGGGGCTGCCCTTTCTTATAATCTTGTGCTGTATAACTCATAGTTGTTTTACTTCTTTAAAATGTCCATGAATGCGTTGACTAACTCTTCGACCACAAAGGGCTGGCCCTTCACCTGATTGAACTGTTCGGGCACGAAGTGGTCTACCTTCATGCGGAGGTAGGCGGCCAGCTGGCCCATGTTCTGCTCGGCCACCACCACCTTTTTATACTTGTTGAGCACCTCGGCGGTGTTCTTTGGCAGCGGGTTCAGATACTTGAAGTGAGCCAGCGCCACCTTGTGGCCCTTGGCCCGCAGCTCGTCCATGGCCGAGTGCAGATGGCCGAAGGTGGAGCCGAAGCCCACGATGAGCAGTTCGGCATTGTCGGCATCGCCGCAGACCTCCAGGTCGGGCACCTCGATGTTGGCAATCTTCTGCTGGCGCAGGCGCGTCATCAGGTCGTGGTTCTCCGGATTGGTCGAGATGGCGCCGGTGTTGCTGTCCTTCTCCAGTCCGCCAAGGATGTGGGTGAAGCCTTCGCGACCCGGCACGGCCCAGTAGCGGGTGCCGTTCTCGGCACGCATATAGGGTGTCCATTTGCCCTTCAGCTCCTCAGGCACGTATGGCGGATTGATGGGGTCGAGCTTGGCGATGTCGGGCAGTTTGAAGGCACCGCTGCCGTTGGCCACGAAGGCATCGGTGAGCAGCACCACGGGCGTCATGTGCTCCAGGGCTATCTTGCAGGCCTGGTAGGCGGCATCGAAGCAGTCGGTGGGGCTGGTGGCGGCCATCACGGGCATGGGGCTCTCGCCGTTGCGGCCGAAGAGCACCTGCAGCAGGTCGGTCTGCTCCGACTTGGTGGGCAGACCCGTGGCGGGACCGCCGCGCTGCACGTCGAGCACCACGAGGGGCAGCTCCATGATGACGGCCAGGTTCATGGCCTCGCTCTTCAGGCAGATGCCGGGGCCGGAGGTCGACGTCACGCCAAGGGCGCCGGCAAACGATGCGCCGAGAGCCGAGGCGGCTCCGCTGATTTCGTCTTCGCACTGCACGGTGATGACACCGCACGACTTGTGCTTGGCCAGTTCGTGCAGCACGTCGGTGGCAGGGGTGATGGGGTATGAGCCGAGGTAGAGTTTCAGTCCGGCCTTCTCGGCAGCGGCAATGAAGCCGTAGGCTGTGGCCTTGTTGCCGGTGATGTCCATATAGCGTCCGGGCTCCTTCACCTTCGACTCCACGCGGTAGACATTGACGGTCGACGAGTGGGTGTTGTGGCCGTAGTCCCAGCCAGCCTGGATCACCTTGATGTTGGCCTCGGCGATGGCGGGTTTCTTGGCGAACTTTTCGCGCAGGAAATTGGCCACGAGGCTGAGGTCACGGTCGAAGAGCCAGCAGACGAGTCCGAGGGCGAACATGTTGCGGCATTTCATCATTGCCTTCATGTCCATGCCCGTGTCGGCCAGGCAGCTCTTCACCATTGTGGTCAGGGGGCACTGGATGACACGGTCGGGGTCGATGCCCATTTCGCCGAGGTAGTCGTCGGTCTTGAACTGTGCCTTCTCCAGGTCCTTAGGCCCGAAAGAGTCGGTGTCGATGATAATCGTGGCCCCCGGCTTGGCATAGCGGTACTGCGTCTTCAGTGCTGCGGCGTTCATGGCCACCAGCACGTCGCACTTGTCGCCCGGCGTGTAGACCTTGCCGGCACCGATGTGCACCTGGAATCCGCTGACGCCCGTGAGCGACCCTTGCGGGGCGCGGATGTCGGCGGGATAGTCGGGGAATGTGGAGATGCCATTGCCAACGGTGGCGCTGACAGTAGAAAAAATGTTTCCGGCCAGCTGCATGCCGTCGCCGGAATCTCCTGAAAACCGAACAACAACTTGCTCGAGCTCTTTAACTTCCAATTGTTCTGCCATAAGTATTATATATATTACAATTAGTTTCAGCCTGCAAAGGTCGTAAACTTTATCGAAATGGCAAAACTTTTGGCGCGAAAAGTGCTGGTTGTGGATGAATATTCCATCGGCTTGCACCTTCACGGGGCAAGTAGTGGCGGTTTAGGGTTTAGGGGTGAGGGGTGAGGGGTGAGAGGTGAGAGGTGAGAGAAAACGACTTTCAACTTTCAACTTTCAGTTTCCAATTTTCGCAGAGCCAAGGCTTTGTTCTCGGCGGCCTCCATCAGTTCGCGCTTGCCGGGCCCCTTGTCGTTGATGCCGCAGAGGTGCAGGATGCCGTGTATGATGACGCGGTGCAGCTCCTCTTCGTAGTTCTTGCCGAACAGTTCGGCATTGGTGCGCACGGTGTCGAGGCTGATCACCAGGTCGCCATTGAGCACGTCGTCCTCGCAATAGTCGAAGGTGATGATGTCGGTGTAGTAGTCGTGGTTCAGAAACTCGCGGTTCACTTCCAGGATTTTCTCGTCGTCGCAGAAGAGGTAGCCCACCTCGCCCACCTTTTTGCCGTAGGTCTGGGCCACGCGGCGAATCCATGCCGTCGTTTCCCTTTTGCGGATGGCGGGCATCCTGACGTTCTCAGTGTTATAAGTAATCATTGGTCTTCTATTTGTTATTTACACGCAACCATATTGTAGCTCTCTATGGTGCGATGGTCTTTGCTGATGTTCAGGCCCACGGCCCAGACGGGACGGGCGTCGGCAGCGAAACGCACGGCGTAGTCCTTCGTCAGGATTTGCGTGGTGGCCTCTTCTGCTGACTTGCCGTATTTGAGTTCCAGGATGTAGATGGCGTCCTGCATCTTCAAGGCGATGTCCATACGTCCGTCTGCGGTCTGCTCCTCGGCGTGAACGTCGGCGTTACAGGCCGCGAGCACGGCGTAGAGCAGGGCTTGATAGAACTGCTCGTTCTGGTTTTTGTCCGTGATGCTGTAGGGGATGCCGGCATACCAGCGCCTGATGACCCCGATGAAATCCTCGAATGAAATCTGCCCACGGCGCATGCGGTTGAAGGCGTTGCCAACGGCATCCTTGCTGCCCACATACTCCTCCAAATAGTAATTGTAGAACGAGCGGGCGAAGCCCCGGTAGACCTCCTCGTTGGGGAACCCCAGCGTCCATTCCATGTCGAAGGGGTCGTAGTCCTTCAGCGTAAGGTAGCCGCTCTGGAAAAGCACGGGGATGGGGTCGGCTATGCGTTCCGTAGGAGCGTCGAGACGGTCGAGTGGGGCACGCAGGCCCTCCAATTGCGGCATGGCGATGTTGTGCTGGCGCATCACGTCGACCAGCATCGTGGGCGTGCCTGTGGAGAACCAGAAGTTCATGATGTCGCCCATGGCAAAGGCACTGACCAGGCTCCAAGGGCAATAGACATCGGTCATATCCCGCGAGAAGTGGTAGCCGTCGTACCAGTGCTTCAGCTTTGCCACCACGTCGTCGTACTCATAGTGTATGCCCCAGCGGGCATAGCCTTTGTTCAGTTTCTCCTTGAGCAGCTCTATGTCGGGCTTCATCTGGGTGACCAGTTCCTCGTGGGTGATGCCGCAGATGGCCTCGTAGGCCGGGTCGAAGGTGAGCTGCTGCAGGTTGTTCAGTTCGCTGAAGACGGACAGTTGCGAGAACTTCGATATGCCTGTGAGGAACACGAAACGCAGATATTGCGACTGAGCCTTCAGTGGCGAGAACAGATTGCGGATGCGGTTGCGGATGCTGCTCTGCAACTCTAAATCAGTGATGCTGTCGAGCATCGGGGCGTCGTACTCGTCGATGAGTATCACCACCTTCTCGCCTGTCTGTTGATAGGCAGCCTGAATCAAGTCTGTCAGACGTACATCATAGTTCGTTGGGTTTTTTGGCATGGTGATGCCGAACTTCTCTTCCTGCCATTTCAGAATGTTATTGATTGTTCCGTGCACCAATTTCTCGTCGTAGTATTTGCCGTTGGAGAGGTCGAGTCGGACGACGGGATATTTCTTCCACTCCTTCTCCAGTTCGTAGATGGCCAGCCCCTCGAACAGTTCCTTTCGGCCCTCAAAGTAGCAGCGCAGCGTGTCGACGAGCAACGACTTGCCGAAGCGGCGCGGTCGGCTGAGAAAGAAGTTCACGGCCTTGGTGCTCACCATTTTATATATATATGCCGTCTTGTCCACATATACGGCACCGCTTTCGCGTATGCGGTCAAACTGCTGCACGCCAACGGCGTAGCCTCTGTCGGTTTGGCCTATATCAATCGTTCCCATTATCGCCATTTGTTTTTATTGCACGCTGCAAATATACCACTTTTCTGCAAAACAGCCAAATAATTGGGGCGAAAAGTTTGGCTATTCCCCTTATAATGCTTCATCTTTGCTTTTCTTTAGTTTGGTATTTGAATCTATAAATGGATTAAATTGTTAATTCGGTTAAATTTAACGGAAAAGATTAACAGAACAGGATGACTGTTCGGGGAATAATTCTTAACTTTGTGGCTGCAAATAAATCATTGGTCTGACAGCAAACGCAAGATGAAGAAATCGACGATATGGATTATAGCAGTGGTGATGGGCTTCTCGTTCCTGGGGTTGCTCTATCTTCAGATTTCGTACATCGAGGAGATGGCGAAGATGAAGAAGGAGCAGTTTGAGGAAAGCGTGAACCGGAGCCTGGACCAGGCAGCCCGCAACCTGGAGGTGAACGAGACGCTGCGCTATCTGGAGAAAGACGTGAGCGAGGTGGAGCGCAAGGCCTACACGCAGGACTCTGTGGTGGTGAACAGCCTTGACGGCAGCATCCAGCACAGCCACCAGTTCTCCGTCTCGGCCGACGATGGCACGGTCTACTCGGCTTTCGAACTGAAGACCTTCCAGACGAAGCCCGCCTCGGTGCCCAAGGCCATGATTATGCGCAGCGACAAGGACCAGATGTCGGAGGCGGCCAAATCGCTGCAGGAGGTGGTGCGCAACCGCTATGTCTACCAAAAGGCGCTGCTCGACGAGGTGGTCTACAACATCCTCTACACCGCCAGCGAGAAGCCGCTGAAGGAGCGTGTGAACTTCAAACTGCTGGACCGCGACATCCACCAGGAGCTGCTGAACAACGGCATCAACATTCCCTACCATTTCACCGTGTCGACGGCCGACGGGCGCGAGGTGTACCGCTGTCCCGACTACTCCACCGACGGCGAGGAGTGGAGCTATCCGCACGTGCTGTTCCAGAACGACCCCTCGTCGAAGAAGGGCATCGTGAAGATTCACTTCCCCGAAATGAACAGCTACATCTTCTCATCGGTGCGGTTTATGATTCCCGCCGTCATCTTCACCATCGTGCTGCTCATCACGTTTGTCTTCACCATCGTGGTCATCTTCCGGCAGAAGCGCTACACGGAGATAAAGAACGATTTCATCAACAATATGACGCACGAGCTGAAGACTCCCATCAGCAGTATCTCGCTGGCTGCCCAGATGCTCAACGACGAGAGCGTGGGCAAGAGTCCGATGATGATGAAGCACCTGGGCAGTGTCATCGGCGACGAGAGCCGACGCCTGCGCTTCCTGGTGGAGAAGGTGCTGCAGATGTCGATGTTCGACAACAAGACGGCCTCGTTCAAGAAGAAGGAGCTGGACCTGAACGAGCTGCTGGAGCAGACGGCTTCCACTTTCTCGCTGCGCGTGGAGCACACGGGCGGTAAAATCACCACCGAGATTGAGGCTGTCGACTCGGCCATCTACGTGGACGAGGTGCACTTCCAGAACGCCATCACCAACCTGATGGACAACGCCGTGAAGTATCGCAAGCCCGACGAGCCGGTGAATATCCACATCCACACTTGGAACGAAGGCGAGAACCTCTGCTTCTCCATCCAGGACAACGGTCTGGGCATCAAGCGTGAGAACGTGAAGAAAATCTTCGACAAGTTCTACCGTGTGCACACCGGCAATGTGCACGATGTGAAGGGTTTCGGCCTTGGCCTTGCCTACGTGAAGAAGATCATCAACCTGCACGACGGCGACATCCGCTGCGAAAGCGACTTGGGAAAAGGCACCAAGTTCACCGTCACTATACCGGTGCTGAAGGAAGGGTGAAGACGGAAGAATTGGAATTATTAATAATAAATAGTATTAACCAGAAGGTTGTAATTGGCGAGTGAAGTTGAGGGCGCAGCCCAATCTTCAATTTTCAATCTTCAATCTTCAATAAAAGAACAACGAAATGGAAGAGAAACTGAAAATTTTGCTTTGCGAGGACGATGAGAACCTCGGAATGTTGCTGCGTGAGTATCTGGCCGCCAAAGGCTATGAGGCCGAACTGTGCCCCGACGGCGAGGCAGGCTTCAAGGCCTTCCTGAAGACCAAGTTCGACATCTGCGTGCTCGACGTGATGATGCCCAAGAAAGACGGCTTCACGCTGGCACAGGAAATCCGGAGCTCGAACCCCGAAATCCCCATTATCTTCCTGACCGCCAAAACGCTGAAGGACGACATTCTGGAGGGCTTCAAGCTGGGCGCCGACGACTACATCACCAAGCCCTTCTCCATGGAGGAGCTGGTGTTCCGTATCGAAGCCATCCTGCGCCGTGTGCGTGGCAAGAAGAACAAGGAGTCAACGCTCTACCACATCGGCAAGTTCACCTTCGACACCCAGAAGCAGCTGCTCAGCATTGGCGAACAGCAGACCAAGCTGACCACCAAGGAGAACGAGCTGCTGGCCCTGCTCTGCAGCCATGCCAACGAGATTCTGCAGCGCGACTTCGCCCTGAAGACCATCTGGATTGACGACAACTACTTCAACGCCCGCTCCATGGATGTCTACATCACCAAGCTGCGCAAGCACCTCAAGGAGGACCCGCAGATTGAGATTATCAACATACACGGCAAGGGCTACAAGCTCATCACCCCCGAGGAGGACTAATCACCCCTGAACTGGAGTGGCTGTCCGGACCCCTTCTGAACGGCAGTTTCAGACACCGGCCAAAAAACCCCCTCCAGAGATAAGTGCCTTTTATCTCCGAGATAAGTGCCTTTTATCTCCGAGATAAGTGCCACTTATCTCTAAGGGGGGGTAAACCGGACTTTCGCTGCCGATGGTCGGAATGGCCCAAAATGATAACCGAAAACCAACCTTTTAATATCTATTATTATGCTGACCGAAAAAGATTTGAAGCAGATTGCGCAGCGTGGCATCAGCGAGGCGCAGATTGAAACCCAGTTGAAACAGTTTGAGACCGGCTTCCCCTTCCTCCGTCTGGAGGCTGCCGCTGCCGTGGGCAAGGGCATCGTGGCCCCCAACGAGCAGGAGCGCAAGCAGTATGTGGCCGCCTGGGAGGCTTATAAGGCCCAGGGCCGCCGCGTGGTGAAGTTTGTGCCCGCCAGCGGTGCCGCCAGCCGCATGTTCAAGAATATGTTCGCCTTTGTTGATGCCGACTACGACGTGCCCACCACCGACTTCGAGAAGAAGTATTTCCACGACATCGAGAAGTTTGCCTTCTACGACGCACTCGACGCCGTCTGCCAGCAGAACGAGGGCAAGGGCATCAAGGCCCTGATGGCCGAAGGCCGCTACAAGGCCGTGGCTGCCAATATGCTGAAGAAGGAAGGCCTGAACTATGGACAGCTGCCCAAGGGCATGCTGCTGTTCCACAAGTATGCCGAAGGCCCCCGCACACCCATGGAGGAGCATCTGGTGGAGGGCGCCCTCTATGCCGCCAGCAACGGCGAGGCCCACGTACACTTCACCGTGAGCCATGACCATCTGGAGTTCTTCAAGCAGAAGGTGGCCGAGAAGGCCGACGGCTTCGCCCAGAAGTACGGCATCAAGTACGACATCACCTTCTCCGAGCAGAAGCCCTCTACCGACACTGTGGCCGCCAACCCCGACAATACGCCCTTCCGCGAGGCCGACGGCAGTCTGCTGTTCCGCCCCGGAGGCCACGGCGCCCTCATCGAGAACCTCAATGAAATCGAGGCCGACGTCATCTTCATCAAGAACATCGACAATGTGGTGCCCGACCGCCTGAAGCCCGAGACCACCGAGTGGAAACAGGTCATTGCCGGCGTGCTGGTGTCGCTGCAGGAGCGTGCCTTCGGCTATTTGCGCCTGCTGGACCAGGGAGCCACCGACGCCCAGCTGCAGGAGATGGCCACTTTTGTCAAGGACTGCCTGTGCATTGACCCCAAGGGCACCAAGGTGGACGCCGACTATCTGCGCCGCAAGCTGAACCGCCCCATGCGCGTATGCGGCGTGGTGAAAAACGTGGGCGAGCCCGGCGGCGGCCCGTTCCTGACCTATAATCAAGACGGCACCGTGTCGCTGCAGATTCTGGAGAGCTCGCAGATTGACACGCAGAACGAGGCCTATATGAAGATGTTCACCCAGGGCACCCACTTCAATCCCGTAGACCTGGTCTGCGCCGTGAAGGACTATCAGGGCAAGCCGTTCAACCTGCCCGACTTTGTCGACAAGACCACCGGCTTCATCTCGTCGAAGTCGAAGGGCGGCAAGGAGCTGAAGGCCCTGGAGCTGCCCGGCCTGTGGAATGGTGCCATGAGCGACTGGAGCACCGTCTTCGTCGAGGTGCCCCTCGGCACGTTCAACCCCGTGAAGACCGTCAACGACCTGCTGCGCGAACAGCATCAATAGACATTCGTCATACCATTTTTCAGGATAACCGGCGCTTATCTCGCAGATAACCGCCGGTTATCTTTTAGATGCCCGCCAGTTCTCCCGCAGAATCACTTTTTCCAGCCAGGAGTGTGCTTCTTGCGAAAGAAATTTGGTGGATAGTTTTTTTTTTCGTACCTTTGCACCACCTTTGTCAGACATTTATGGACAACAGACAGAAAGCTTTGGAGCTGGGCCAGAAGCCCGTGGGGCGGCTGCTGTGGCAGTATGCCCTGCCGGCCATTGTGGCCATGACGGCTTCGTCGCTCTACAACATCATCGACCGCGCCTTCATAGGCCAGGTGGTGGGCCCCGATGCCATTGCCGGCCTGGGCATCACCTTCCCCTTTATGAATCTGAGTGCGGCTTTCGGATCAGCCGTTGGCGTGGGCGCCTCGACGTGCATCAGCGTGAAGCTGGGGCAGCGCGACTACGAGACGGCCGAGCACCTGCTGGGCAACACCGTGACGCTCAACCTCATCATCGGCGTGGCTTTTATGGTGGTGTGCTTGCTCTTCCTCGACCCCATCCTGCGCTTCTTCGGCGCCAGCGACGTCACCCTGCCCTACGCCCGCTCGTTTATGCAGGTCATCCTTCTGGGCAACGTCATCACCCACATGTACTTCGGCATGAATGCCGTGCTGCGTGCCGCCGGCAAGCCGCGCCACGCCATGTGGGCCACCCTCTTCACCGTGGGCATGAACATTCTGCTGGTCATCGCCTTCGTGTGGTGGTTCAGGTGGGGCATCAGGGGCGCCGCTTTGGCCACCGTCGCCAGTCAGACCATGGCCCTGTGCTGGCAGATGTGGACATTTTCCGACCAGAAGGAACTGCTGCACCTGCGCCGGGGCATCTACAAGCTGAAAGCCAATCTGGTGCGCAACATCATCGGTATCGGCATCTCGCCCTTCCTGATGCAGACCACGTCGTGCGTCATCGTCATTGCGATGAACAACCAGTTTGTGCGCTATGGCGGCGATATGGCCGTGGGTGCCTATTCCATAGCCAACTCGATGGTGATGGTGTTCTTCATGTTCGTGATGGGCGTCACCCAGGGCATGCAGCCCATCGTGGGCTACAACTACGGTGCTGAGAAGTTCGACCGCATGCTGCGCTGCCTGTGGCTGGCCATCACCGCCGCCACGCTCATCCTGCTGGCAGGGTGGGCGGTGTCCATGCTCTTTCCCCGCCAGATAGCCCGCATCTTCACCACCGACCCCCAGCTCATTGACATGGCTGCCCGCGGACTGGTGTTCGATATGCTCGTCTTCCCCGTGGTGGGCTCGCAGGCGGTCATCACCAATTTCTTCCAGTGCATCGGCAAGGTGCGCATCAGCATCTTCCTCTCGCTCTCGCGTCAGCTGTTCATGCTTCTGCCCATGGCCATAGTGTTTCCCCTCTTCTGGGGCCTCGACGGTGTGTGGGCCTCGATGCCGGCCAGCGACTTTGCCGCCTTCTCGACGACCATCCCAATACTAATATGGTATCTTAAGAAACTGAAACGATAATGACCAACCGCCATATCATCATCAACATTGGGCGCCAGCTGGGCAGCGGCGGCCACGACATCGGACGGATGCTGGCCCTCGACTTCAGCGCCACCTACTACGACCGTGAACTGCTGAACCTGGCGGCCAAGGAGAGCGGCCTGTCCGAGCGATTCTTCGAGCAGAACGACGAGCACAAGAGTTTCCTGCGCTCGTTCCTCCACATACCCAACGCCCTCTCGGCCACGGCCGACTATTCGCGCCAGAGCTTCTCGCAGGACTCCTTCTTCCAGTTCCAGAGCGATGCCATCCGCAAGGCCGCCAGCCAGGGCTCCTGTGTCTTTGTGGGCCGCTGTGCCGACTATGTGCTGCGCGATTTCGACAATGTGGTCAACATCTTCGTCACCGCCCCGATGAGCTTCCGCATCGGTCAGGTCATGGCCAAGCAGTGCATCGACGAGGAGGCCGCCCGCCACTTCATTGAGCAGGGCGAGAGCCGCCGTGCCGCCTACTACAACTACTATACCGGCAAGCGCTGGGGGGCCGCCGAGAACTACGACCTATGCATCGACGCCTCCATCCTTGGCCTGCAGCAGACCGAGCAGTTCATTGCACACTTCATCCGCAAGCGTTTCGAGAAATGAAAACCATTGGCTTACTGAGCGACACCCACAGCTACTGGGACGAGAAATATCTGCACTACTTTGAGCCGTGCGACGAGATATGGCACGCCGGCGACATCGGCTCTGTTGAGGTGGCCGAGCGGCTGGCCGCCTTCCGCCCTCTGCGTGCCGTCTGCGGCAATTGCGACGGCGGCGACCTGCGCCTGATGTACCGCGAGCTCTGCCGGTTCAAGTGCGAGGATGTCGACGTGCTCATCAAGCACATCGGAGGCTATCCGGGCAACTACGACCCCTCGGTGCGCCATCTGCTCTACACCAATCCGCCCCAGCTCTTCATCGCCGGACACTCCCACATCCTCAAGGTGAAGTATGACAAGGCCCTCGGCCTGCTACACCTGAACCCCGGCGCCGCCGGACTGCAGGGCTGGCATCCGGAGCGCACGCTGATGCGCCTCGTCATCGACGGTGCCACGTTTAAAGACCTTGAAGTCATCACCCTTTCAGACCCCCGCAAATGAAAGAATATCTTGCAGAAATAGCACTTTGCACAATAGTTGCGGCTGTTGCCACGTTATTGTTTTGTGTCATTGGCCTCGACAAGTCGTGGCAGGAGGCATCTACCACCTTCGGCACCTGCTTCCTCGTGATGTTTGTCCTCGGCCTTTGGAAACGTCTCAAGAACAACCAGCAAAACTAATAAATCGACAATAAAATAATATGAAGAGAACTATCGTTATTACCGGCGGTGCCGGATTCATTGGCAGCCATGTGGTTCGCCTTTTCGTGAACAAGTATCCTGAGTATCACATCATCAACCTCGACAAGCTGACCTACGCTGGCAATCTGGCCAACCTGAAGGACATCGAGGACCGCCCGAACTATGAGTTCGTCAAGATGGACATCTGCGACTTCGACGCCTTCTACAAGTTGATGCAGGAGAAGCGGGTGGACGGCATCATCCATCTGGCCGCCGAGAGCCATGTGGACCGCTCCATCAAGGATCCCTTCACCTTTGCCAAGACCAACGTGATGGGCACGCTCAGCCTGCTGCAGGCCGCCAAGCTCTACTGGGAGAGCCTGCCGGAGCGGTATGAGGGCAAGCGCTTCTACCACATCTCGACCGACGAGGTCTACGGCGCACTGGAACTGACACACCCCGAGGGCATTGAGCCGCCATTCACCACCACGGCATCGTCGGCCGAGCACCATCTGGCCTACGGCGACAAGTTCTTCCTCGAGACCACGAAGTACAATCCCCACTCGCCCTACTCGGCAGCCAAGGCATCGAGCGACCATTTCGTCCGTGCCTACCACGACACCTACGGCATGCCCGTCATCGTGACCAACTGCTCCAACAACTACGGCCCCTACCAGTTCCCTGAGAAACTCATCCCGCTGTTTATCAACAATATCCGGCACCGCAAGCCGCTGCCCGTCTACGGCAAGGGCGAGAACGTGCGCGACTGGCTCTACGTGGAGGACCATGCCCGTGCCATCGACCTCATCTTCCACCAGGGGCTCATTGCCGAGACCTACAACATCGGCGGCTTCAACGAGTGGAAGAACATCGACATCATCCGCGTGCTCATCAACACCGTCGACCGCCTGCTGGGCCGCAAGGAGGGCGAAGACCTGGACCTCATCACCTACGTTACCGACCGTGCCGGCCACGACCTGCGCTACGCCATCGACTCCAGCAAGCTGCAGCGCGAGCTGGGCTGGGAGCCCAGCCTTCAGTTCGAAGAGGGCATCGAGAAGACCGTCCGCTGGTATCTGGACAACCAGGACTGGCTGGACAACGTGACCAGCGGCGACTACCAGAAGTACTACGAGAATATGTACAAGAACAGGTAAAAGGCCTATGATTGACTCCATTGTATTCAGTAAGACAAAAGGTACACTGGAAGTGTCGGTGTCGATATACGTGTTCAAGGAGAACGATGTGTTTATAGCCTACTGCCCGTCGCTCGACCTCTCAGGTTACGACAAAACCGAAGAGGCGGCATTTCGGGACTTTGAGTATGTGCTGGGCGAATACGCCAAGTTCCAGATGCAGCACGGCACACTGAACAAAGACCTGACGCGGCACGGGTGGAAAGACATACAATAAGATAGGAAAGAAATGGTATCCTCCAAATTCAATACAAAGAATGTCTGCACGACCCTCTGCCTGATTGCACTGGGAGTTCTTGCCTTGTGCGGGGCTTCCATATTCAAGAGGGGGGTACTCGTTCCTGTTTTGATTACCTGGGGAGCGTTTTCGCTGGTGTTTTGCATCGGCTATCTGGCCTCCTTGAAGCGTATTACAGTATTGCCAGACGGGCTTGAGACCCAGAACTTATTGCTGCCATTCTGGAAAGGGTACTACCGTTTTGCGGAGTTCGACTATGTTTTGACCGACTATAGTAGAACAGGGGAAGTGCTCCGGTTGATAAAGGACGGAAAACGGATAGTGAGCATTGCTTCTTACTTATATTCCAATTATGACGAAATAAAAGGGGCTGTTGCAGTGAAGGACAAGAGCAGTTTCGCTGCAAGAGACAATGCAGAAGTGGTCTCTGAATACGCCAAGTTGCGCTTGTATGGAATTGCAGCAGGCTTTTTATTCCTAATGTTAACTGGGGTAGGAATGTGTTTCGCCGACGTGATGGATGGCACGCCAGTGCAACTGGGTGTAGTCCTTTTCGGGGCAATGGAGACATTGTTTTTTGGTACTTGCTTGTTTCTCCATCTTTTCCCGTACAAAAAGGTGTCCCTATGGCGTGGACAGGTAGAGGTGAGACGCCTGTTATGGCCGTTCAGACCCTGGTACTATGACGTAGCAGATTTCGACGGTTTTTATCACGTGATGCAGAAATCCAATGGCCAGTTAGGGTCAAGAGACGAATATGGCCTCTGGCTTGTGAAAGACGGCCGACTGGCATTAGGAATCGAAGAACCGATGTACAAGAATTATGAGGAGCTGAAAAACGCTTTCCAGTCTGGCCGTTGTCTGGGACATTTGCAGTTTATAGGCTTCCAGTCGCTTAAATACTACTTTGGTAAAAAAATATAGAGGAAAATGAAGAAGATACTATTATTAGGCTCCGGCGAGTTAGGCAAGGAGTTTGTCATCGCCGCCATGCGTGCCGGCCAGTATGTCATAGCCTGCGACCGCTATGAGAATGCGCCAGCCATGCAGGTGGCCGACGAGTGTGAGGTCTTTTCAATGCTCGACGGCGATGCCCTCGAGGCCGTGGTGCGCAAGCATCAGCCCGACATCATCGTGCCCGAGATTGAGGCCATCCGCACCGAGCGCCTCTTCGAGTTCGAGCAGGAGGGCATACAGGTGGTGCCCTCGGCGCGTGCCGTCAACTATACCATGAACCGCCGCGCCATCCGCGACCTGGCCGCCAAGGAGCTGGGCCTGCGCACGGCCAAGTATTTCTATGCCAAGACCTTCGACGAGTTCAAGCAGGCTGCCGACGAGATTGGATTCCCCTGCGTGGTGAAGCCGCTGATGTCGTCGAGCGGCCACGGCCAGAGCTATGTGCACAACGACGACGAGCTGGAGACCGCTTTCCGTGAGGCTATGGAGGGTAGCCGCGGCGACGTGAAGGAGGTCATCATCGAGGAGTTCATCGACTTCGAATCAGAGTTCACCCTGCTTACTGTCACCCAGCAGCACGGCTGGCCCACGCTGTTCTGCCCGCCCATCGGTCATGTGCAGAAAGGCGGCGACTACCGCGAGTCGTGGCAACCCTATCAGATCAGCGACGAGGCCCTGAAGCAGGCCCAAACAATGGCCGACAAGGTGACGAAAGCCCTCACGGGTGCCGGCATCTGGGGCGTTGAGTTCTTCCTGACCCGTCAGGGCGAAGTCATCTTCAGCGAATTGTCGCCACGGCCGCACGACACGGGCATGGTCACCCTTGGCCACACCACCAATCTCTCCGAGTTTGAGCTGCATTTCCGGGCCGTGATGGGGCTGCCCATCCCTGCCATCCATCTTGAGCATGCCGGCGCCTCGGCCGTCATCCTCTCGCCGACAGAGGCCAAGACACCGGTGGACCGCTCGCTGCTGCCCTATAATCTTGAGGAGGCACTCAAGGAAGACCGTACCCGCATACGCATCTTCGGCAAGCCCGAAGCCCACAAGGGCCGCCGAATGGGCGTTGTGCTCTGCTATGGCGAGGTGGGCGACGACGTTGAAGCGCTGCGCACCAAGGCCAAGCGCCTGGCAACGACCGTGCTGGGAACGGAGCCATATATGAAGAAATAACTGTTGCAATGAATCCAGACAAGTCAAGAGTCATTGAGCTGCCCAAGATTGTGGACCCTCGCGGGAACCTGACCGTGGCAGAGCAAATGAAGAACATACCCTTCGACATAGTCCGCGTCTACTGGACCTACGACGTGCCGTCGGGCGAGCGGCGGGGCGGCCATGCCCACCGCACCTGCCAGGAAATCATCATCGCCGTGAGCGGCTCGTTCACGGTCGAGGTGTTCGATGGCCAAGACCGCCAGGCCTACCATCTGAACCATCCGTATCAGGGCCTTTATGTAGGCACTGGCGTGTGGCGCACGTTGGAGGATTTCTCAAGCGGCGCCGTCTGTCTGGTGCTGGCTTCCGAACTTTTCGATGAAGAGGAGTACATCTACGATTACGGCGAGTTCCTCAACATCGTAAATAAAGAGAGAAAAGACGGTGTTTGACCTCATTCCATATTCCCCGGCACGCTGCAGCGAGTGGAACACTTTCGTGGCACAGTCGAAGAACGGTACGTTCCTCTTCGACCGAGGCTATATGGACTATCATGCCGACCGCTTTGCCGACGCTTCGCTGATGTGCTATCTGGAGGGCGCCCTCTTTGCCCTGCTGCCAGCCAATAGGGTGGGGGAGACGCTCTGTTCCCACCAAGGGCTGACCTACGGCGGACTGGTAATGAATGAAGCCACGACCACGGCGAAGGTGTGCCAGCTTTTCGATGAACTGAATGCCTATTGGAAAAAACAAGGCGTCGGCAGGGTAGTGTACAAGCCGGTGCCGCACGTCTATCACAGGGTGCCGGCGGAGGAAGACCTTTATGCCATAGTCCTGAAGAGCAAGGCCGCACTTGTGGGGCGCGACGTTTCGTCTGTCATCACCTTCAGCCATCTGCTGAAATGGAAGCGCGACCGCCACTATGCGGCAAACAAGGCACGCACCAATGGCATCACGGTGAGGCAGACCGACGACTTTGAGGCTTTCTGGCACATCCTTTCTGACAATCTGATGGAGAAGTTCGGCACCCGCCCCGTCCACACGCTCGACGAGATGCTGTTGCTGAAGAGCCGGTTCCCGGACAATATCCAGCTTTGGGCCGCCTTTTCAGCAGAGGGTGAGATGCTGGCAGGGACGGTGCTTTATCTCTCACGTGACGTGGTGCGAGCCCAATACATCTCGGCATCGCCCAGCGGCAAGCGTCTTCACGCTGTGGATGGTCTCTATGACAGGCTTATCCATGATGTGTTTTCGGATTTCCGGCTCTTCGATTTGGGAACGTCGAACATGCCCCACAGTTCCGACCTGCACGACTCGCTGATTTATCAGAAAGAGGGCTTTGGCGCACGTGCCGTGTGTTTTGACACTTACGAATGGCAGCTATGATTGAATATCTCCCCCTGAAGCGCATCACCGCCCTCCATGCCGAGGAAATCCACGAGGCCGTGGCCAGCATCATCGACTCTGGCTGGTATTTGCGCGGTGAGGCCACGGCCCGCTTCGAGGCCGACTATGCCCGCTATATAGGCACCAAGCACTGCATTGGGGTGGCCAACGGGCTTGATGCCCTGACCATTATCCTGCGGGCCTACAAGGAACTGGGCGTGCTGAACGAGGGCGATGAGGTCGTCGTTCCGGCCAATACCTACATCGCCACCATCCTCTCCATCACCGAGAACCGCCTGCGCCCAGTGCTTGTGGAGCCCTCAATAGACACCCTCGAGATTGACGACTCGCTGATTGAGCAGGCCATCACGCCCCGCACGCGGGCTATTATGATGGTGCATCTCTATGGCTGCTGTGCCTACACGCCGCGCATTGCCGACATTTGCCGTCGCCACCATCTGCTCCTGCTTGAAGACAACGCCCAGGCCCACGGCTGCCTGTCGCCCTATGCTGCCCCCCTGCCCCCCTATGCTGCAACACTGTTGCAGCAAAGAAGGACCGGCTCTCTCGGCCACGCAGCAGCCCACAGCTTCTATCCGGGGAAAAACCTGGGCGCACTGGGCGATGCCGGCGCTGTGACCACCGACGACGACCGACTGGCAGAGACCGTCCGCGCCATTGCCAACTACGGTTCTTCGCGCAAGTACGTCTTCGACTACATCGGCCGCAACAGCCGCCTTGACGAAGTGCAGGCCGCCGTTCTGTCCGTCAAGCTGAAGCACCTGGACAGTGACAATGACCGCCGCCGCGCCATTGCCGCTTACTATTGCGACCAGCTGAAGGCCCCGGCAGTCACCATCCCCCATTCGTCACGCTCCGCTCTCCGCCCTTCACTCTCCCACGTCTTCCACATCTTCCCTGTGCTCTGCCAGCAGCGTGACCGCCTGCAAGCCTTTTTGGCAGAACAGGGCGTGCAGACCATCATTCACTATCCCATTCCGCCGCACAAACAGCAGTGCTACAAAGAATGGCACAATCTTTGCCTTCCTGTCACTGAGCAGATACATGCCCAGGAACTCAGTCTGCCTTGCCATCAGGCTATGACCGATGCCGAGGTGGAGACTGTCTCCAACCTGATTAATAAATTTAAACAATAAGAAAAAGCATTATGGATTATCAAGAATTGAACTATCAGACCTTAGACCGCGAACAACAGTTGGAAGCCTCGATGGCTTTCCCCGTACTGATGCGTAAGACCTATCTGTGGATGACCTTCGCACTCCTCATCACCGCTTTCACGGCCTACAACGTGGCCACCAGCGAGACTTTCACCAACTACCTGTTCCAGCACCAGGGCCTTGTATGGCTGCTTTTTGGTGCTGAACTGCTGCTGGTCATCGGCCTTTCGGCTGCCATCAACAAGATTTCGCTTTCAGTGGCGACGCTGATGTTTGTGGCATACGCCGCCCTCAACGGCATCACCTTCGCCTCCATCTTCTGGGCCTACAGCCTGGGCAGCATTGCCACCACTTTCTTGATTACTGCCGGCACCTTCGGGGCTATGTCGCTCTTCGGCTATTTCACTAAGAGTGACCTCACATCGTGGGGCAAAATATTGCTGATGGCCCTTATTGGCATCATCATCGCCACCGTGGTGAACATCTTCCTGCACAACGCCATGCTCGACCTTATCGTGAGCTATGCCGGTGTGCTCATCTTTGTGGGCCTCACTGCCTATGACACCCAGAAAATCAAGCAGATGTACCTGATGGCCCCCGATGCCAGCGAGGCCACCCAGAAGTATGCCGTATTGGGCGCACTGACGCTCTATCTCGACTTTATCAACCTCTTCCTCTATCTGCTCCGCATTTTTGGGCACAGAGACTAACAACTCCCCTATAGGAAAGTGGATAAAGACAATCGTAAAAACCGGTTTGTCGAATCTTTCGGCATCGTTGTCGTGGTGCTGGCGCTCGTCAGATGCGTCTTCCCCGGAGTGGCCGGTCGGCAGAATACTGCTGTGGCGGCTACTGAGGCCGACACTACCGTCAACCAGAAACTGACAGAGTGGCAGAAGCCTGTCCTGCTGGCCAATGGCGAGCGCCCGCACCGCATTTTCAGCGTGCCCAGCTACGACCGTGCCTTTCCCGACAGCAACCACGTGCAATTGGTGGCTGCCCAGCGATGGGGCGTCAAGCCGGTGAAAGACCGTGATGATGCGGAGCGGCGCAAGAGCGAGCTGGTCTATATGGGCCTTTCGCCCTATTATTTTGTCGACCCGCTCTATTCCAGTATTCCCTATTTGGTGCCCAGGGCCGCCATCCTCCTTCAGGACATCGGCCAGGCCTTCTTCGACAGTTTGCAGGTGAAGGGCATTCCCTTGCATCGCTTCATCGTGACCAGCGTGCTGCGCACAGAGTCCGATGTGGTCAAACTGCGCCGCCATAACGGCAACGCCACTGAGCACTCCTGCCACTTGTATGGCACCACCTTCGACATTTGCTACAATCGCTACAACACGGTGGAAGACCCCGACGGCCCGCAACGGCGCCGGGTGCGCGACGACTCACTGAAATATGTGCTCAGCGAGGTGCTCAACGATATGCGCCAGCAAGGCCGCTGCTACATCAAGTACGAGCGCAAGCAGGGCTGTTTCCACATGACCGTCAGATAGGCTCGGTGAAGAGCACCTGCACCAGCGTCTGACCTACGGCCTGCAGGGTGTTGCGGTCTATGTGCTCCATATCGTCGGCCACGGTGTGCCAGGTGGGGCCGAAACTGCTGGCCTCGCAGTCGGGATAGTAGGGAATGATGTCGATGCAGGGAATGGAGGCCACCTCGTTCACGGGGCCGTGGTCGTCGGTGATGGTGCCTCCGCGCTTGGTGGGGAAGAAACTCCCGTAGCCCACCGTCTCTGCCGCTTTCCATACACGCTCTACGACCTGCGGCGCATAGTAGAGCGAATAGCCCTCCTGGAAGAAGCGTGCACCCTGTCCGCCCACCATGTCGAGCAGTATGCCGTAGCGTGCTGTGTAGTCTTTGACATGCGGATGGGCGGCCCAATATTGTGCGCCGAGCGCCCATGAGTCGCTCACGTCTTCGCTGCCCCAGTCTTCGGCATCGAAACAGACGAAATCAATTCCAATGTCACTTAACCCTGACCCCTTGACGTTCAGCAGACGTGCCAACTCCAACATGACGGCCACGCCGCTGGCCCCGTCGTTGGCAGCCATCACGGGCTTGTCCCAGTTGGCCTCGTCAGGGTCGTTGTCGGCCCAGGGGCGGCTGTCCCAATGGGCGCAGATGAGAATCCTCTCCTGCTTCTCAGGCTGGTAGCTGGCAATGATGTTGTTGCTCTGCAGGGGTGTTCCGTCGAAGCCCTTCAGGGTGGCCCGTTGCTCGGTCACCTTCATGCCGTAGCTCTCAAACTTGGCGCCTATCCACTGGCCGCATTTCTCGTGAGCCTCGCTGTTCATGGTGCGCGGGCCGAAGTCGCACTGCTGTTGGCAGAAGGCGAAGGCCGAGTCGGCCGAGAAGGCGGGGCCCGTGGGCTTGAGGGCGGCATTGCTGGTGCTGCCACTCTGCGATTTAGTGTTGCTGCAGGCCAGCGTGGTGCCCGCCACTACAATGGCCAGGGCAATCACCTTGAAATATTTGCCGACCACGGGCAGACTGCGCAGCGGGAAGTCGCGGCGCAGGATGATGGCTACGAAGAAGCCGATGGCCAGCGTGTTGTAGGTCAGCGATGCCCAAAGTGGCAGGCGACCGTGCAGATAGTCCATGCTGAACCACGCGACAAACGCCAGCAGCACGTAGAAGCCAATGGCACCAAGTGGATAGCGGATGGGGTAGTAGCGCTGGCCGATGAAGTATGACAGCAGCATCGACACAGCATAGGCGGCAAAGCCGGCCCAGGCGCAGGCCACGTAGCTGAAGCGCGGAATGAACAGCACGTCGATGCTGATGAGCACCAGGGCACCGATGCCTGAGAAGTAGGCACCCCAGATGGTGCGGTCGGTGAGCTTGTACCAGAACGACAGGTTGAAGAATACGCCGAACATGATTTCGGCAGCCATCACGATGGGCACCACCTTCAGTCCCTCCCAGTAAGACTCGCCGATGATGAACTTCAGCAGGTCGATGTAGCCTGTCACGCAGAGGAATGCCAGCAGCGTGAAGATGAGATAGAACTTCATTGCCTGGGCGTAGGTTTCGCGGTTGTCCTTGTCCTTCGATTTGCCAAACACGAAAGGCTCGTAGGCAAAGCGGAATGCCTGAGTAATCATAACCATAATCATTGCAATTTTGATGCAGGCGCCGTAGATGCCTAACTGTGCACGGGCTTCTTCCACGGAACCGGCGTAGAGATAGGGAAACAGAATTTGCGAGGCGGCCTGGTTCAGCTGCCCGGCCACGCCCATGATGAGCAGCGGCCACGTGTAGCCCAGCATGCGGCGGCAGGCGGCAGCGTCGAATCCGAAGCGGAAGCCGCTCAGTTCCTTCCAGAGCATGAGCAGCGTGCAGAGGGTGCAGGCCAGATTGATATAGAAGACAAAGGCCACGTCGAGCGTGAACTGCTCGTCGTAGATGCCGAAGGGATTGAGCCGCAGGGCAGGCAGGACAATCAGGTAGAGCAAGTTGAGCGCGATGTTCAGCAGGATGTTGGCAATCTTCAGGGTGGCAAACTTCACCGGCTTGTGCTGATAGCGCAGATAGGCAAAGGGAATGGCCGTAAAGGCATCGACGGCCACGGTGATGTACATCACGGCCACATATTCCGGATGGTCAGCATAGCCAACGGCGGCAGCAATGGGGTGGAGCAGCGCCAGCACCAGCAGGATGGACGCAAACGATGTGCAGGCCAGCATGCGCAGGGTGGTGGCATAGATGCGCTCAGGGTTTTCGCCGTCGCGATTCATGAAGCGGAAGAACGTGGTCTCCATGCCGAAGGTGAGCAGGATGATGAGGATGGATACGTAGGCGTAGACGTGCGTGATGACGCCGTATTCGCCTCCGGAGGCTGCAAAGCGTGCCGTCTGGATGGGCACCAGCAGGTAGTTGATGAAGCGGGCGACGATGCTCGAGAGTCCGTAGATGGCCGTATCCTTGGCCAGCGTTTTCAGGTTTGCCATATTCTGAATGATATTCTTTGGTGTTGTTATTGTTGTTTGGGTTGGCAGAGGCTCTTGTAGAACAGGTCGTATTGGCCGATGATCTTCTCTGCCTTGAAGCGGGTGGCGTGCTGTCTGGCGGCGGCCCCCATCTTCTGCCTTTGTGCCTGCTGCGATATCATCTGGCACATTTTTTCCGCCAAGTCGGCTGTGTCGCCGTTACTGGCCAGCAGGCCGTCCTCGCCGTCGTCTATGATGTTGCGGGGGCCGTTGTCACAGTCGAAGGCCACCACGGGCAGACCGCAGGCCATAGCTTCGATGATGATGAGTCCAAACGACTCCCACCGCGAGGAGCACACCAGGAAGTCGCTGCACATGTATTCGGCAAAGATGTCGGGCGTAGAGGGGTGGATGGCGGCGCGGGGCGGCAGCAGGGGCGAGAGGCTTGCCAGCTCCTCGCCGTCGCCGAAGATGTCGAGCCGCCAGTCTGGATGCCGCTCCTGCACGGTCTGCCAAGCCTGGAGCAGCAGGTCGAAGCCCTTCTGGTAGTTCAGTCTTCCCACGGCGATGATGCGTTTGTGCGTCTGGCCTGTGCCGGCTGCCTGTTCAGGATAATCGGGCAGGCAGTTGGGGATGACCGTCTTCCTGAGGAAGGCTCCCCACTGGTGGGAATCGTCGGGGGTGAGGGCAATGAGACCGTCGAAGCGGGCTACGGTTTCTTTCAGATGGTTCAGGTGGATGATGGCTAAGAAGCGCCTGATGATGTTGGTGGTCTGGCGCACCTGGAACTCGTGGTCGATGATGCCCGTATGAGCCTCTACCACCAGCTTCTCCGTGGTGTGTGCCTTGATGAGCGCCCGCTGCTCGTAGGCATCCTTGTCGGTGCACACCACGATGTCGGCCTGGGCCTCTTTCAGGAAGTGCCTGATGGCATTTGACAGCTGGCGCCGGAGCTGTAGTTTCTTGATGTAGCGAAAGGGGTATGGATATTTGTGGGCCGTGTAGAGTTTCACGTTCAGGTCTACACATTTCACATTTGGCGAGAGGGAGTAGGGGAAGGGGGCGTTGTTCTGCTGATAGGTGAGCAGGGTCACGTCGTAGCCCATCTCGTCGGCAAAGGCGTTGGCCCTGATGGTGAGCATCCTTTCTATGCCTCCGCGGCACACGTTGGCGTGATGTAAGAAGACTATCCGCATTGTTCTACCACTTTTTGCATTTGCACCTTCCATGAGAGGTGTTCCACCGTCTGGCGTATCTCCTGGGGTGTCATTGGCTGTTGCTCTTCAAATGTCACGATGCGGGCAATGTCGACGGGCGACTCGTCGGCGGGCACCTTCAGCACGTAGGGCTGGTGGTCGAAGTCACTGTCGTTCTCGGAATAGACGAAAGGCAGTCCGCGGCTGGCGTACTCGCGGTTCTTCAGCGTCTTGATGTCGCTGATGCCGCTGCGGTGGCGGGCCAGACTGCCCACGGCGAAGGCGCTCTGCTCAAACACCTTGTTGAGTGCGTCGCCAAACAGCTGGCCGTGGAAGACAACCTTGTCCTGGATGCCGTATTTCTCTATCAGTTCTGCAAAGCCGGGAGCGTGCGCGTCGTCGTGCATCTCCGACTTCCACACCCCGCCGACGATATGGAAATAGACGGGCTTGGCTCCGATGGGGGCCGTCTTGTAGTACTCGCCCAGTCCGGCAATCAGCCGGTCGTAGCCGTGCCAGTAGTGCACCTCGGCCACGCCAATGAGGTGGAGGGCCTTCGAGGTGTCCACCTGCTGGTGCAGGGGCATGCTGTCCAGGTCTACGCCGTTGCTGATTTGGATGGTCCGCTGCCCGAAGATTTGCCGCTGGCCGGTGAAGGTGACGATGGCCTCCAACTGTCTGGCCAGCCCCTTGCGGAACAGCTGGTCGAGGCGCAGCTGCAGCCGCTCGGTGCGCGAAAAGCCCTCAAACTCCTGGTCGTAGGGATAGGTGGGTATCTCCATCACGGCCTTGACGCCCGCCTGCTTCAGGCGGCCGAAGAACCGGTTCAGCCACGGGTTGGCATTCATAAAGCAGCGGGCGTAGACCATCTGGATGCCTTGGCTTGCGCAGTAGTCGTAGATGGCGCCATAGCCAATGCGCTGCCGCAGGCCCGCCAGTTTGCCCGTGCCGTAATCTTCAATCTCCGTTGTCCTGCCTCCAGCCTCCACCATCCGCTGCCAGTGGCCGTTGGTGCCGCGGTCGTAGTAGCACAGGTGCACTTCGTGCCCGTTCTGGCAGAGCCCTTTCACCTGGTAGCGAATCTTCTTGGAGATGCCGCTCACTTCAGAGAATCCGTGATATATCAGGAACAGTATCTTCATCCCTTGTGCTCGTGCAGTTTTAGTTTCGTCAGCAGGGCTATCCACAGCCTGTACCACGCCCATCGGTTCTGCTTGTAGTCGGTGGCGTAGACCCACTGCCCTCTGAAGCGGGCGATGTTCAGCTGGTGGCCGCCATCGCGGAAGATGGCGTTCTTGGGCAGCACGTTGCGGCGGAACAGTTGCTCGCGGTATGCCGTCTCGCTGAGTGCCGTCACCTCCATCAGCGACACATTGTCGCCATAGTCGGCATGGCAGTCCTGCGTGACGCGCAGCAGCCGGCCGCCGAAGTCGATGAGCGAGCCGCCGTTGCGCCCATACTCGTTGCTGGTGCAGATGGGCGAACAGGGGTGTCGCCTGAATTCGCCTTTCAGCAGGTCGTCGGCCACGTACAGTTCTTGGTAGTACATCCAGTCTTTCTGGTACGACGTGAAGAGGTAGTACTTCCCATCCCTGGCAAAGACATGGCTGTCGTTCAGATTGTAGTGGATGCCCTCGGTGCGCTCCTGGTGCAGCAGCGTGCGCACTTTGGCAAAGGCGGTCAGCTCTGCGTTGTCGGCACGGAAGAGGTGGATGGCGTCGCTCTCCTGCGACTCAGGCACCATGTACACCTGTCCGCCCTCCTCGAAGACGAAGGGGAACGACAGGTGGAACGGCTGGCGCAGCACCACCACCGGCTCCGTCCACGACTTCAGGTTGCGGGTCTTCACCATGGCAATGGCCCCAGGGTCGTCCCAGTGCTGCAGTTCGAAGAAAAGGTAGAGCGTGTCGTCCTTGACAAACAGGAACGAGTCGGCCTGGTAGAGCACGGGCTTGGGCTGCCACAGCCTCTTGATGTCACGTTTGTAGACCAGATGCGCTTCGTCCAGCTCGTCCAGCGTCAGCCGCTCGTTGGCAAAGACAGCCACACCAAAAGCCCCCTCTTTCCTGAATAGCCTGTTCGTCATATTGATTGTCAACTCTTTCGGCCGGCCTTATGCGTCGAAGAAGCCGGGCTGTTTGTAGGGGATGCCCAGTTCGCGGTCGACGGTGGCCAGGATGCCCTGCACCTGTCCGAGGGCGAACATGCGGCCCAGCAGGGTGTAGCCGGCATTGTGGCCGTGGCTCGACTCGTCGAAGACACCGCCGGGCTCGTCGGTGAAGGTCATGCCGTGGTCTACGCGCATGGGCAGCTGCGGGTTCTCTTTCTCGAAGATGCGGCACAGCTCGATCAGGTCGGCGCGACCGCCCAGATGGCTGGCCTCGGTGAAGTCGCCGTTGGGGAAGATGTGGCATGAGCGCAGGTGCACGAAGTGTGTGCGCGAGGCAAACTTGCGGGCCAGGTCCACCACGTTGTTGTAGGCTCCGGCCGAGAGGCTGCCGGCACAGAATGTCAGGCCGTTGTGCCGGTTGGGCACGGCGTCGAGGAACCACTGGATGTCCTCCTCAGTGCGGACGATGCGCGGCAGACCCAGAATCTCGATGGGGGGGTCGTCGGGGTGTACGCACATGTTCATGTCGCACTCCTCGCACACGGGCATGATGGCCTCAAGGAAGTACTTCATGTTCTGGCGCAGCTGTGCCTTGTCGATGCCCTTGTAGAGGTCGAGGAACTCGCGGAACTTCTGCACGGGGGCCTCGTCGTTCTCCGAGAAGTTGCCGCTGACGAAGCCCTGCGTCTTGATGACGATGTTCTCCACCAGCTTGTGGTCCTTCTCAGGGGTCATGGTCTTGGCCAGCTCGTCGCACTCGGCAATGACGCTGCGGCCTTCGCCCCAGCCCTTGGGGAAGCGGAACTGCTCCCACTCCTCGCGTGCGCCCGGACGCTTTAGTATATAGATGTCGAAGTAGGCAAACTCGGCATAGTTGAAGTAGAGGTTGGTGGCACCGTTGGGGTTGTTGTGGAACAGGTCGGTGCGGGCCCAGTCGAGCACGGGCATGAAGTTGTAGCAGATGCAGTGGATGCCCTCTGCGGCCAGGTTGCGCAGGCTCTGCTTGTAGACCTCAATCTGCTCGTCGCGGTCGGGGCCGCCATACTTGATGGTCTCCACCACGGGCAGGCTCTCCACCACGCTCCAGCGCATGCCGTAGCTCTCTATGTATTCGCGCAGGTCGTGTATCTTCTCGCGGGTCCATACTTGCCCTAAGGGCACGTCGTGCAGGGCGGTAACGATGCCCTCAACGCCAATCTGTCTCAGTTGTGCAAGTGTGATTTTGTCTTTCTTGCCAAACCATCTCCAAGTCCTTTCCATAATACAGTATTTAGTGAGTTAATATTCCGTCTTGTCCGCCTTTTCGCTCCACAGGCGGAAGGTGGCCAGGGCCTCGTCGCGCAGCAGCGGCACGATGGGCACGCTGCGCTGGTCCAGAGGGCGGTCCAGCTCCTCGTAGATGAAGTCGTCGGCAAAGTCTATGTCGCGGGCATCCTTGCGGGTGTTGCCGTAGAATATGCGCGAGATGTGGGCCCAGTAGATGGCGCCCAGGCACATGGGGCACGGCTCGCACGAGGTATAGATGGTGCAGCCCGAGAGGTCGAAGGTTCCCAGCTTTCTGCAGGCCTGGCGAATGGTGTTCACCTCGGCGTGCGCCGTGGGGTCGTTGTCTATGGTGACACTGTTGCTGCTGCCCGCAATGATTTCCCCGTCTTTCACGATGACGGCGCCAAAGGGGCCGCCGCCGTTCTTCACGCTTTCACTGGCCAGACGGATGGCCTCGCGCATAAACTGCTTATCTTGTTCGCTAATCATATCTTTTTGCCGTTTTGTCTTTTCTGACCGCAAAGGTACGAAAACTATTTCAAAATAACGACATTTAAAGCTATAAAACGATTTCTGATAGTGCTTTTTAACTTCTATAACAGTACTTTTATCAAAGAAATTCAGCTTAACTGCCTGTTATCTGGATAATCTTTTGTACCTTTGCAACCAGTAAACAAACGGGCACAAAAAACCCGGATTCATCACCAGCACCTGAATGTCTGGGAGAGGAACTACCGGGACTGCGGTGCAAAGTTACAAATAGTTTTCATTTCGGCAAACTTTTCCACCGATAATTTTTGTTTCTTCTGCGGAATTGAATACCTTTGCACCTCGAAACTGCAAATTATCGATGCCGAAGGACGACAAGTACAGGGACATACTGAAGCGCTACTGGGGGTACGACGACTTCCGGGGCATACAGCGCGACATCATCGAGTCGATAGGCGCCGGCCACGACACACTTGGACTCATGCCCACGGGCGGCGGCAAGAGCATCACCTTCCAGGTGCCGGCATTGGCGCAGGAGGGCGTCTGCATCGTCATCACGCCGCTCATAGCCCTGATGAAGGACCAGGTGGCGGGCCTGCGGCGCCGCAACATCAGGGCTGCGGCGCTCTACGCCGGACTGAGCCACGACGACATCATTCAGACGCTGGAGAACGCCATATTCGGCGCCGTCAAGCTGCTCTACGTCTCGCCTGAGCGCCTGGCCTCGGAACTGTTTCAGAAGAAGTTGTCGCACATGAAGGTATGCTTCATCTGCGTGGACGAGGCCCACTGCATCAGCCAGTGGGGCTACGACTTCCGGCCTTCCTACCTGCAAATCTCGGCCATACGCCGACTGCTGCCCGGCGTGCCGGTGCTGGCCCTGACGGCCACCGCCACGCCCGACGTGGTGCTGGACATACAGGACAAACTGAGCGCCGACGGGCGCAGCTTCAGCGTGTTCCGTATGAGCTTCGAGCGGCAGAACCTGACCTATGTGGTGCGGCAGGCTGCCGACAAGCGCGACCAGCTGCTCCACATACTGCGCAGCGTCAAAGGGCCCGCCATTGTCTACGCCCGCAGCCGCCAGCGCACCAAGGAGGTGGCACAGATGCTCTGCGACGAAGGCCTCAGCGCCACCCATTTCCACGCCGGACTGGACAATGCCGAGAAGGACATGCGTCAGAGGGCATGGCAGAACGACGAGACGCGCATCATGGTGGCCACCAATGCCTTCGGGATGGGCATCGACAAGCCCGACGTCAGGCTGGTCATACACGTCGACTGCCCCGACAGTCTGGAGGCTTACTTCCAGGAGGCGGGACGGGCCGGACGCGACGGGCGGCGCTCCTACGCCGTGCTGCTCGTCAACGGAAGCGACGAGCAGAAGCTGATGAAACGAATAGACGACAACTTCCCCGAAAAAGACTACATACGCACGGTCTACGACCATCTGGCCTACTTCTACCAGATTGGCGTAGGCTCGGGCTATAATGCCATCTTCGAGTTCCCAATAGAGAAGTTCTGCCGCATCTACCACCACTTCCCCATCCGCGTGGAGGCGGCACTGAAAATACTCACAAGGGCGGGCTACATTGAATATACTGAGGAGGAAGAGAGCCGCGCCCGACTGCGCTTTGCATTGGAGCGCGACGAACTGTACCGGCTGAAGGGCAACACGGCGGTGGAAGACAAGATGATTGTCACCCTGCTGCGCAACTACAGCGGGCTTTTCAGCGACTTTGTCTATATAGACGAGGCTTTCCTGGCACAGCAGCTGGACCTGAAGCTGCACGAGGTCTACCTGACGCTGAAGTCGCTGGCCGACAAGCGCGTGGCGCACTTCATCCCGCAGAAGAAGACACCCTACGTGCGCTATACGCAGCGGCGTGAGGACTCGGAGCACCTGCTCTTTACGCCCGCCGTCTACGACGACCTGAAGCGCCGCTTCACCGAGCGCATACAGGCCATGCTGGCCTACGCCACCGACGACCACGAGTGCCGCAGCCGCCAGTTGCTGCGCTATTTCGGCGAGGTGTCGGACCACGACTGCGGCCATTGCGACGTGTGCTTGCAGCACGGCAGCGAGCCCGCCCCGAAGGATGAACTTGCCGAAGCCAAGCAGCTCATCGTCCGTCTCTTGGCCGACGGGCTTCAGCACCCGGTGTCGGATTTGCAGCAGCTTCCACTGCCCTACGCCTTCATCGAGTCAGCCCTCCACTGGCTGGTAGACGAGGAGCAAATAGTCTACGACCAGGGACTCCTGGCGTTGAAGAATTTTAAGAGGTGAGAGGTGAGAGGTGAGAGGTGAGAGGTAAGAGGTGAGAGGTGAGAGGTAAGAGGTGAGAGGAATCAACGGCTGGGGAACGGCGGGAAGAATGGGTGATGCGTGCCATCGCCGTATCAGCCATTGGAATGGCTGGCTACACCTGTAAGATGCCTGCGGCATCGGCAGCGCAAGCAGGGCGGGAATGGAAAATACTTTACATTGCTAAAGGGAGGGTAAAGCGGACTCAGAGATAAGTGCCACTTATCTCGGAGATAAGTGCCTTTTATCTCGGAGATAAGTGGCACTTATCTCTAAGGGGGGTATTTGGGCCTTCTTGAAAATAACTGACAAAAAGAATAGTCCAAGCCGCAAGGACTTGAACTATCCGCTATGAATTGTGAATTGTGAGTTAAGAAATCACCTTGGCCACCATTTGGCAGATTTGCTCCAGATGGATACGGTCGGTGTCGTCGAAGGTGGAGAGGTGGGGGCTGTCAATGTCGAGCACGGCCAAGACGGTGCCGGAGGCCGACTTGACGGGCACCACAATCTCTGAGCGAGACAGACTGCTGCACGCAATGTGGCCCGGAAACTGCTCCACATCGGGCACAACGACGCTCTCGGCCCGCTGCCACGACGTGCCGCACACACCGCGGCCAAAGGGGATGCGGTAGCACGCCACCGGCCCCTGGAATGGCCCCAGGCGCAATTCATTGTCCACCACGCGGTAGAAGCCTGTCCACAGGAAGCCCATTGCGTGGTGGATGGCGGCGGCCACATTGGCCATCACGCTGATGCTGTCGGTCTCGCCCTCGGTCAGCGCCTTCACTTGTTCTGCCAGAAGTTGGTAAGTCTCAGTCTTGTTGTCCTTCATCTTAAATGCCAGTGTCTATTCTTCGTCGTCAATCCAGTTGCCACCACGTGAGCGGGCTTCAACAGTGCCACCTTTGATTTCAGAATTGAGCTCTACATTTGAATTAACGTTACCAACATTTGTGCCTGCCATCATACTTTGTGTTTGGACGTGGTAGGTTTGCGTTTGCGGGTTTTGATAATTTTTCTTGTTCATAGTTGTGTGTGTTTTAATCAAAGTTTTTTGTGATGCGTTGCAAAGGTACAAAAAAAAGCGTATATGTCAATCACATTCCTCATCATTTAACCTCTTTTTCGTTTCTTTTCGTCATGAATCGTTCCTTTTCTATTTATATATATTATGGTTGACGGCGACAAATATGTTGTCCCACCGGTCAAAAATATCGGATGCCGGAGAAAAAACTTGGATGGCGTCGAGGCGTTAAGAATACAAAGTTGTTTGTGATTTTTTTTGCCAGTTCGCTTTTTCTTTGTAATTTTGCAGCGTAGTACGGAAAAACAACTAAAAGAATCATACTGTATGGACAAACTGAAAGTCAGACTGGCGGCGATGAACTTCCTGGAGTTCGCCGTTTGGGGAGCCTATCTCACGTGCATGGGAAACTACCTTGGCGTGGCAGGCCTGGGCAATGAAATCTCGTGGTTTTATGCCATCCAGGGCATCGTTTCGATATTCATGCCCACGCTGATGGGCATCGTGGCCGACCGCTACATCCAGCCGCAGAAGCTCCTTGGCCTCTGCCATCTGGTGGCCGGCGCTGCCATGCTCTGCTGCTGGTGGATGGGCCTCTCGGCCGGATTCGGCAACGAACTGCCCAACAAGTCGGCCTTCATCGCCATGTACACCGTCAGCGTCGCCTTCTTCATGCCCACCATTGCGCTGGCCAACACGTCGGCCTTCACCATCCTGAAGAACAACGGCCTGGACACCGTGAAGGATTTCCCGCCCATCCGCGTGCTGGGCACCGTGGGCTTCATCGCCACGATGTGGTTTGTCAACTGTGCCGTGTGGGAAGATGGCACTTTCGCCTTCACCCTGGCCGACAATCCCCACAAGTTCCAGTACACCTATATGCAGTTCTTCGTGTCGGGCCTGCTCAGTTTTGTGCTTTGTGCCTATTGCTTCACGCTGCCTGAGTGCAAGCTGGACCGCAAGGAGCAGACGACATCGCTGGTCGAATCGCTGGGCCTGAACGCCTTCAAACTGTTCCGCCAGCCCAGGATGGCGCTCTTCTTCATCTTCTCGGCCCTGCTGGGCATGTGTCTGCAGGTGACCAACGGCTATGCCGGCCCCTTCATCACCAGTTTCAAGGGCGACCCGGCTTTTGTCGACACCTTTGCGGCCAACAATGCCACGCTGCTCACCTCGCTCTCGCAGATCAGCGAGGCGCTCTGCATCCTGATGATTCCTTTCTTCCTGAAGCGCTACGGCATTAAGATAGTCATGCTGATGTCGATGTTTGCGTGGGTGTTCAGGTTCGGTTTCTTCGGCGTGGGCAATCCCGCCATGCCGGGTGTCCTGCTGTTCGTGCTCTCGTGCATCGTCTACGGTGTGGCCTTCGACTTCTTCAATGTCTCCGGCGGCATCTTCGTCGACCAGGAGTGTGAGCCGTCGGTGAAGGCTTCGGCGCAGGGCCTCTTCATGATGATGACCAATGGCCTGGGCGCCACCATCGGCACGCTGGCTGCCGGCGAGATAGTGAATAAATACTGCTCCTGGCAGGGAGGGTATCTGCTGGGCGACTGGCAGACCTGCTGGTTCATCTTCGCCGGCTTCGCCCTGGTCGTCGGCATCGCCTTCGCCCTCCTTTTCCATCCTGAGAAGAAACAATGAACGAAGATTTCGACATACGCGCAGAGCAGACAGCCAGTGCGGGCGAGAAGGAGTTTGAGAACGCACTGCGCCCGCTGAACTTCGGCGACTTCAGCGGCCAGAAGAAGGTGGTGGAGAACCTGGAGGTGTTCGTCGAAGCTGCCAAATATCGGGGCGAACCACTCGACCACACCCTGCTGCACGGCCCTCCCGGACTGGGCAAGACCACCCTCTCGAACATCATTGCCAACGAACTGGGCGTGGGGTTCAAAATCACCAGCGGGCCCGTGCTCGACAAGCCCGGCGACCTGGCCGGCATCCTCACCTCGCTCGAACCCCGCGACGTGCTCTTCATCGACGAGATTCACCGCCTGTCGCCAGTCGTTGAAGAGTATCTTTACTCCGCGATGGAGGACTACCGCATCGACATCATGATTGACAAGGGGCCCTCGGCACGCTCCATACAGATTGACCTGAACCCCTTCACACTGGTGGGGGCCACCACGCGCAGCGGACTGCTGACGGCACCCCTCCGTGCCCGTTTCGGCATCAACATGCACTTGGAGTACTACGACCCGGAGACGCTGTCGAGAATCATCACACGCTCGGCTGCCATCCTGCGCGTGCCCATCAGCAGCGAGGCGGCCATGGAGATTGCCGGACGCTCGCGTGGCACACCACGTATAGCCAATGCACTGCTGCGACGTGTGCGCGACTTCGCACAGGTAAAGGGCACGGGACGCATCGACACCGACATCTCGCGCATCGCCCTCACGGCCCTTAACATCGACAAGTACGGGCTGGACGAGATTGACAACAAGATTCTGCTCACTATCATCGATAAGTTCAAGGGAGGCCCCGTGGGCGTCACCACCATTGCCACCGCCATCGGCGAAGACTCGGGCACGGTGGAGGAGGTCTACGAGCCGTTCCTCATCATGGAGGGATTCATCAAACGCACATCGCGGGGACGAATGGCAACCGAACTGGCCTATAAGCACTTCGGCCGCAACCCCTACAGCGGAAACGTGATGCAGCCCTCACTCTTCGACCAATAATATATCAACGCTATGCGAACAGGCATCTTCGTAGGAACATTCAACCCCTTCACCACGGGCCACGACTCCATCGTGCGCCGGGCGCTGCCGCTCTTCGACAGGCTCGTCATCGGTGTAGTCGGCGACCATGTGGGCAAGCCCGGCATCACCCCCGCCACCGAGCGCATGCAGGACATTAAGCGGCTCTATGCCGACGAACCAAGGGTGGAGGTGAAGCCTTATTACGGCCTGGCCGTAGACTTTGCCCGCGCCGAAAACGCCCATTTCATCGTTAAAGGTGTGCGTTCCGTCAAGGATTTTGAGTATGAGCGCGAACAAGCCGACATCAACCGTCAAATCACCAACGGACAGGTGGAAACCATCCTGCTCTATGCCGAGCCACACCTGAGCAGCGTCTCATCATCAATGGTGCGCGAACTCCAGCACTTCGGCCTCGATGTCACACCCTTCCTGCCCCAGACGTAGGTGTTTCCACTGCTTATAGAGCGGGAAACGTTTACGCCCTGCTACCGGCGGAGGCGCGGAAACATCTTCCGCACCCGCAGCAGGTGCTGGGTCACGCTGCCACCAGCAATGATGAACGTGACGCTCATGATGACCAGCAGCATGCCAAGGGCAAGTCGCACGGTGAGCTGCTCGTTGAAGATGAGGATGGCGATGGCCACTGCCGTCACGGGCTCCATTGCACCGAGGATGGCCACGGGCGTAGACCCCACCTTCTGGATGGCGGCGCTGGTGCAAATCAGCGAAAAGGCCGTGGGAAACAGTGCCATGCAGAAAGCTGCCACCCACAGTAGCGGGCGGTCGTTGAGAATGTTGAATGTGGAGGGCTGGAAGCGGAAAGCAAACAGGAAAAGGCCGAAGACGATGACGTAGAGCGTCAGCTTCAACGTGGGAATCTCGCGCATCCGACCCTTGTTCACAGCTACTAAATAAATGGCGTAAGAGAGGGCCGAAAGGAACACCAGCAGCAGGCCGTAGGGGTGGAGCACAGCCCCGTCGTCGCCCCGATAGAGCAAGCCTATGCCCGTGGTGGCCAGCAGAATGCAGACCACGGTGAGCCTTGTGATGCGCTCGTGGAATCCAATGGCCATAATCACCGTCACAAGGATGGGGTAGATGAACAGCAGCGTCGAGGCGATGGCCGCTCCGATGTAGGCATAGCTGACGTAGAGCGTCAGCGACGACAGCGCCATCAGCAGGCCCAGGATGATGAGCGGCAACACCTGGCCGCGCCTGAGGCCGAAGCCACGTCCGCGTGCCATCATCATCAGCGCCAGCATGGGAATGGCAAAGAAATAGCGCAGGAACAACACACTATATGCGTCGATGCCGGCACCCAGCAGCGGCAGGGCAAACAGTGGGTTGGTGCCATAGCTGGCAGCGGCCAGGACGCCCAGCGCATATCCTTTCGTGCTCTCACTTATTGTCATAGCGTTTTTCGTAAACAGGCTGCAAAGGTACAAAATAATTCATAATTCATGATTCAGATTTCATAATTATTATCTACCTTTGCACCAAATTAATAACTATGCGAAAATGAACGAGATCTATTTTGCAGGAGGGTGCTTCTGGGGCACCGAGCATTTCTTCAAACAAATCAAGGGCGTGGTCGGCACCGAAGTGGGGTTCGCCAACGGGAAAACGCCCAATCCTACCTACAAGGAGGTGTACACCGACCAGACTGGCTATGCAGAGACAGTGCACGTCACTTACGATGAGCAGGTGGTCAGCCTGGAGTTCCTCCTGAACATGTTTTTCAAGGCCATCGACCCCACAAGCCTCAACAGGCAAGGCCACGACGAGGGCACCCGCTACCGTACAGGCGTCTATTTCACGTCTGCCGATCAGCTGCCCGTCATCGACCGTGTGTTTGCCGAGCAGCAGGCCCTTCTATCGCAGCCCATCGCCGTAGAAAAACTTCCCCTCCGGAACTTTTATACCGCCGAGGAATACCATCAGGACTATTTAGACAAAAATCCCGACGGCTATTGTCACCTCCCCATCTCCCTCTTCGAGTTTGCCCGGCAGGCCAATGCCTGAAGTGGCATTGGCCTTGGCTTCAGGCGTTTATCCGCAGTGGAAATACTGTGTGACGAGCTTTTGAATCTCGTCGGGGAATCCCTCGATGTTCTTGCGCAGGTTGGCATCGTCGAAGGCGCGGAGCTGGGCGATGATGCCGTCAATCATGGCAGGGGCGAAGACGCCGTGCTCCTCGAACACCTTGCGCTGACGCTCCAGACAGGCGGCGCTGGCCACACAGGAGTCGGGCAACTGCGCCAATGAGTTCAGGCGGTCGGCGTTCTCGGCGGCGTGGATGTTCACGTTGACGTAGGTCTTCTCGGCCACTGCCAAGGCGTTCTCCATCTCGAAGCCGTGACGGCAGGCCACACACAGTCCGGCCAGCAGCTGGTAGAGGTCGGCAGAACCGTCGGGCGAGCGCATTTCCACGGTCTGTTTTTCAGAGGTGAGGGGTGAGGGCTGAGAAGTGAGAGACGTGTCCTGTGGATTGGCCAAGGCTGCCATGTTGACGTCGGCCGACCAGCCTAAGGGCACACGGACGAGCACCGAGCGGTTGCGGTCGCCCCAGCAGACGTTGGTGGGCGCTTCCTGGTGAGGCACCAGGCGGAAGTAACTCATAGGATTCTTGTTGCCGAAGGCCGTGATGGACGGTGCAAGTTCCATCATGCCGGCAATCATCTTGCGGGCACTCTCGGAGAGGACTCCGCCGGAGAGCATCTGATTGCGCCCGTCCTTCGTCATGCGCATGTGGATGTGCAGGCCGGAGCCAGCCTTGCCGGTGGTGATCTTGGGGGCGAAGGTGACGTCGTAGCCCAGCTGATAGCCCAGATTGCGGATAATCCACTTGGCCACCATCAGCTGGTCGGCGGCTTGCTCAACGGGCACGGGCAGGAACTCTATTTCGTTCTGCTCGTAGTTTTTGCCATCTAAGCAGAAATTGCCCACCTCAGAGTGGCCGTACTTAATCTGTCCGCCAGCCTGGGCGATGTATTGCATGCAGCGGGTGCGGAAGTCGCCGCACTTGGCGTAGGGGGCCGACTCGTGGTAACCACGCTGATCCTGAGCGGGATAGGCACCCTCGTCCTCGCTGATGACGTAGTACTCCAGTTCACCCATGGCCTGAAACTCCATGCCCGTCACTTGGCGGAAGGCCTCGGCGGCCTTGTGCAGCGTGTGCTCGGGCGAGGACTCCAAGGGATGACCGTCTTTGTCGAAGAACGAGCAGAGCAGCGACAGCGTGGGAATCTCGGCAAAGGGGTCCAGGAAGGCCGTACGATAGCGTGGCAGCACGTAGAGGTCGCTGGAACCTGCCTGGATGAACGAGAAAAGACTGGAGCCGTCGACGCGCTCGCCGCAGCTGAGGATGGTGTCGAGATAGGACAGGTCGTTGACAACGAAATTGAGCGTCTTCAGCTTGCCGTCGCCACCGGGATACATAAAGTTGACCATGCGTATGTCGTTCTGCACCATATAGTTAATGATGTCTTCCTTCGTAAACTCGGACGAAGGCTTCTGCAGAAATTCCACGATGGGATTGGCGTTCAGGGTGAATGGATTGTTTGTCATAGTGTTTATAGATTTAATAGTGTTTATAGATTTATTAGTTGTTATCGTCCGTTGTTTGTGCCTCAACTTCCTTTGCGAGGGCTTCTTTGCACTCACTGATGGTCTTCAGCAGATAGGCCTTGTCGTCAAAGCCACCCTCCGCGGGGTTGAAGTCGTCAATATACCAGTCATCACGCTCAAAGCGTAGGGCAATGGTGGTCTCGATGTCGCTGAAATTGTGGATGTTTAGGTCGGCCATGGCTGTAGAGTCTGTGATGTCATACACCCTTGCCACCGTGCAGCTCCAGTCGTCAGAGTAATCCTGCCCGCACACCCAGTAGTCGTAGTCGTACAGGATGTCGTCGGTCTCATCGCACAGTCGGGCGGCTTCCTTCATCAGCGCATAGTAGCGCTCAGTGCAGTAGGCGCTGTCGCGGTTGAAGGGGTTCTCGATATAGTCCTTCTCATTACCCTCGCTGTCAATGAACGGTTTGCCAACTGTGGCGTATATGGTGTCTATACGCTCGCGGATATAAGCTTCGCTGTGCTTGTTGATATTTTCCTTGTGCTCTGTCTTACAGGAACTTACTGAAAAAATCGCAAAGAAAAGGCACACCGCCGCATACACTACATTCTTTTTCATGTTTACTTCTTTTAGTTCATAGCGAATCGATAACCTATGGTAATTTGCAGCACGCGGTTGTGAATCTTTACGGCATCCACGTCCGTGATGTTGTTGAGTCCCAGGTTGTAGCGTGCGTCCACTTCAAAAGCACCTATGTTGTAAGAGAGGCCAAGGGGCAGACTGAGGTCGAAGCGACGGAACCACGTGTCGCTCGACGAGTGGTGTGTCCACTGCCCGTTGCCGTCATTCTCGTCTTCTTCTATATGTCTGCCCAAGGCAAATCCAGGCTGGAGTCCGACGCGGAAGGCCAGGTTCGGAGCAAAATAGAATTTCGCTGTCAAGGGGAGGTTGAGGTAGTGAAGTGTATTCTTTCCGTTGCGGAAAGCGGAGTTGTCCTTCACAATACATCCTTGGTTGGAGTAGAGCAGTTCAGCGGCCAGTCCGACGCGACTGTTCAACTGATATTCGGCCTCAATACCAGCGGTCAAGGCCGGTTTGTAAGTGTATTCAACCTTTTCGTCGCCCATTTCGATATAAATGTCGGGGTCGGTCAGTCGGGCAAAATTCAAGCCCGCCTTGGGGGTCAGTGTCCAGGTACCAGCCTCATTCTGTGCAAGACAAGAAGCAGCAGTCAGAGTGAGCGTAATCAGTGTTAACAGAATCTTCTTCATTTCTTTATTTGTTTTAATCACTATCATTAGGAATAACGAAGATTCATATTAATTATTGTATAATGACAAAGTGGTCACTGCGTGTCTGATATGCCCAATAAAATGCAATCAACTTAAAGATTTACTATCCGCTCTTCCGCATTACAAATGCTTATATCCACAGCCGTCGGATTGCAAATCCGACGGAACGTCCGCAAGAGCCGAGCATCCCGCCGGTCGGGGGATTAAGACATTTGCCTCAAATAGCTGACTGCATTTCTGACGTAGCTATCTGTAAATAGCCTACTCTTTCGTTCATTCCAGTTCTTGACATAATCTAAAACTGTCAGGACGATGGCATCGTCGTCAACAAACTGCCCCTTCAATTGGTTTTGCAGAATGTAATCAACTGTAGCCAGCAATTCCAGGCCAAAATTGGAATAATATCCAGAAAGAAAAGCCTTTGTACGTTCCGCTATGTGCTTATATTCGGGATTTGTTTCTTTTTGCCAGAATTCATTGACAGCCTCGTATGTTCCCGGCAACAGCCAGATATCGTCAAAAGGCCTGTTGTTAAGATCGCTCATGCCGCTGATGTAGCTGCCGTTCAGATGGTGTAGCATATAGCGTACCTTGCTAGAATAAGGACCATAGATGTAAGGCTTAAATTGCAATTTGAAAATATCGGCAGCCCCAAATCTTTGTAGGAAATAAACTATCTTCTCGGCTGCAAACTCAGAGAAGAACTCACCGTTTGCAGACAAGTCGCAAGCAACATCAAGCAGCATGGCACGGGCAGGACTTAATTTCGCCCGCTCGGCCTTCATGCGTTCTTGTATCTTAGCCGATGGTTCGTAGATGCGAATGTCGCAATCCACGTCTGTCAAAGCGGCAATAATCATTTCCTTTACCTGAGGCCAGTTCAACCCGCCATTGCTGGAGCCAAGGGGGGGAATGGCTATCGACTTGATGCCGCGCTCAATGATTTCATTTTTAAGTGCCTCCAACCCTTTCTCTATATAGAGATACTCTGAAGGCTTGCGCCAATCTGTCTTTGTAGGGAAATTGATGATATATCGTTCCTGACCTCCATATATATCGTTGACAGAGGTCACAAGCATTTGGCCAACAGAGAAAGTACCTTCCTTGCATGCCTTGCGGTAGATACGGTAGTTGTCGGGATATGCCTCCTTGAACTGGAGCGCAATTCCCTTGCCCATCACACCCACTGTATTCACAGTGTTCACCAGTGCTTGGGCATCGCTGTCAAATAGATTCCCCGTTACAACGCTTATCATATCTCATACGGCATTAAAAGTAAAACGATTCTCTCACAACAATCTTAGAAGCATCTATACCATAGCTTAATAATATGTCACGAGCCTCATTATTATAAACGACAAATCCCCCAATATATTTCGCTGGTAACTCCGTTTTTACCAACAGTTCCGCCTCTTTCCTTCGCTTCAAGTCCAAGTCATCTTCTACATTCCAGAACTTGGCATAGACATCTTCTTGATTGATAATCTCATCAATTCTTTTCAAATCATCCTTTGAGTAATACTTCGTGATGGCACTAAAAGCATGACCATCTGTAAACACACAATCAACATTCTGCTCAAGAATGTCAGACAATCGGACAATGCAATATACCAGTGCTGAAGGAGGATATTGGGTCACACCATTGTAACCCTTTTGAATAACATACAACATCGGAGAACGAGGGCCGAAGTAGAATGGAACATATTGCTGCAAATCAATGTGTCCACTATTTGGCAGCGTATTTCTCTTAGTAATAACCACTCTATCACCTATAGAAATATAACAGTCAGAAGCTTTTGGCGACGCAGGCAACACAAAACCGACTTCAAGGATATGTGGTATATTCTTGATATGTACAAGCCGAAATGCGTACTTTATTTGCTTCGACATAGACAATAGGTTTCAGTTTTCGGCTACAAAATTACACATTATAAATCTAATATATGCTGGAAAATGCATTTTATTTTTGTTAGGATATCGTTTTTTAGGTCTTTTTAGTTCTAACGGATGCGATAGAGGATGCCGTAGACTGGAGGAACAAAAAAAGTGGAAGCCGTTATGACCTCCACATTGTTTGGGAAAAGTGATCGAGGAGAACCGTCCCCGCAGATCCATAACCATATTGTGCCAATTTGAGTGCAAAGTTAAACATTCTTTTCGACATTCACAAATTTAGTGAAGGCTTTTTGTGAAAATGCAATCAACTACTATAGCGAATATAAGGATTTGCTATCCGCTCTTCCGCATTACAAATGCTTATATTCCCAGCCGTCGGATTTCAAATCCGACGGAACTTCCGCAAGAGCCGAACATCCCGCCGGTCGGGTGTAGTTTTAAGCACTACGTTTTTTTCATCGTTTAAAGCTTTATTCTTTATTTATGTAAATATACTTGACAAATGTCTACTTCACTATTAGTTTTCCAAACATCATAAGAAACATTTCCAATATTTATTGGATTTAATTTTGTTACTCCTAGTTCAGGGGTTGTATTAAGTATATTATACATTACAAAATTAGCAGCAGTAGGTGCAGCAATATACCATGTATGATCTGCATAAGTAGGATCTTCTTTTACAACTTTAATACTTGATGTTGGTAAGTTACTTCCTAAAGATGTCCATTTATTTAATCCTGTATTTTGTGCAGAATCAGTCGGATCAGTTGGTTGAGTTGTACCTACATACCAATAATAATCTGAATTATATGTTTTAAGCACTACGGTTTTTTCATCGTTTAAAGCCTGTGTTCTGTAAATCACATATCCTGAGATAGTTATCGCGTCTTTTTCTTCCAAAAAACTGATGGGATTCCCACTTTCGTCCTCCAATTCCACACTTTTTCCTTCCATCCAGCTTGCCGGGCACATCATGTAGAGCGTCTCGCCGGCAGCGATGGTGGCCGT
>CADACW010000021.1 GCA_902786565.1 uncultured Prevotellaceae bacterium | reverse complement strand
ACGAAAGGAAATGTAACGGGAAGGATGATGCGGATACCGTCCGCAAGGCTATGAACGCTGTAAAGTTTAAGCTCGTCTTGAGGATGTTTGCTGTCGTCAAGCAGAAGCATACCTACAGGCAGCTTACGACGATATAACGCTTTTGCATACTGCCACCGGTGAACTACGGCAGGCGCGTGCCGACCTGCCTCGAGAGTCTGGCGGCGAGTATATGCGGTTGCTCCAGGTAGAAATCAAGTCAAGAACCAGTAAAGGTGATAGATGAACCGCGCACCAATTGTAACGAAAACAAGGTCTTCCGTTACAGCATAATTAGTGGATTTTGTCTATAAAGAAGAAAAAAGAATGCCTTTTAAACTTTATTAACGGGCATTCTCTTGGTTTTATCTTAGAAATCTCTCTCAGGCGCTCGCCTACTCTAAAGAGAGACAGTATCACCTATTATTTTACGCGCGGGTCGCCCGCGTCAATATACGGCTTTTCTTGCGTCCGTGCAAGTTTTGGAGCAGCGAGAGCAAAGGCAAACTTGTTTGCACTTTGCCGAGTCGCGACAAAACTCGACCGAAGGTCAAGAGAAGTCGGCTTGTTTTTTGTCCCCGTCGGACGACAGCGGCGGGGACGGCGACAGGCGCAATGCAACAAACAGTTTTAATTCACCATAAGTTTAATCTCTAAAACCAACTGAAAGAAGTATGAGACAGTCACTTCTACACATCCACCCGCCGTAAGGCCATGCCTTTTGGCAAGTTCATCCACCACCGCGTGGACGGAAAAAGTGTTCATTGACATACTGAGACACTATAGACGGATAAATAATACGGAGTTTTCTTTGCCAATCCAAGGAAAATGCTTACCTTTGCACCGTTAAAACATCAAAATGGCAGCAATATGGAAGCAAACGAAGCATTGAAGACTATTCTGAACCGAAGCCACGCACAGGCTATGGCTGGTCAGGCCGTATCGATGGATGAGGTAGAACGTTTCATGAACGACAAGGTATATGAACTTACGCATCCAGTGGACGCCTATTGCGTTGCTGAGCCTTTCTGAGGTTTTCGAGTACACCTTTGAGGAGTTCGGAGAGCGGCAGTTGCGCAGGCTCCAGACCCAGATAAGTTCCACTGCTCGCCGCATTGCTACATTCCCTGGCTTGGGCAAGCAAGAATCCGACCTTGTTCGGGCGACAGGCACCGAATATCGCAGCATACTTGTCATCAGCGAAAACAAGTTGCTCTATACAGTCAGCGAAGACACGCTCTTCATTGAATTCGTAAAGAATGCCCGAATGGACGATGCCACGATGCTTGAAAAACTGAATCAAGAATTGTAGTTCCCTCTCCCTACACATTTATCCGCCGAGATTCTCTGGTCAGAGAGCCTCGGCGGTTTTGCTATTGTCCGTCTGTCTCATGCATGGTCAGAAAAACAAACAACAACAACAACAAATTAAAAACAACAAAATTATGAAAACAAGAATTTTATCAATTCTCGCCCTCCTGCTGATGGCAGTATCGGGCGCGTGGGCGCAGACGGAAACACTGCTGACCACCATTACACCTACTGGACAAAGTACCTACAGTGAAACTACTCCAGGGGCTGTTACAGTTACCCAGGACTGTCAAAAATACGATAGTCAATGGGGATGGGTTTTTGAGACAAAAACAGGTTCTGTGACAGTTGAAGCGAATGAAGGATACACTATCTCCAAATGCGTATTCACCCTAAATGATGGTGGTTATAGTAGTACAACTCGTACGATTTCCACGTCACCATTTAAAATTAATTTTGTTTGGGATACGTATTCTCATACGTATACTTGTTGTGAAGGAACCGAAGAGGCTTATGGTTATAATGGTGTCACATCGATTAAAGTCTATACCAATACCGTTGACGTCACTGGCATCAACCTCGACAAAACCGAGGCCTCGATGACCGTAGGCGGCGACGCGCTGACGCTGACCGCCACCGTAGCCCCCGACAACGCTACGGACAAGACCGTGACATGGACGACGAGCGACGCCAGCGTGGCCACCGTGGCTAACGGCGTAGTGACCGCAGTTGCCCCAGGCACCGCCACCATCACTGCCACCGCTACCAACGGCACCGCCGACACCAGCGACGACAAGACTGCCACATGCGAAGTGACCGTTGCAGCCCCCGCCACGAAGTACGACCTGACGAAGGCCGATGGCAGCGAGGCACACGGCACGGTGGCCTTCACCGTGGGCGGCAATGCCGCTACTCAGGCTAAGAAGGACGACGTGGTGACCGTGAGCGTGACACCCAACGAGGGCTACTCGGCAAAGGACGTGACCGTTCGCGCCTATACCTCGTGGGAGGCTGCTTCTGAAATCCTCACAGGTGGAGGCGATAACCCCGGACTGGTGAGCGACATCAACGTGACGAAGAATGAAGAGAACGGCACCTGGACATTCACCATGCCTGAGGCCAACGTGTGGGTAGTGGTGACTTATACGAAGAACCTGCAGGATGCTTGGATTCAGACCATCGCCGACCAGACCTATACGGGCAGTGCAATTACGCCGACTATCACCGTGAAGGACGGCGAGACCACGCTCGTTTTGAACACCGACTACACCGTGGCCTACTCGAACAACGTGGAGACAGGCACCGCCACCGTGACCGTCACCGGTACGGGCAACTACAGCGGTACGGCTACTGCCAACTTTACTATCGTGGCCGACAAGAGCGCGCTGAACACCGCCATCACCGAGGCCGAGACCTACTACAACAACATCAAGGACGACCACACTGAGGCTGCAGCCGCACTGAAGACTGCCATCGACACGGCCAAGGCCATGCAGGAAAAGGGCGACGCTACGCAGGAGGAAGTCAACAATGCACTGTCGGCACTGACCACAGCCAAGACTACTGCCGAGGATGCTGTGCTGACAGAGACCAAGACCGCGCTGAACAACGACATCACCGCTGCTGAGACCTACTATAACAGCATCAAAGACAGCAACCCCACCGCTGCTGCTACGCTTTTGGAGGCCATCAACGCCGCCAAGGCCGTGAAGGATAATACCGACGCTACGCAGGAGCAGGTTGACGCTGCCATCGCTGCACTCGCAAGTGCCAAGACGACAGCCGAGCAGACCGTGCTGACAGATACCAAGACCGCGCTGAACGACGACATCACCGACGCAGAGGCATACTACAACAGCATCAAGGACAGCAACCCCACCGCTGCTGCTACGCTTTTGGAGGCCATCAACGCCGCCAAGGCCGTGAAGGACAATACCGATGCCACGCAGGAGCAGGTTGACGCTGCCATTGCTGCACTCAGCACAGCCATCAACACTGCCAAGGTGGAAGTGTCGCGGATTACGCTGACCATCCCTGCCAAGAGCTACATGGCCCGCATCGATGCCGACAAGCGCCAGATAGAGACCGCCGTGGCAGGCGTGAAGCTTTACTCGGTGAAGAACGTGAGCAACACGGAGGTGGAACTGACCGACGAACTGAGCGTGATAGCCGCCGAGATGCCTTACTTCATCTACAACGACAACGACACGGAGGTTGAGGTGAGCATCGTCGTGAGCAGCGAGGACGCCGACAACGTGGACTACGACAGCGAGCACTTCAAGGGTACGCTCGTGGACAAGACGTTCACCGACGAGGACATGGAGGAGTACGACCACTACGTGCTCTCCGGCGGCAGCAGCTTCGTATGGGTGAAGGATGCCGGCGTACTGTCCGCAGGCAAGTGCTGGGTTCAGCTTCCGAAGTCGCCCAACAACGCCCGTGCACTGAGCATCGTCTTTGAGGGCGAGACCACTAGCATCAGCACCGTCAAGACGACTGTTGACACCAAGGACGCTGCCGTCTATGATCTGCAGGGTCGCCGCGTGATGCAGCCTGCTAAGGGTCTGTTCATCGTGAACGGCAAGAAGGTCGTGATTAAGTGAGTGAAAAGCCAAGCTTGCTTGAGCTTTTCCGAACGTGAACGAGCTCGGGCATAGCCCAAGGTCGTGATTAAGTGAGTCATAGCCCAAGGTCGTGATTAAGTGAGTGAAAAGCCAAGCTTGCTTGAGCTTTTCCGAACGTGAACGAGCTCGGGCATAGCCCAAGGTCGTGATTAAGTAACAACTGATTCTGATGGTCTGCGTCATTCCCCGCCGGGAGCGCAGGCCATCATTATATTCTGCAACATTGTATAACCTTATAAACAAAAGATTATGGCTACAAGAACATTAGGAACTTCCTACTTGATGAGGCTGACGAATGCCCGCTCGACCTTCTTGCGTCCCTTCTAAGCACTCCGACTGCCACTTGTAGTCATTCGGGGCATTGGGTTGCATAAGTGACCCCCCTCAGAGATAAGTGCCACTTATCTCCGAGATAAAAGGCACTTATCTCCGAGATAAGTGGCACTTATCTCGGAGTCCGCTTAGTCCTTGTTTTGTGGATGTAAAATATTTTTAACCCCCACCTTGCTTGCGAAAGTTGAATTACTTACCTTAGTTAGGTTCAGGGTGACTATGTGAAAGGCGTGCCAGGCAGGGCTCAGAGAATGAGCAGCCCCACCTGATAGCACACAGCAGACACCACCCAGGCCAGGGCTGTGGTGTAGCAGGCAGCAAATATGGCCCAGCCCCACTTGCCCGTTTCGTTCTTGATGGCAACGATGGTGGCGATACAGGGGAAATAGATGAGCACAAAGAGCAGATAGCAGAAGGCAGCAAGCGGCGTGATGCCCTCTTGCAGCATCTGCTGGCGCAGGTGGTTGTATTTCTCGCCATCGGCGCTGAACGAGTCGTCATCCCCAAACGAGTCGTCGCCGCTGTAGAGCACGCCGATGGTCGAGGCCACAATCTCCTTGGCTCCCACGCCTGCAATCAGACTCACGTCCAGTTTCCAGTTGAAGCCCTGGGGCGTGAAGACGGGCTCCACGGCCTTGCCCATGCGCCCAATGTACGACTGTTCCTGCTGCTGCTCCTGCGTGAGCGCCTCGTTGTGGGGGAAGTAGCCCAGCGCCCACACGATGATGCTGGCCGTCAGGATGATGCCGCCCATCTTCTTCAGGTACTCCCGGCCCTTCTCCCACGTGTGCCGCCCTATGGCCTTTGCAGTGGGCCAGCGGTAGGGCGGCAGTTCCATAACGAAGGGCGTGTCGTCGCCCTTGATGATGAAGGCCGTGAAGAATTTGCTCACCATGACCGCCATCAGGATGCCGACGGCATAGAGCGTGATAAGTACCCACGAGCGGTATTGCAGCGAGAAGAACGTGCCGGCAATCATGATATAGATGGGCAGGCGCGCCGAGCACGACATGAACGGCAGTATGAGCATGGTGACCAGGCGCGAGCGGCGACTCTCAATGGTGCGCGTGGCCATGATGGCCGGCACGTTGCAACCGAAGCCCATGACCAGCGGAATGAACGATTTGCCGTGCAGCCCCATCTTGTGCATCAGCCGGTCCATGATGAATGCGGCCCGAGACATATAGCCCGAATCCTCCATCAGTGATATGAAGAAGTAGAGGATGAGTATCTGTGGCAGGAACACAATGACCGAGCCGACACCGCCCACCACGCCGTCGACAATCATAGAGCGCAGCGGGCCTGTCGACATGGTTTCGCCCAGCCAGGCCCCCAGCGCCTCCACCCCGGCCTCAATCCAGTCCATGGGGTACTGGCCCAGGGAAAAGGTGGCCTGGAACATAATGAAGAGGATGAGGAAGAAGATGGGCAGACCCATAAACTTGTCGGAGAGCACATTGTCGATGAGGTGGGTCATGCGGTAGGTGTCGGCCTTGGTGCCGGTGGTGAATCCCGCTTCGGTCAGCGCACCGTTGATGAAGCCGTATTTGGCGTCCATCACCGCTGTCTCCGAGTCGGTGTTGGTCTCTTCCTGAACGCGCACGGCGGCATGTCGGCGCGACGAGAGTATCTGCTGGTAGGTGTCCGGCGGCAGGCAGTGGGCCAGCAGTTTCTCCACCTCCTTGTCGTTCTCCAGCAGTTTGATGGCGAGATAGCGGGTGCTCAGTCCGGGGGGTATGCCCGGAGCGCCCTGGGCAGCGTCAGGGTGGCTGTTCTCCTTCAGCCGCCGCTGTATGTGGTGTATGCCGTCTTCCAGTTCGTGGCCGTAGTTGATGTGAATGTGGCGGGCGTGACGGCTGGCATTCTCATAGACTTGGATGACGGCACGGAACAACTCCTTCACCCCTTGTCCGCTCTTGAACGATGTGGGAACCATCGGCACGCCGAAGAGCGTCTGCAGCACGTCGAGGTCTACGTGGTCGCCGCGCCGTTCAAACTCGTCGAACATGTTCAGGGCGCACACCATGCGGAGGTCCATGTCCACCAGTTGCGTGGTCAGGTAGAGATTGCGCTCGATGTTGCTGGCATCCAGCACGTTGATGACTACGTCGGGCATCTGCTCCTTCAGGTGCTGGCGCACGTAGAGCTCTTCGGGCGAATAGCACGACAGTGAGTAGGTGCCAGGCAGGTCGACCAGCCGGAACTCGTAGCCGAAGAACGAGGCGTGGGCCTCGCTGGCATCCACGGTGACGCCGCTGTAGTTGCCCACGTGACCGTGGGCGCCGCTGGCATAGTTGAAGAGCGATGTCTTGCCGCAGTTGGGGTTGCCTATCAGGGCCACGTTGATGGTGCGGTGCTGGCGCAGGGCATCGTGTACGTTGCGGTCGGGGTGTGACTCGTAGGCGCTGGTGGGGGCAGGGTGGGGGACCGCAACGGTGTTGCGGTATAGGGGTGACTTCTCACCTCTCACCTCTTCACTCTCCGCTCTCACCTCTTTACTCTCCGCTCTCACCTCTCCATTCTCACCTCTCACCTCTATCAGCTCGGCCTCCTGCCGGCGCAGGCTCACCTCGTAGCCCATCACACGATATTTCACAGGGTCCTGCAGTGGGGCGTTGAGCAGCACCTCGATGGTCTTTCCCTTGATGAAGCCCATCTCCACAATGCGTTTGCGGAAGCCGCCGTGGCCCAGCACCTTCACTATGACGCCTTTTTCTCCTGTCTTCAGTTCCGATAATCTCATATTTAAGTGCAAAATTAGTCATTTTCTTTCATATAGCGGCTCTTGTGGCAGATGTTTTTTCGCCAGATACCTATAAATAGTGATTTTTATGCCCCAAAGTAGTGGCCGTTAGTGGAATTATTCGTAACTTTGCGCCATCGTTCTAATGATTTCCAGTTTTATGAAGTACCTTTGCTATTGCCTTGTAGCCTTTGCCATTGTGGCCTCGGTGCATGCCGCACCCAAGAAGCCCAAGCCCACACTCTATGTTCCGATGGACTATTCCACTTGTGGCTATCATGCGTCGGAACAGCCCCTGCCCAGTGTGGCGGTGGCTGTCTATGTGGCGTGGCGCGACGGCGACTGCTCGGCCCTCATCCAGCAGGCCATCGACGAGGTGTCGCGGCGCAAGTCCGACGCCAACGGCCATCGTGGCGCTGTGCTGTTGGGCGAGGGCACCTTCCGCATAGACACGCCGCTGCGCATCACGGCATCGGGCGTGGTGCTCCGTGGCCTGGGCCGGGAGCGCACCCGACTGGTGAAGCACGGCGTAGACCGTGGCGCACTGCTCTACATAGAAGGACAGCGGCCGATGGGCGTGCCGTCCGACACCGTCTCCGTCGCGGCCAGTATCGTGCCTGCAGGCAGTACGGCACTCTTCCCCGTGCCGGCATCGCGCTTCAAGCGTGGCGACCGCATCGACATTGTGCGGCCCTGCACGTGGGAGTGGATTGAGAGCCTGCACATGGACGACTTCGGCGGAGGACTGGACTACACTGGATGGAAGCCTACAGACATTGAACTGCGATGGGACCGCACCGTGACAGGCATCAGCGGCGACACACTGCTGCTCGACGCCCCCCTCACCACGGCCCTGATGCGTCAGTACGGCGGTGCCTATATCGTGGCCGGACAGCATGAGGGCGAACTGACGGAGTGCGGAGTGGAGAACCTGACGCTGGAGAGCGCGGTGAACGACTGGAACCCGAAGGACGAAGACCACTGCTGGGATGCCATTTTTATGGACTATGTGCGCGACTGCTGGGTGCGCCGTGTGTCGTTCAGCCATTTCGCCGGCTCGGCCGTCAATCTGCAGCGGGCTGTGAGCCGCGTCACTGTGGAGGACTGCGTCGCCCAGAAGCCCGTCAGCGAGGTGGGCGGCTGGCGGCGGCAGGTGTTCCTCACCCGCGGACAGCAGACGCTCTTCCAGCGGTGCGTGTCACGACAGGGCATACACGACTATGCAGCAGGCTATTGCGCTGCCGGGCCTAACGCTTTCGTGCAGTGCGAGGCTGAAGCGTCGCTGGGCTTCAGCGGGAGTATTGGCTCCTGGGCCCCCGGCCTGCTCTTCGACATCGTAAACATCGACGGCCACGACCTGCGCTTTGCCAATCTGGAGCAGTTTCAGTTTGGCACGGGCTGGAACACGGCCAACTCCATGTTCTGGCAGTGCACGGCATCGACCATCGAGTGCTATTCGCCCGACAGCCTGAACCGCTGCAGTGCCCACGGATGCTGGGGCACGCTCACAGGCAATGGCCACTGGACCAGCAGCAACGACCATGTGCAGCCCCGCTCGCTGTTCTACCACCAGTTGCAGCAGCGTGTTGAGAGCGCCGTAGAGCCACACTTGCTGCCGCGACCCACCAACGCCACCAGCTCGCCCACTGCCGACGAGGCCATGCTGATGGCGCAGGAGTCGCTCAGTCAGCCCCGCCTCACGATGGAGATGTGGATAGACAGCATCCCTTTCACCGCTCCCGTCAATCCTGTCAATCCGATCAAACCCATTCGCTCCAGCGCCCCCATACCCTCCACTTCCCGCTCGTCGCGGCTGCTCACCGCCGATGGCCGACTCATCACCGGCAACCAGTATGCCATCCCCTGGTGGAGCGGACGTGTGAAGGACAACTTCTGCCAGCGCGATGCCAAGCCGGCCATTACGCGCTTTGTGCCCGGAAGAGAGGGAAACGGCTGGACCGACCGCATAGACAGTGTGGTGCACTATCTGAAACAGGGGCACTACAGCTCGCTCTACCACAACTATGGCCTGTGGTACGACCTCAGGCGAACCGATCATGAGCGGGTGCGCCGGGCCGACGGCGACGTGTGGGCACCCTTCTATGAGCAACCCTTTGCCCGCACGGGACAGGGCACCGCCTGGGACGGACTGTCGCTCTACGACCTGACAAGGCCTAACCAGTGGTATTGGAATCGCCTGCGACAGTTTGCCGACAAGGCGGCTGCTGAAGACATTCTGCTCTACCACACCCACTACTTCCAGCACAATATCCTGGAGGCGGGCGCCCACTGGGTGGACTGCCCTTGGCGGCCTGTCAACAACGTCAACTATCCGGCGTCGGGCGCCAGTCCATTCCCGGAGCCTGTGCCCTTTGCCGGCGACAAGCGCATCTTTATGGCCGAGCAGTTCTACAACGAACAGGATGCCGTGCTGGGGCCGCTGCACAGACAGTATATCCGCATGTGTCTGGAGCAACTGAAAGATCAGCCCAACGTGGTGCACCTCATCAGTGCCGAATACACCGGGCCGCTGCACTTCACCCGATTCTGGCTGCAGACCATTGCCGACTGGGAGCGGGAGACGGGACATCACCCGCTGGTGGCCCTGAGCTGTACCCGCAACGTGCAGGACAGTCTGCTGGCCGACCCCTTGCTGGCCAGGGTGGTCGACATCATTGACATACGCTATTGGCACTACAACACCGAGGGCCTCTGGGCGCCGGAGGGTGGCCGCAGTATGGCCCCCCGCCAATGGATGCGCAAACTGAAGGTGGGCAAGACGGGATTCGCCGAAGCCTACAGGGCCGTGCGCGAAATGCGCGACCGCTACCCCGACAAGGCCGTCACCTTCTTCGCGCAGCAATATCCCACCTATGGCTGGGCAATACTGATGGCTGGTGGCTCGCTGCCCAATGTCTCGTTGGGCGAGGGGACAGGCCAGCTGCGGCGCGACCTTGCGCAGATGCTGCCCTTGGACGGCCAGGGCTGTGTGGCTCTGGGTAAGGCCGGCGTGGGCTATCTGGTCTATACGCTTGGCGATACAGTGAGCCTGGAGGTGGAAGAGGGAAAATACGCTCTCTACTGCATCAATACCACCACGGGCGAAACGAAACTGGTGCAAAAGAAAACCACGCTGAAGGGCATCTTCGGCGTGGCTGACAGTCGTGCTGGCCAAGTCTACTGGCTAAAGCATCTATAGATGTAACCTCTCACCTCTCACTTCTCACTTCTCACCTCTCACTTAAATTCCCAGACCGCCCTGGAAGGTGGCCTCGACGGCCTTGCCCTGCTGAATACGTGAGTAGGGCGGCACGTTGTTAGTCACCCAAATGTTGCCTCCGATGACAGAGTGATGGCCGATGGTGATGCGGCCCAGGATGGAGGCGTTGGAGTAGATGGTGACGTGGTCTTCGATGATGGGGTGGCGCGGAATGTTGAGCATGTTGCCCTGTGCGTCGTACTTGAAACTTTTTGCACCCAGTGTCACGCCTTGGTAGAGCGTCACATGGGAACCGATGATGGCCGTCTCGCCGATGACCACGCCGGTGCCGTGGTCGATGGCGAAGTGCTCGCCAATCTGGGCGCCAGGGTGAATGTCGATGCCGGTGCGCGAGTGGGCCAGTTCGGTGATGATGCGCGGAATGACCGGCACCTCCATCTGGTGCAGCACATGGGCTATGCGGTAATGGGTCATCGTGTTCATCACGGGGTAGCAATAGATCACCTCGCCATAGTTGGTGGCGGCGGGGTCGCTCTGGAACATAGCCTCGACGTCGGTGTAAAGCAGGCGTTTCACCTCGGGCAGCTGGTCGATGAAGCGCAGGGCCACCTCTTCGGCGGTACCCAGTACGTCGCCCTCGGTGCACTCTTCGCAGAACTGCAGTCCGCGGGCTATCTGGCGGTTCAGCAGGGTGAACAGTTCGTCCATGCTCACGCCGATGTGGTAAGCACGCATCTGCGTGTCGCTCTGCCGTTTGTAGAAATAGTCGGTGAAGAAGATGTCCTTGCACAGGCTCACGATGCGCCGCACCTCCTCGACCGAGGGCAGGGGGGCAGAGCCGGCAGGCATCATAGACAGTTCCTTGTCGCTCAAGTGCGACAGCAGTTCGGTGGTGTGCAGCAGCACTTGGTTCTTTCTCGTCTGTTCCATTCAGAAATTCATGGTTATGGCTTGCAAAGGTACAACAATTTTGGGTTTTCTGCTCTGCTTTAACTCCCTTTAACGCCTACGATGGCGGTTGCTTTGCAAAAAAGAACTAATTTTGCACGCAAATAGTGACTAATCATTCAAACACAGTTTTATTATGGAAGGTTTTATCGGATCACTCATCATTGGAGGTTTGGCCGGCTTTCTTGCTGGCAAGTTAATCAAGGGCGAAGGCTATGGTTGCGTCATCAACGTGCTGCTGGGCCTTTTTGGCAGTGCGCTCTGCGGCTGGCTCTTCTCGCTGCTGAAGATTCCCGAGTGGGGAGGCATATTGGGGCAGATAGGCACTGGTACCATTGGCGCCATCATTATTGTCTACATCACGTCGTTCTTGCGTAAGTAGCCCCCAAGGCTGAAACTTGGATTTCTGATAGGGTGGGGCATAGGCTCCTATAATTTGGACGGAGGGGATTGGGAATCCCCTCCGTCCAAACTTTCGTTTTGTGCCGTTCTCCTTGGTGCAAAGGTCGGTCCTTTCTGTCGTCCGTCAGCTATCGGACGATTGATCGTCAGCTGACAGACGATTGTTCTTCAGCTGACAAAAGACCGCCCCTGTTTTCCACAAGAAGTGCTGCTTACTCTTTGCCGCTGGTTTCTCCTCCTACCATGATGGTGAGCACGGTGAAAATGTCGGCCACGTCGATAGTGCCGTCTTCGTTTACGTCGGCCTTCTTGTCCTTGTCGCTGGCCATTGCGGAGATGATGGCTGAAATGTCGGCCATATCCACCACACCGTCGCCATTGACGTCGCCCTTCAGGCCGCCAGCGCCAGGATAGACCACCTTGCCGGTGATGACGACATTGCCCACGGCGATGGTCTTGTCGGCGTTAAGGCCGTAGATGTTGATTACCAGCGAGCTGGTGCCAGTGCTCGGCTCAATGTCGGCGAGCCTCTTCTCGTATTGCGTGTAGTTGTTGCGCTCGGGCTGCAGATTGGACTCGATGGCTGTGGCCGACGCCCCCTGCCAGGTGACGCTTTCGTAGCCGGAGTCGGTGCCGGCGCGCTCGGTGTAGAAGGCCACCTGGGTGGGCTGGAAAGTGCAGCCCTCGGCGGTCGTCAAGGTGAAGGTGAGGGCGTTGGTGTCTGCGGGGCCGCCCTCTTTCTTGGTGGCCTTGAAGTCTATCATCAAGTTGCGGCGTACATTCCCCTTGGACAGATTGGAGCCTACGGTCAGGTCGGAGGCGGTGATGTAGGGCGACAACTCGCTGCTCACCTCGCCCTGGATGGCATCGGTGTCGTTCAGCTTCCAGATGATGGTGCCCGTGACTGAGGCTCCGTCAGAAGGGTCGTCGCCGGGGTCGACGGGCGTGATGGTGGGGTTGATGGCCTCCACCTGTGTGCCGTCTTCGGTCTTGTATGCGGGATAATAGTCGGCCACGGCCTGCTCCTCGAGGGCATCGCTGTTCTCGTTGAGCATGATGTCCTGGACCAAAGAGTTGCAGTAGACCTCTACGTTGGTATAGTACTGTTGTGGGTCGAGGGTGTAGAGCGTAGCGTCGCTGGCGCTGTTGGGGTTCAGACCGTTGGCTTTCTCCCATTCGTCGGGCATGCCGTCCTTGTCGGTGTCGAAGCCGGTGGGACGGCTGCCGTTGCCGAAGTTGGCCTCGGTGTAGCCGTTGACGTCGCTCACCAGGTCGATGCGTCCGGCCTTGCCAGTGACGGAGCCTTTATAAGTGGCTGTACCCTTGCGGGCCTCTTCCACGTAGCGCTCGTCCACATTGTCGCGGCAGAGTGAGGCACCGGCATAGGCCATCACCTGCTTGAAGGCGGTGGCGGCATCGTGGGTGGTCACTTGGCCAGTGGGGGCAGGCTCGTCGAGCTGCATGCAGATATAGTCGGTGCCGCTCACAGTGATGTACTCCTCGCTGGCGCCGTTGTAGTGGTCGGGGTCTTTCGACCAGCGCTTGCCGTCGCGGGTGATGGTGCCGTCGTCGTAGGCAAAGGTCTCCCATCCGGCAGGGCTGTTGTTGATGGTGTTGCCATCTACATAGTAACGGCTGGTCATGCCCCAATACTTTGGATAGCCCTCGGAGTTGCCGCTGGCACCCACGGTGACCTGGGTCAGACGGGTGGTGTTGGCGGAGGGGCCGCTCTTGTAGTAGTTGCCAACCATATTCACCTTGCCGCCGCCGGGGCCGCCATAGCAGCCGTTGCCGCAGTTGTAGACCACGCAGTTGCGGAAGTCTACATTCTCGGCTTGCACGGCGTTTTCCCACTGGTATTGGGTGTAGAGCGTGTTGGCGGTGTAGCCCGTCCAGTCGTAGCGTGCGCCGTTGAAGCGCGGCGAGCGGTTGTTAACGTGGCAAATCAGATTGTGGTGGAAGGAGGCAAGCTTGCCGCCCCAGATGCCGCCGTAGCCGTGGGCACCCTTGCCGTGGCCGGCGTTGTTCAGGCTTTCGCCGATGGTGCACCACTGCATGGTGAAATTGTTGTTGTCGTAGAACGAAGCCACCTCGTCAATGCTCCACGACATCGAGCAGTGGTCGAGCATCAGGTTGGTGAAATGGCGGGCCGTAGAGGCATCGGCACCGTCGTTCACATCTTTCTCTTGGCCGCGGCGGAAGCGGACAAAGCGGATGACGATGTTGTTGCCGTTGGGGTTGACGGTGTAGTAGCGCAGGGTGATGCCCGGTGCAGGAGCCGTCTGGCCCATGATTGTGGTGTTGGCGCCAATGTTCAGGTTGCTTTTCAGGGCGATGACGCCGCCGACGTCGAACACCACAATTTTCTTGGTCGAGCCGCTCACGGCAGAGCGGAGAGAACCGGTGCCGCTGTCGTTCAGGTTGGTAACGTGGCGCACCACGCCGCCACGGCCGCCGGTGGCAAAACGTCCGTGACCCTCGGCGCCGGGAAAGGCTGGCGTCTGTGCCCAGGCCGTGCCGATGAACAATGAGCCGATGAAAAATAGTAGACTTTTGAGGTAACGCTCCATGTTGTAGTAAAGTTTTTTGTATAAGTTGTTAATAATTTTATTCTAAAGAGGTTACTGCATGCGCTGCAGCCCTTCCCAGCGCACGTTCCAGCGGCCGTCATTGGGGAAACCGGGATTGCTGGGCTGTGGGCAGCCGTCCCATCCGGCGCACATCATGGCAATGGCGGTGAGCAGGGCGCCGTTGCCGGGCAGGTAGAGGCGCAGGCGGTCGGCGGTCTGGAAGTTGTGGCCGCTGACCAGATAGGTGTTCTTCTGGGTGTCGAAGAGCAGGGCCTGAAGGGCCGTCTCAGGCTGACCGAGACGGGCTGCGGCCATAGCCGTCATGCCGTAGTCCCAGCCCCAGGTGGTGGCCCAGTTCCAGTTCTTCATCACCCAGTCCAGCGTTTTCTTTGCTGCAACGGTGTCGCGGCATAGGTTACTGGCAGGCAGCAGGCCGAAGGCACCGAGCACTGCGGGGTGGTCGTTGCGGCATTTCTCTTCGAAGGTCTCGGTGGAGACCACGGGCTTGGCACCGCTGGCCACGGCATCGAAGGGGTCGAAAGTCTTCAGCCCGTCGGTCTTGCCCTTGGGCAGGCCGGCGGTATAGATGCCGTCCTTGGTCTGGGGGAGGGGGGAGAGGTTGCTGGTGATGGTGTCCCATTGTGGGTTGCGCTCCTTGCCCAGGCGCTGGCGCCATTGCTGGGCCATGGTCAGGCCGTAGTGCCAGTAGGCCAGCTCGAAGGGGTGGTTGTAGGAGAAGTCTTTCGACATCGACTCCTGCATAGCGGTCTCACCCTGCAGGAAATAGCGTCCGGTCTTCTTGTCTTTCCCGATGAAATCGGCCATAAATGCTGCTGTAGCCTCCACTTGTTCGGCATATTTCTTTAGGGTTTCAGCGGTAGGATTGGAGCGGTACAACTCCTCGGCCATATAGATATAATGTGGCTGCTGCCAGACAAGGAACGAGCCAGTATTCGACGGAGCCTCACCGGCCCATGGGTCGGTCATCTTCATCCAGCGGACACCCTTGAAGCCCTGGCGCTGGGCAATCTTACGAGCCACAGGAAAGGCCACCTTGTTGTACCAGTCCATCACGGTGGACACGGTCTGTGGGCGGTTCCAAAGGGTGAAGTCGACCATGTGCCACCAAGTCATCTCCAAGTGCGGGCGGCCAAACCAGGAATTGTAGGTCAGACCGGTCTCTTGTGGTGGCATGTTGTTGGCGCAGTTCACTTGGGTGAGGTATTGCGAGAGCACCACGCGCCGCTCCAGTTCCTTGGCGCGGGGGTCGGTGCACTGGCTGAAATCGACGATGGCGCCGCGCTGCCACCAGCCGTTCCACGACTTGATGACTGCCTTCAGCTCCTGCTCGTAGTAGAACGGAGTGCTGTCGGTGGGTTTGTCCTGCAAGTATTCGGCCTCGAAGGTCAGCATATCCTGATCGGTACACAGGGTGAAGAGGTGGTCGGCTTTCTTCTGCAGGGTGGCGTTGCCGCTCCAGCGGAGCCTGACGTAGTAGTGGGTGTCGTCTATGATGCGCTCGATGGTGGCAGAGGCTGCGTCACTGCTGACAATTTGTGAGGTGTGGCTGTCGGGCTTGGTCCAGTCGTTGCCATCGTCGGCATGGCGGCCGCTGGGGTACGAGAAGCGCAGGGTGACGCTGGCGCGGCCATCGGCCAGCAGCGGGGTGCTGATGCGGTAGAGCACAGCGTCGCGGTTGCTGAGGGCGGAGGTGGTGACCGCCACGGGCTGGCCGTAGGCATTGAAGGCCGACTCGATGATGCCGTCGTATAGCTTCAGTTCCTGGTGGATGCCGCTGAGACGGTCGAGTGGGAGAGGGGTGCCGTCGGCATCGTTGAGCGACAAGCCGATGGTGCCCAGGTTCAGGCGGTGGGGGTTCACGCGGAAATACTCGGTGGCGGCCACGTTGCGGGCGGCATCGCCTTTTGCGGCCTTGTACTCTACGGCGTAGGTTTCAGGGTGGCCATGGCCCAGGTCGAAGCTTTTCTCACTGTCGGCAGGCGTCAGGCCATCGGTGTTTTTGAACTTATGCCAGCCCCAGTCGGACATGGCTGTCAGGGGAACACCACCCCTATATTCAAAAGGGTACGACTGCAGGCCAGTCACGTCGACAGTGGTGGCAAAATGGCCGTTGCCAACGGTGAGTGACGATAGAGGGTCGGCTTTGCTCACCACGGGGTTGTTGCGCGAGACGACGGCCAAGCGGTCAATGGGCTGATTGACGTTGTCAGTGTCGAAGCCCAGCTGCTCCATTTCGAGCGAGGCCCAAATGAAGGGGCCGAGGCCCTTGGCGTCGTTGTCGCGAATCTCTTCAGAGAGATAGTAGGCGTAGCTGCCGTCGCGTCGCTTGTTCTCCTTCACCGTGCCTTTGGGGTTCACCTTCTTGAGGGCAGACTCCACTTCGGGCGTGGCAGCAGGGCCCAGGCCGGCCACGGCGCAGCAGCGGGTCAGGGAGATGGTTTTGTCGTCGTGGACGCGAATGAAATTGTTGATGATGCCGCGGTAGGCGCGGATGCCTGCATCGCGATATTTCGTGCCTACATACCCCTTGCGGTAGGCCTTCAGCAGCACATAAGTGAACATGGCCGAGCAGGTGGACTCCAGATAGTTGCCCTCGCGGCCGGGAGCGTCCATCACCTGATACCATACGCCGCTCTGCTTGTCTTGCCACTTCAGGATGGCTTCAAGGTCTTTCTGGAGCAGGTCGACGACTTCGCTGCGGCGGGCATAGTCCTGGGGCAGCGCGTCGAGCACCTCGATGAGGGCCATAGTGTACCAACCTTGGGCGCGGCCCCAGCAGTGTTGCGACAGGCCCGTCTCCTTGTCGGCCCAGAAGGTCTTGCGCGTCTCGTCGTAGGCGTGACGGTTCAGGCCGGTCTTGGGGTCGAGCGTGCGCTTATAGGTGATTTTCAGTTGGTCTACGGCATCGTCATAAATGGCGGTAATGGCCGCTTCCGCTTTTTTCCTGTTTTTTATTTTTTTGATGTTTACATTTTCCGTAATCGGGGCGGTGAGCACGCGGTAGGGCAGTCCCATGAAGATGCCGTCGAGCCATACCTGATAGGCATAAATGGCTTTGTGCCAATAGACGTTGTCGGCAATAGTGCGGGGCTGGTCTTGCAGTTGCTTCATCATGGTCTGCATGGCCAGCAGGTTCTTGGCTTCGGGCCACTGCTGATACATGCGGGTGACGAAGTGGCCGGTGCGGATGTTGTCCAGATTATAGTCTAAAATATTGTACCCGCGGATGTCACCTTTCTGGTTAATCATAGTGTCGGTGTACATCTGGCAATAGTTGCGGATCTTGTCGCCGCCGTAGCGTAGATAGGTGTCGAGCATGCTCTCAAGTTCGATGCCCATCACGTAGCTCCACTTGGGCTTCTTGGCGAAGTCGAGCATATAACTCTCCGGCACACGCTTCATTTCACTGTAGGTCATCCACTCGGAGTAGTGCTTGTAAGGCTTCTGCTGAAGGGCCAGTCCGCCGTTGATGTAGAGACGGTCGAAGGTGACGTTGCGCACCTTTCCGCTCTGGAAATTGCCCTGCTGAACGCCGTTGAAATGGCAGTTTTTTACATCGATGTCGTAGACATAGGTGTCCTCTTCGAGGCCGATGATTTGAACGCCGTATTTCGATTTCTGGCTGGTGACGTTCTCCATATAGACATTGCGCACGGTGGGATAGTTGCCACGGCAGCAAATCTCGTTGTGCTCATAGTCAAGGTTGATTTTCAGCACCGACTCTTTGCAGACTCCCACTTGGACATCCTTCATAAAGATGTTTTCGATGATGCCGCCGCGGCAGGAGTTTGTCTTGATGCGGAGCACGCGCTCCAGTTCGGGAGAATCCATGACGCAGTCGTGGGCGAAGACGTTCTTGCAACCGCCGCTGATTTCGGAACCAATGACCACGCCGCCATGGCCGTTCTTCATCTCGCAGTTGCGGATGATGATGTTTTGCGATGGCATGGCACGTTCGCGACCGTCGCGATTGCGGCCGCTCTTGATGGCGATGCAGTCGTCGCCGGTGTTGAAGAAGCAATTTTCAATGAGCACGCGGTCGCACGACTCCGGGTCACAGCCATCGCCGTTGGGGCCGTCGTTAATCATCTTGACGCGGCGCACGGTGATGTCGGTAGACTTGAGGGGATGGATGACCCAGAAGGGTGAGCGCAGCAGGGTGATGTCTTCCATCAGCACGCGCTGGCACTCGTTGAAGTTGACCAGCTGGGGCCTCAGACCGTCGGTGGGGCCGAAGGTGCGCTCCTTGGTCCACTGGCCTTTCTCGTCTTTCATCGGCACACCGTCCTCGCCATTGCGGAGCAGACGTGGGCGGGCTTCTTTCTTCTGGCTGATGCCGCCGGGCTTGAAGCCGAAGTGGGTGGCACCACACCACGGCCACCATGTCTCGTTGGAGCCGCCGCCGTCGATGGTGCCCATGCCGGTGATGGCGATGTCGGTCTGCTGGAAGGCATAGATGCAGGGGGAGAGATTGTAGCAGTCAAGGCCCTCCCACGATGTCTCTACGATAGGATAGAGTTCGGGCTGGAACACAAATTCGAGCACGGCACCCTTGTCGACGAAGAGATTGACATGGCTCTTCAGCTGTATGGCCGCCGTCAGAAACTTCTGGCCGGCAGGCACCACCACGCGGCCACCACCTTTCTTCGAGCAGCGGTCGATGGCTTTCTGGATGGCCTTTTGATTGTCGGAAGCAGTGGCCGAAGGGCTGGCTCCGAACTTGGTAATCACATAATCCTTGCCACTGATTTGGGGCGTTTGGATACTCTGTTCAATCTGTTTGTAGACATTGTCATCCCATTTGTTTGCCATGGCAACGAGAGGGCACAGGATGGCGAATAACAAAAAAGTTAGCGGTTTGCTCATTTAGTTATGGTTTTTTTAGTAATTTAAGTTGCAAAGATACTATTATTTTGTGAAGATTGGCCTAAAATGCCTCTCCTTTAACTCCCTTTAACGACTTATAATGTCATTAACTCCTCAAAAAGTCGTACCTTTGTATGCAAATAGAATGAATGGCGTATGGAAGACATTATTTTGAACGAGCACAACAAAGACGAATTTCCACCTGCACACACCGCGGAGCATCTGCTGAACCAGACCATGATTCGGCTCTTTGGATGTGAGCGCAGTTTCAATGCCCACGTGGAACGGAAGAAGAGCAAGATGAGTTTCCACCTGACCCAGAAACCGGGCCGTGCGGAAGAAAGGGAGATAGAGCGGAGAATGAACGAACTGATTGCCGAGGATTTGCCCGTTACATTTGAGTATGTCACCCAAGACAATCTGCCCGATGGCGTTGTGCTGGACCGTCTGCCCGAAAATGCCAGTGACACCATCCGGCTGGTGAGGATTGGCGACTACGACGTGTGTCCCTGCATAGGCAAGCATGTACGGTCAACGGCACAGATAGGCCGCTTTGAATTGCTCGGCACAAATTGGGATGAAATGGAACATTCTTTCCGCGTCAGGTTCAAGGTGCTGCCCTGAATCTCATCAGAAAGAAATCTTCATATAGACGGGATAGTGGTCTGAGTAGGTCAGGTCCTGCCGGTAATAGTTATCGCCTTTCAAGTTCTCGTCGTGGAAGATGTAGTCTATGCGGACTCGCTTCTTGCCGCTCATGGTATACATAAACCCTTTGCCGCACTCCTTGAAGCCGTCGACGAGATTGCCCAAGACGGTATTGTAGACGTAGGAATAAGGCACATCGTTGAAGTCGCCGCAGACGATGACGGGAATGTCAGATTCGCTGATGGCGGCTGCAAGTGTGTCGGCCTGGTGGGCGCGGGCCACCATTCCCCTCATATAGGTGCCATAGATGGAGCGGAGCAGGGCGTTGTTTTCTACATTCTGTCCTTGCAGCTGCATCTTGGCGGCTTTGTGGAGGGTGCGGTTGTAGCCTGTGGTCTCAAGGTGGGCGTTGAACACCCTGATGGGTTTGCCCAGAACGTCGATGTCGGCCCACATGGCGCTGTTGTTGGTGTTGCCAAAGAGGATGACTTCATGGTTGTCGATGGGGTAGCGGCTATAGATGACCATGTCGCTTCTGCCAGTGGCCATATAGGGGAAATAGTCTTTGTAGCTGTCGGAGTTGCGCATCTCGCCGCTGTCGTCAAGGTATTCCTGCAGGCAGAGCACGTCGACGCTCTGCTTCTTCATTTCTGCCAGTATGTCCTGCGCCTTGAAGCCTGTCGTCTCTCGTCCGAAAAGGGCCACATTATAGGTGGCAATCTTGATGCCGTTGCGCGAAGTCTGATTGCTGCCAAACCATCCCAGCTGATAGATGGTGCCGATGTATGGGATGCAGCAGAGGATGGTCAGTACGGGGATGGCCATCCAGTGCCATCGGCGGCGTATGAGCCAAATTAGTGCCATCACTCCGTTTCCGATGATGAGGAAGGGCAGAATGTAGACCAGCATGGCCAGCGCGGTGCTCTTGGCTGGGTTGGCATTGCCTCCAAAAAGGCCGAACAGGGTGAAGATGGCCAGCAGGAGTGTGATGACCAGCAGCATGAAAGAAAAATATTTGTAGACAGCCAGCTTTCCCATATTATTTGCCTATGTATTTCTGAATGATTTCTATGAGGTCTTCCACCTTGAATGGCTTTGCCATAAAGTCGTCGCAGCCGGCAGCCTTTGCCTCGCGGATGTTCTCGTCGAAAGCATAGGCGCTGAGAGCAATGATGGGCGTGTCGTGGTTCACCTCCTTGATGATGCGGGTGGCATCCAGTCCGTTCATTTCTGGCATACGGATGTCCATCAGGATGAGGTCGGGCTTCTCGTCTTCGTTGATCATCACGGCCTCGATGCCGTTTTTGGCCCGCAGTAGGTTGTAACGCTTCTGCAGCACGATGCGCACCAGCTCGAAGTTGCTCTCTTCGTCTTCGGCCACAAGCACGGTCTTCATGTTCTGCTCATCGCGATTGCTGCTGACGCGCAGGGTGCGCATGCTCTGCGCATTCGTCCTGTTGCTGATGGCCATGCCTCCCACAGTGCCTTGGAAGGGCAGTGCAAAGGTGAAGGTGGAGCCCTTGCCCAGCTCTGACTGTACGCTGATGGTGCCGCCCATCTTTTCAACGATGATGCGGCAGAGGGCCAGTCCGAGGCCGTAGCCCCTCTGCTGGTCGGCATCCTTCGAGGCATAGGTCTCAAAGATATTGCTAATGAAGTTTGGGTCGATGCCAGCACCGGTGTCAGATACGTAGAACTCTATGCTGGTGTTGTCGTTGACCAGCCGGTAGCCGTAGCGTATATATCCTTTGGGCGTGTGCTTCAAGGCATTGGAGATGAGGTTTGAGAACACCTGCGTGATGCGGTTCTCGTCGGTGGTCATCATAATGGACGACTCCGTTTTCTCACAGACCAGTTCCACCGTTTCGGGGCAGCGGAATTTAAAGAGTTGCTTGATGCTGTTCAGCAGATAGTTCAGGTCGGTGGGATTCTTCTTGATGGCAATATCGCCCGACTCCACTCTGGAGAGGTCCAGAATTTCATTGACAAGGCTAAGAAGGCGACTATTGTTGCTTTCAATAATCTCCATATAGTTCAAGCGCTCCTCTTGGGAGTCGGTCTCTACCATTACTCGTGAGAATCCTTCAATGGCATTCAGAGGGGTACGGATTTCATGAGACATATTGGCAAGGAACAGCGATTTCATCTGGCTGGCTTTCTCAGCTTTGGCCGTCTTTTCCTCGTATTCCTTCAGTTTTTTGTTAGCTTGCTCCAGCTGGGCGGTAGCCACGTTGAGACGGTGCTTCACGTCAGCATATTTCTGGAACAGTATTTCCTTTTCTTCTTGGTCCATCATCAATACTTTGCTGGCTTACAAATTGCAAAATTAGTAAATCTTTTTTTAACGACGAAGAAAATTAAGAACTTTTCATAAATGTTTACCCTCTTCCTGCCTTTTCCCAAGTTCCACTCTTTCTGTGGGTTATCAGATAGTGAATGCCCAAGAATACGTTCAGGTTCATAAACAGGAAATAGACGGGGATGTTGAGCAGCTTGGATTCACGTCCGGCATGGGCCAGCAACCATCCAGTCAGCGCGGCCAGGTAGAACAGCAACTGCAGCACGCCAATGATGGCGTAGACGGTGCCTGCTCCGAGAATCAGGAGTGCGATGTTGAGCGGGATGAGCAGCAGAAGGGCCAGTGGGGTAATGCTCCAGCGCAACACGCGGTGGGAAACGAACTGGAAGGCCACCTTGGGATGGGTGAACGGGTTCATCAGCGAGCGCAGCCACCAGATGCTCTGCAGTCCACCGGCGGCGATGCGGCGCTTGCGCTTCGATTCTTCCCTCATGTTGGCCGACCCGTACTCCATCGCGTATGCACGGCTGGTATAGGCTATCCGGTGCCCGTCCTTCAGGATGAGCATCGACATCATAAAGTCGTCAAGCAGAGCGTTTTGCGGCGCTTCCCTGTAGTGTTCCATCCGGATGGCAAACAGTTCGCCGGCGGCTCCCATGGCCGAGTAGAGGTCGCTGTCCCATTGCTTCAGCGTGCTCTCATAGCGCCAGTAGATGCCTTCGCCCTCGGCGGCGGTCTGCCCCTCGTGGCGGGCGGCCACACGCTTCTCTCCGGAGACGCAGCTCACATTCTCTTTCATAAACTGGCGCACAATCTCGCGCAGGGCGTCGCTGTTGAGCATCGTGTTGGCATCGGTGAACACCACGTAGGGGGCCTTGTTCTCGCGCAGCCCATGCTGCATGGCAGCCGCCTTGCCGCGCCTTTCGGGCGAGAACACCAGCTTCACTTCGGGGTAGTGGCCGAGCAGTACATTCGACTGGTCGGTAGAGCCGTCGGTGACCCACATCACGCAGAGTTTCTGCTGCGGATAGTCCAGGGCGCGGATGTTCTCCATCTTCTCTTGGATGACGTCCTGCTCGTTGTAGGCGCAAATCATCAGCGTCACTTCGGGCAGCTGGTCCTCGTTCAGGGGGAGGATGGGGACGGCCTCACGGTGCAGCAACAGCCGCTTCACCTTCAGGATGAGCCAAAGCACAAGCCCGTAGCCTACGTATGTGTAGACTACGAGTATGAGTGATAGCCAAAAAATGATTTTCAGGGTGAGCATGTCGTGCAATTATTTCTGTTGGGTCATTTTCCGGTATTTATATTATTAATAATGGTAGCGATGTCTGAATAATCCACATTGCCGTCGCCATTGGCATCGGCCTGTTCCTTGGTGACAGTTCCGTTGGTGCCGGTCATATAGCCGATGATGGACAAGATGTCGGCCACGTCGGTCACGCCGTCCTGGTTGACGTCGCCTTTATCGGCAGCAACTGGCTTGCCGAAGAAGTGCAGGCGGAAATTGTCAAAGATGGTCCAGTATTTGGAGGGCATAGATGTGCTGCGCACGCCGATGAGCAGTTTGTCGCCGTTGGATGCCACGGTGGCGTCAACCACGTTCTCATAGAGACCTTTTGCGAAATAGGCACTTGCAGCCTGCATGTCGTTGGGGATGTAGCGGTTGCTGCCCACTGTTACCTCGGCGCCCACGCCAATCTTGCTGGCTCTTGCCTCCGAGGCGATGTGGGCCATCTTGACATTGTTGTTCACGTTGCCTGCATACAGATAGGCCGTTACATTATTGGTTCCGGCCGTATAGTCGGTGTACACATCGGCTGAAGCGCCTGGGCGCTGGAATCCCTGTGCCAGCACCTGATAGTCGCCGGCAGGCAGATTGTTGATGGTCTGGTTGAAATTGAAAGTCTTTTCGAAGAACTCTGCGCACGAGTAGTTCAGCGTGGGACTTCCGGTCCAGCCGTCGGTGGCATCCATGCCTGGGTTTGCAATCATGTAGGTCAGGTCGAAGGGCTTCGTCTTGTCCGTGGCACTCACGCTGCACAGGAATTGGTAGGAGGCGGCGTTGGCTTCGTCCTGCAAAGCTATGATGCCGGCAACTGTCGTGGCCTCTTTGGCACGCTGCTCAATGTTGGCTATGGCGCTGTCGAAAGTGGCGTCGGCATCTTTTGCAGTTTCCACGTGAGGCACCTTGGCCAGTTTCTTGATGTCAACCAGGGCTAAAGTCAGTTTCTCCTTCATGCCTGCAACCGAAGCCTGCTCCATCTGGGCGGCCTGCTCGGCGGTCAAGATGAGCCAGCGTTGGCGAGTGGCGCTGTTCTTTATGTCAAAGGTGGCGCTGCCTACGGCGCCATTGGCATTGGCTTGCAGACAGTTGGGCGTCAGCGTGGAGGTGGGGTGCACCAGCCAGTAGCCTCTCTGTGCACTTACGCCGGAACCGACGTTCACACGGCCTTTCATCAGGTGGAAGTTGTCGGCGGCAGTAGGTGTGGCGTGGGCCACGGTCTTGAAACTGTTTGCATAGGTCAGGTACTGGCCTGTGGCGGCATTGCGCAACTGGTAGTACTGGTTGTCCGGCGTGAAGGTGATGTACCAGGCGGCACTGTCGTTCTGCTCTGCCTCTGAGGCCGACATCGTGCGCCATTTCAGGATGCCTGTGGCGGTTGGCACGAGATAGCTGGTGTACAGTCCGCGGCTCTCGTCTTCGTTCTTCAGGTAATATTTCACGTCGTCCTCCTGTGTGAAGATGTAGCACGGCTCGGCAAACGTGTTCGAGCGGTGCTCCAGTCCGTCTTCGCCCAGGGCCTGGCCAATCATGGCGTTGGCATAGTAGAGCTCAAGCTTGCCGTTGTCCTCGTTGGCACCGTTGATGCCGTAGGGCCACATGTGCTGGAAGTCGCCGTTCAGCTGAGAGCCGGTGGTGTTGTCCCAGAAGTCAAGGAAGGCCGACACGCGCTCGCCCAGCCAGTGGCCGGTGCCACGGCCGTCGCCGTCGAGCCGCTCGCGCAGGATGTTCTTGTTCCATTGGGTGGTGTAGGGCACAAGTCCCAGTCCGTGTTGCATCTCGTGCATGATGGTGCCTGTGCGCTGGTAGGAAGAGTTTGCGCCCATGTTCATCCAGGGCTCGTCGGCATAGTAGCAGTCGGCTGTAGGCGTTCCGGCACTGTAGCCTATGTTGAAGTGCTTCACTATCTCCGTCAGATTGTTGAAGATGTCGCATGCCGACTGTGCAGCGGCGTTCACGCGCTTGTTGGCAGCGTCGTCGCCCCCGTTGTTATACCAGTAAGTGACGTTGCCCTTTGGCACGGTGGCAAACTTGATCACTTCGCCATATCCCACCTTGCCATAACTGTTCTTGGCGTAGGCGCGCATATAATATATGGTGGCGGGCTTCAGGTCTCTCATCACGTAGATGGTGCCGTTGTTGGTCAGGAAGTCGGTCGTAAAGTTGTCATTGATAGTTGGTTCCGGCGTTTCGCTCCAGCAAAAGCCCCTCTCGGTGATGTTTTCTCCGGTTACTTTCTTGATGCGTCCGAAGGCCATGGTGGCGCCACGTGCAAAGCGTGGGTCGGCGGTCACCGTGGGGGGCGGCACCAGATTGTCCTGTTCGCCGTAAGGCGTGTCGCGCAGCAGGCGCACATTGTCCACAGCCAGCAGGGCATTCTTCACAGCGGTGCCAGAGCACTTAGTGCCTATCTGCAGTCGGCCGTCGGTGATGTCGGTCAGGGTGAAGGCCACCGTGTCGGTGCGCCATTCGCCGAAGCCGAAGGTGGTGGTCTGCGAAATCACTTCGTCGTTGGCGTTTACAAACCAGCCGTTCAGGCTGGTGGCCGTCTCCGACGCGTCGTTGCAGTTATAGTAGGTGACGAGCAGCATATAGTTGCCTGCCGGCAGTTTCGCCGACTGGTAGAAGGTCACGTGGTTGCCCAGGGCCGCACTCAGCGTGAGGCACACGCCGTTGGTGGTGCCGTCGGGGCCTGTGGCGGGTATGGCTTTGTTGACAAAGGTGGCCTTGGTGCCATATTGGAAAGTGCTCACTACGGCGAAATTGGCTTTCGACGCGCTTTCCAGCGTCCATCCCTTGGGGGTGTTCAGTGTGCTGTTCTTCACGTTTTCTGCTGCGGCATTGATGTCGTAGTCCACATTGGCGGTGAAGTCCGGATTTTGCAGATAGTACTGCGTCAGGTCATAGTAGGTTTGGGCCGTAGCACCCATACCGATGGTAGCAATCATCAAGGCTGCCGCAATTGTTCTTTTAGTTGTCATGGTGAGTTTTGTTTAGGTTAGTGTATTGTTTGTTGCAGCTCGTCGGGAGTAAGCAGCATCTGTTCGCCGGTGGCCATGTCTTTCAGGGTCACCTTGCCTGCGGCCATCTCGCTCTCGCCGGCAAGCACCACGTAGGGTATCTGCTTGGCGTTGGCATAGGCCATTTGCTTCTTCATCTTTGTCTGGTCGGGATAATATTCGGCGCGGATGCCGGCGGCACGCACCTTGGCGATGATGGGCAGACAGTAGGCCGTCTCGCGGTCGCCAAAGTTGATAAAGAGCACCTGAGTGGTCTGAAGTGCGTCTTTAGGATAGAGGTCTAAAGCGTTGAGTACGTCGTAGATACGGTCTACACCGAAGCTGATGCCCACGCCCGACAGACCGGGCATGCCGAAGATGCCGGTGAGATTGTCGTAGCGACCGCCGCCGCTGATGCTGCCCATCGGCGTGTCAAGGGCTTTCACCTCGAAGATGGCGCCGGTGTAGTAGCTCAGGCCTCGGGCAAGGGTCAGGTCGAGCTGGAGGGTGTTGTGCAGGGCTGTGGCAGTTGCAGCGCCGGAGCCGCTGCCTGCGCCCAATGTGGTGAGGATGAAGCGTGTCTCTTCGACACCCTTCAGGCCGGTCTCGCTGTCCTTGAGCACCTCGGCAATGGTGTCGAGTTTTTCGTCGTTGGTGCCCTGCAGCATGATGATGGGCTGCAGTTTGGCTATCTGTTCGTCGGTCAGGCCGTTGTTGCGCAGTTCCTCGTTCACGGCGTCGATGCCAATCTTGTCCAGCTTGTCGATGGCCACGGTGATGTCTACAATCTTATCGGCAGCGCCGATGACCTCGGCGATGCCGGTGAGTATCTTGCGGTTGTTGATTTTGATTTCCACGCGCACGCCGAAGCGGGTGAACACCGTGTCTACTATCTGCATCAGCTCCACCTCATTGAGCAGCGAGTCGCTGCCCACCACGTCGCCGTCGAACTGGTAGAACTCGCGGTAGCGGCCTTTCTGCGGACGGTCGGCGCGCCAGACAGGCTGCACCTGATAGCGCTTGAAGGGCAGCTGCAGCTCCTCGCGGTGCATCACCACGTAACGGGCGAAGGGCACGGTGAGGTCGTAGCGCAAGCCCTTCTCGCAGATTTTCGATGCAAGGTGGAGCGTATTGCGCTCAACCAGCTCATCGTCAGTGACTTTTGACAGGAAGTCTCCGCTGTTCAGAATCTTGAACAGCAGCTTGTCGCCCTCCTCGCCATACTTGCCCATCAGCGTCTGCAGCGTCTCCTGGGCGGGGGTCTCTATTTGTTGGAACCCATACAGCTCGTAGACCGAGCGGATGGTGTTGAATATATAGTTGCGGCGGGCCATCTCCTGAGGGCCGAAGTCGCGTGTTCCCTTTACAATACTTGTTTTATTCGCCATAATTGTTTTGCGTGCCTGAACATTATTTACGTATGATGGTTTGCTCGCGGTCGGGACCGATGCTGATGATGGTGATGGGCGTTTCGAGTTGCTGCTCCAGGAAAGCGATGTAGTCGCGGAACTGCTGGGGGAACTCCTCTTCGCTGGTGAAGCGGGTCATGTCGGTCTTCCACCCGGGCAGTTCGCGGTAGACAGGTTCAATTCCCTCTTCAATGTTATAAGGGAAGTAGTTGATTTCCTGTCCGTTCTGCTTGTAGGCGACGCAAGCCTTAATCGTGTCGAAGCCGTCGAGCACGTCGCTCTTCATCATGATGAGCTGCGTCACGCCGTTCACCATTATCGAATAGCGCAGGGCCACCAGGTCAATCCATCCGCAACGGCGCTCACGGCCTGTGACGGCACCGTACTCGTGGCCCAGGTCGCGTATGCGCTTGCCGGTCTCGTCGAACAGCTCGGTGGGGAAGGGGCCTGCGCCCACGCGGGTGCAGTAGGCCTTCATGATGCCGTATACCTCGCCGATGCGGTTGGGGCCTATGCCGAGGCCCGTGCAGGCTCCGGCGCAGATGGTGTTCGACGATGTGACGAAGGGGTAGCTGCCGAAATCCACGTCGAGCATGGTGCCCTGTGCGCCCTCGCAGAGGATGGTCTTGCCCTCGCGCAGCAGGCCGTTGATTTCGTGTTCGCTGTCCACGATGGGGAATTGGCGCAGATATTCCACGCCCTCCATCCATTTCTTCTCCACCTCGGCTATGTCGTAGTCGAAGTTCAGCGAGCGCAGGATGGCCTCGTGGCGCGCTTTGGCGGCCGCATATTTCTCGGGGAAATTCTCCAGGATGTCGCCCACGCGCAGGCCTGTGCGTGATACCTTGTCGGTGTAGGTGGGGCCTATGCCCTTGCCCGTGGTGCCCACCTTGTTCTTGCCCTTCTGTGCCTCGTAGGCGGCGTCGAGCACGCGGTGGGTAGGCATGATGAGGTGCGCCTTCTTCGAGATGTGCAGACGCTCGCGCAGCGGGTGGCCGCTGGCCTCCAGCGCCTTGGCCTCGTCCATGAAGAGGTCGGGGGCGAGCACCACGCCGTTGCCGATGATGTTCACCTTGCCACCCTGGAAAATGCCTGAGGGTATGCTGCGCAGCACGTATTTCTGACCGTTGAACTCCAGCGTATGGCCGGCATTGGGACCGCCCTGGAAGCGGGCCACCACATCGTAGCGCGGGGTCAGCACGTCAACCACTTTGCCCTTGCCTTCGTCGCCCCACTGCAGTCCGAGCAGGACGTCCACTTTTCCTGTTTTTTTCTTTACTTCCATAGTTATTTAGTTCTTGTTTGTTCCTTATCTGTTGTTCTTGTCCCCTGTCTGTGGGGAGCGGTTTTGTTTTTCTGTCGGGTGATGGCCGCCTGGCAGGTCGAGCAGATGCCATAGATGTAGAGCGAGTAGCCGTCTTTGCGGAAACGCTTCAAGTGCATCGCCTCGATGGCCTCCGATATTTCCGCCGAGCGCACTTCCGTCACCTTTCCGCAGACGGTGCATATTTGGTGGCAGTGGTTGTCGTCGGCATAGCAGGCTTCATACTTGGTGGTGCCGTGGAATCGGTGGCGTATCACGAGCCGCAACTCCATGAAGAGGTTTAGCGTGTTGTAGAGCGTGGCCCTCGACACGGGGAACTTGAACTCCCCAGCGAGTTTGGCACCAAGCTCGTCGAGGGTGAAGTGGCCGTCGGTGCTATAGACTGCCCTCAGGATGGTATATCGTTCGGGCGTCTTCCGATGATTGTTCATCTCCAGATAACTGTCCAGTATGCGCTCGACGGCTTGCCACACACTGTCCTTTTTGTCTATTGTCTTCATAAACCGTGGGCAAAGTTACAACAATTTTTGCAATAACCACACCTCTTTATCTATAAAAAGTCTAAAAAAGATGATATTCCTGCTTTTCGGTGACAACGGGCGGAGGCTTTTGTGGTGATGGCCGGCGCAATTTGTGGCGATGGCCGGAGCAATTTGTTTTTCCGCTACGGACAAAAACTAAAATTACGACGTAATTTATTTGAATTACGTCGTAATTTATATAAATTTCGTCGTAATTTATGTAAATTACGTCGAGTCGTTAAGTTTAGTTCCGGGCTCCCGGATGTTTTGGTTCGGGTTGATGGCCTTTTTCAGCCGGGCGTGCTTTTATTTATCGGCAGGCAGCAGGAATTTGTCGCCGGTCTGCTTGACCAGGTCGGAGGCGTATCGGGTGGGATAGCCCGGACGCTTCACCGTAGAACCAAAGCCGTAGGGGGTGCGGGTGAACTGTCCGTTCTCTTCTGGCTTCGCAATCATATCGTTGTATTTCACAATGAGATATGTGGCAAGCCTCTTCCAACGGTCTAACATCTGTGTGGCTTTGTCGGCGGTGTAGCCGGTCAGATATTTCACGCGGGCATTCTCGTCCATGGCCAGTGCGCGGTCCTCCACCTCTTTCTGTGCGCGGAAGTACGACTGATCGAGCGAGTCGCGCACCTCCTTCAGACTGGGGAAGAGCACGCTGTAGCGGGGATAGACCATGTTGCTGACCCAGTTCTGCACCCAGTAAGCATTGTCGAACGAGAAGGTCAGGTCGTCGGCGCCGGGGGTGTTGTAGGGGCGTGGTGCCTCGGTGGCGCAGCAGTAGACGGGCGTGAAGGGCACCATGTTGCCGTCGTCGTTGGCAAACCAGAAGCAGCCGCCCACCTGGCGGGGCAGCCACGAGCGCATCTGGCTGACGTAGACGAATCCGGCCTGCTGTGTCGATACGGGCCGCTCGTTGAAGTATTTCTTGCCGTCTACCTCAAAGTAGAGCGGGGTGGGGCGGTAGGGCATTTCCCACAGTCCGCCGCCCATGTCGTGGTCGAGCGAGAAGGGGGTTCCCTCGAAGTGGTCGCGCATGGCGGCCTCCACATCGGCCACGGTCAGCAGTCGGCTGGGCTTCACCCACAGGGGCATTACCTCGGCGTCCTTGTCATGGCCGTCGGCCCAGGCCAGGTAGCGGTCCATGCCGTCGGCATAGCGGTTGAAGAAGCTCCACACGCGGGCGTCGCAGATGCGTCTGCCGGTGAAATCGGGCTTTGCGTAGGCAGCGTTGTACGAGAATGCCTCGTCCTTGCCTGTGAACCAGCCCATCTGCCGGGCGTAGGTCACCACGTTTTTCGAGTAGAGCACGTCGCCGCTTTTGTCTTCCATGTTGAAAGTGGTGATGCGGCTCTGGTTGGCGTGGCCGCAAATCATATCGTCGGGTATGCGCAGTGCCACCCACACGGTGCGTCCCAGCTGCTTGCGGGCGGACGGTTTCAGGGTGGCCTTCACCGAGTCGGGCATGTGGGCGCCCATCATCTCCATGATCCAGGCCTCGTTGGGGTCGCAGATAGTGAACGTCTCTCCCTCCGAGCAGTAGCCGTACTGCTCTACGAGTGTAGTCATAATGCTGATGGCCTCACGGGCGGTCTTGGCGCGTTGCAGTGCTATATAAATTAGTGATCCGTAGTCTATTATGCCGGTTGTGTCAACCATTTCTTCGCGTCCGCCAAAGGTGGTCTCGCCGATGGTCACCTGCCACTCGTTGATGTTGCCTATGGTGTTGTAAGTCTCAGCGGCTTCGGGTATCTCGCCCAGGTATTTGTTCGTGTCCCATTCGTAGATTTTGCGCATGTCGCCCTTCTGGTGCTTGGCGGCAGGCTGGTGGCGCAGGCCGGTGAACATGCCGTAGCTGTCGGCTGAATAGGAACAGATAACTGAGCCGTCCTTCGAGGCTTTTTTGCCAACGATGAAGTTGGTGCATGCCATTGCGCCGCTGGCGGCGATGAGCATGGCCGAAAGTAGAATTTGCTTTTTCATGTTAATAATAATTGTGATTATCGTTTTTCGCGAAAGAATTCCTGCATCATCTGGCGGCACTCAGCCTCCAGTATGCCGCTGCTCACCGTGGCCTTGGGGTGCAGGGCGCGTGGTGCGAATCTGCTGTAGCCCCGCTTCTCGTCGGCACATCCGTAGACCAGGCGTGGCAGCTGTGCCCAGCCTATGGCCCCGGCGCACATGGTGCAGGGCTCCACGGTGACATAGAGTGTGCAGTCGGTCAGATACTTGCCGCCCAGTTGGTTGGCCGCCATCGTGATGGCCTGCATTTCGGCGTGGGCGGTCACGTCGCACAGCGTCTCCGTCAGGTTGTGGGCACGGGCCAACACCCTGTCGCCGCCCACCACCACGGCACCGATGGGCACTTCGCCTTTCTCCAGTGCCTTGTGGGCCTCCGCCAGTGCCATACGCATGTATCGCTCGTCGCGTTTCTGTAGTTCTTCGTCTGTCATAGTAGGGTGCAAAGGTAGTGCTTTTTTCGCAGTTATAAGCGTAAAAGGCGTTAAAGGGAGTTAAAGACCGCCGAATATTGCCGCAAATGTGCTACCTTTGCAGCAACGATGCAACTGAGTGTCATACATATTGGCGAGACTGACTCTACCAACAGCTATTGCAGGCAGTTGGCGGCCCAGCCAGGCGCGGTCGATGTGGCGGTGTGGGCCGACCATCAGACGGCGGGCCGCGGCTGCGGCACCAACAGCTGGGAGAGTGAGGATGGTCAGAATCTGCTCTTCTCCGTGCTCCTTCACCCCAAGGAGCTGCGCGCTGCCGACCAGTTCATCCTCTCGATGGCCAATGCCCTTGCGCTTCGGGACGCGCTGGCCTCCTACGTGGACGACGTGAAGATAAAGTGGCCCAACGACATCTACTGGCACGACCTGAAGATGTGCGGCACGCTGATAGAGACCAACCTGAAGGGGGCCTTCATCAAAGACTGCATCATTGGCACTGGCCTCAACGTGAACCAGCGCCGGTTTGTCAGCGATGCGCCCAACCCCGTGTCGCTCAGTCAGATACTGGGCCACGATGTGGACCGCGAGGAGGTGTTCCGGCAGGTGCTGGACAACATAGGGAAGTGTATGCAGCAGGTGACGGAAGGCCGCTGGGAGCCCATCCGAACCCGCTACCGCCAACACCTGTACCGCCTGGGCGAGACGCATCCCTACCGTTTCACCGACGGCCATACCGAGGTCTGCCGCCTGCTCACCGTCACCGACGACGGCCATCTGGAACTGCAGGCTCCCGGACACAGCCCCTACCACCTGGCTTTCAAGGAAGTGAGGTTTGAAAATTTAAAAATTAAATAATTAAAAGATTTATAAATCAAATGATTTAAAAATTGAGCGGCGTAATAACGAGATAACGTAATAACGAAAAATAAAAACAAGAAACCATGTCAAGATTCAAAAGGATTCTACTGAAACTGTCGGGCGAGAGCCTGATGGGCAGTCAGGGCTACGGCATCGACCCTGAGCGTTTGGGACAGTATGCCCAGCAAATCAAAGAAGTGGCCGCCATGGGCGTGCAGATAGGCATCGTCATCGGCGGGGGCAACATCTTCCGCGGACTGAGCGGCAGCCAGAAGGGATTCGACCGCGTGAAGGGCGACCAAATGGGCATGTGCGCCACCGTCATCAATTCGCTGGCCCTTTCGTCGGCACTGGGTGCCATCGGCGTGAAGAACCGCGTGATGACGGCCATCCGCATGGAGCCCATCGGCGAGTTCTACAGCAAGTGGCGTGCCATCGAGGCCATGGAGCAGGGCTATGTGTGCATCTTCTCCGCCGGAACGGGCTCGCCCTATTTTACCACCGACACCGGCAGCTCACTGCGCGGTATCGAGATTGAGGCCGACGTGATGCTGAAGGGCACCCGCGTGGACGGCATCTACACCGCCGACCCGGAGAAGGACCCAACGGCCACCAAGTTCCACGACATATCGTATAAAGAGGTGCTGGACCGCGGACTGAAGGTGATGGACCTGACTGCCATCTGCATGTGCCAAGACAACGGACTGCCCATCTACGTGTTCAACATGGACGTGGTGGGAAACCTGAAGCGCGTGATGGAGGGTGAGGAGATAGGCACCCTTGTGCATCCGTAAAAAAATGCCATTTCATCGAAACATTAACACCCTCGTAAGTATGAAAAAGAGTTTCAGCCAACTGCTTCTGACCCTGACCGTGGCCTTGGCTACCCTGACTACACTTACCAACTGTCAGAACGACGATGATTACATTGCCAAGCAACTGCGCGGTGCCGACTGGCAGGGCTATGTGGGCGCCTACTACGTGGACCGATGGGGACTGAACGGCTCGACCTACGCCACCGTGATGCAGTTCTCCTCGTCCAAAGACTATTATACCAGCGGACGTGGCCGCGAGCTGAACTATGACACCCGCTCGCCACGCTACGACTATGCCTACTGCACGTTCAAGTGGTTTATCGTCGATGGCGAAATCACCCTCATCTACGACGACGACAGGTGGACACCCATCTACATCCTCGACTACAACATCAACAGCAACCACTTCTACGGCTACATCCGCGACTACAGCAACAGGCGCATCCAGTTTGACTTCGAGAACGTGGCCTTCAACGAGTGGGGCACCTACAACCGTGCCGGCAGCTACGGCGGATTCTCTGACCAGAACTACTACCGCTCACGGTCAGTCACCCTCGACGCCGACAGTATGGACTTCATCGACCGCTCGGCAGAGGCCCGCCAGTTCTCTGGCGAGGAGGAGGCCGTCAGCGTGGCCAGCGGTGTCTTTGCCAGAGCTATGCGCCAACTCCCATAAACGCGTATGACCGACCTTTCACAACTGAACGAGAGTCAGCGCCAGGCCGTAACCTATTGCGACGGTGCATCGCTGGTCATTGCAGGCGCGGGCTCGGGCAAGACCCGCGTGCTGACCTATAAGATTGCCTATCTGCTGGAGGAGAAGGGACTGGCCCCCTGGAACATCCTGGCCCTGACCTTCACCAATAAGGCCGCCCGCGAGATGAAGGAGCGCATAGGCCACCTGGTGGGCATGGAGCGTGCCCGCTATTTGCAGATGGGCACCTTCCACAGCGTCTTTTCGCACATCCTGCGAGTGGAGGCCGAACACGTCGGTTTTCAGCCGAACTTCACCATCTACGACCAGGCCGACGCCCGCTCGCTGGTGAAGAGCATCGTCAAGGAGATGCAGCTGGACGACAAGGTCTACAAGCCCGCCTCGGTGAGCGACCAGATCTCGATGGCCAAGAACCACCTCATTATGCCCGGGCAGTTTGTCAACTGCTCGCTCTTCGACAGCAAGCGGCCCAGGGTCTACGACATCTACCAGCGCTATGCCGAGCGGTGCCGACAGGCCAACGCCATGGATTTCGACGACCTGCTGGTCTACACCTATCTGCTCTTCGAGCGCCACGAGGACATACGCCGCAAGTATGTGGAGAAGTTCCTCTACGTGCTCGTAGACGAGTATCAGGACACCAACTTCGCCCAGCAGAAGATTGTGCTGCAGCTCACCCGCGAGCGGCAGCGCGTCTGCGTGGTTGGCGACGATGCGCAGAGCATCTACAGCTTCCGTGGAGCCAATATCGACAATATTCTGAACTTCAGCGAGTCATATCAGGAAACAAAGTTGTTCAAGCTGGAGCAGAACTACCGCAGTACGCAGCGCATTGTCCAAGCAGCCAACAGCCTGATACGCAAGAACGAGCGGCAGATACAGAAGAACGTCTTCAGCCAGAACGACGAGGGCGACCTGGTCACCCTCAAGCCGGCCTACAGCGACAAGGAGGAGGCCATCATCGTGTGTCAGGACATCAAGCGGCTGCGCCGGCAGGAGGGCGGTGAATACAGCGACTTTGCCATCCTCTACCGCACCAATGCACAGAGCCGCTCTTTCGAGGAGCAGATGCGTAAGGACAACATTCCTTACCGCATCTACGGCGGACTGAGTTTCTACCAGCGCAAGGAAATCAAGGACGTGATTGCTTACTTCCGTCTGGTGGCCAACCCCGACGATGAGGAGGCCCTGAAGCGCATCATCAACTATCCTGCCCGTGGCATCGGCGATACCACCGTCGGCAAGATTGTAGCTGCTGCCAACGACCAGGGTGTCTCTCTCTGGACAGTCATCACATCGCTGGCCGCCCCATCGATACTCACCCCCAACCTCTCACCTCTCACCTCTCACCCCACACCTCTCACCCCTCACCTCTCACCTCTCACCTCTAAAAAAATTGACGCTTTCCGCCAGATGGTTGAGGGCTGGAGGGCACGGCTGGCAACAGAAGACGCCTATCAGCTGGGCCATGCTATCATACAGGAGAGCGGTGTTGCCAAAGACCTTTATAGCGGCCGCGCTCCGGAAGACCTGTCACGACAGGAGAACCTGGAAGAGTTTCTCAGTGGCATGCACGACTTCGTGGAGGGCCGACGCGAGGAGGGACAGGGCGACCAGGTGAGCCTGGGCGACTTCTTGCAGGAGGTGGCGCTGCTCACCGACCTGGACAGCGACGGCGACGACAACCAGCCCAAGGTGTCGCTGATGACCATCCACTCGGCCAAGGGTCTGGAGTTCCCGACGGTGTTCGTCGTTGGTCTGGAGGAGAACATCTTCCCGTCGCCCATGTGCGTGGGGTCCATGCGCGAGCTGGAGGAGGAGCGCCGACTGCTCTATGTGGCCATCACCAGGGCCGAGCGCCACTGCATACTTACCTGCGCCCAAAACCGATTCCGCTATGGGCGGATGGAGTACGACACCCCCTCGCGGTTCATACGCGACATCGACCCCCGCTTGCTCCGCACGGAGGACGAGAAAGGCGGACGTGAGGCCGATGACTTCGGCTCCAGCCGACTGCCGTGGATGCAGAATGCTCATCCCGTGGCCACACAGTTCAAGGCCGACCCACGGCCACGTGCCGTGGCCCCGCGACAGGCAGAAAAGCCTGTCGCCCCCTTTTCTGACGGCTTCAAGCGCAAACTCCGGCTGGCAAAGGGAGAGCCCGCAGCCAGACAGGCACCCTCGGCACCGTCGAGCTACGGCCTCAGCGTGGGCAGCACCATCGAGCACCAGCGCTTCGGCATCGGCACGGTGCTCAAACTGGAGGGACAGGGCGAGAACGAGAAGGCCACCGTGGAGTTCCGCAACGTAGGCACCAAGCAACTTCTGCTCAAGTTTGCCAAATTCAAAGTAGTATAAAAACACTATCCTCTCACCTCTCACCTCTCACCTCTCACCCCTCACCTCTCACCTCTCACCTCTCACCTCTCACCTCTCACCTCTCACCCCTCACCTCTCACCTCTCACCTCTCACCTCTCACCCCTCACCACTATTATAGTTATAAACAAATGAGTGACATCATACAACTGCTGCCCGACAGCGTGGCCAACCAGATAGCCGCAGGCGAGGTGATACAACGCCCCGCATCGGTCATCAAGGAACTGGTGGAGAATGCCGTCGACGCCGGGGCGCAAAACATACGCGTGCTGGTGGTCGACGCCGGGCGCACCTCCATACAGGTGGTCGACGACGGCTGCGGCATGTCGGAGACCGACGCCCGACTGGCTTTTGAGCGACACGCCACGTCGAAGATACGCCAGGCCGACGATCTCTTCGCCCTCCGTACCATGGGGTTCCGTGGCGAGGCCCTGCCCTCGATTGCCGCCGTGGCCCAGGTGGAACTGACCACACGCATGGCCGCCGACGAGATTGGCACACGCCTCACCCTGCAAGGGTCGCGGGTGACGGGCCAGGAGCCCGTGGCCTGTCCCGTAGGCAGCAACTTCAAGGTGGAGAACCTTTTCTTCAACGTGCCGGCACGCCGCAAGTTCCTCAAGACCAACGCCACCGAACTGAACAACATCCTGACGGCCTTCGAGCGTATCGTGCTGGTCTATCCCGCCATCAGCTTCACTTTCTTCAGCAATGGTCAGGAGATGATGAACCTCAAGGCGGGGACGCTGCGCCAGCGCATAACCGAAGTCTTTGGCAAGAAGACCAGCCAGGACCTGCTGCCCTTAGATGTAGAGACGGCCATCTGCCACATCAGCGGATTTGTGGGCAAGCCAGAGTCGGCCCGCAAAAAGGGTGCCCACGACTATTTCTTTGTCAATGGCCGCTATATGCGCCACCCCTATTTCCACAAAGCGGTGATGGGGGCCTGCGAGAGACTCGTGCCAGAGGGCATGCAGGTGCCCTACTTCATCTACTTTGAGGTCAATCCTGCCGACATCGATGTGAACATCCACCCCACCAAGACGGAGGTGAAGTTTGAAAACGAGCAGAGCATCTGGCAACTGCTCTCAGCCGCCGTCAAGGATGCCTTCGGCAAGTTCTGCGACATTCCTGCCATCGACTTCGACACCGAGGGGAAGCCCGACATCCCCGTATTCGACCCGCAGCGTGACGGCATAGAGATGCCGGGCGTGAAGTACAATCCATCCTACAACCCCTTTGCCACCCATCAGCCGAAACAGGCTACCATGGCACCATCTGGGTGGCAACAGCTGTATGCGCCGGCCGCCCAGCCGCCTGCCGACGATGGGCTGCTGCCACCGCCTGCCGACGAGGAACTGTTCCCCGTAGAGTCTATCGCCAGCGAGAAGTCGCCCGTGCACTACCAGTACAAGGGCCGCTACATTATGACGGCTGTCAAGTCGGGGCTGATGATCATCGACCAGCAGCGGGCCGACATCCGCATACGCTACGAGCGCTACCTGGAGCAGATGGGCCACGGCACGGCCAGCACCCAGCGTCTGCTCTTCCCTGAGATAGCCGAGTTCGGCCCGTCAGAGAGCGTCCGCGTGGAGCAGATGCTGCCCACGCTGTCTACACTGGGCTTCGACATCAGCCATCTGGGCGGGGGCAGCTATGCCATCAACGGCGTGCCCGCAGGGCTGGACGGTCTGAACCCCGTCATGCTGGTGAACAGCATCGTGGCCGACGCCGACAGCGGCACAGAACCTAATACCGAGGCTTTCCATGCCTCGATGGCACTCAGTCTGGCCCGCCATGCCGCTATTCCCCAGGGCCAGGTGCTCTCCAACGAGGAGATGGAGCGCATCGTCAACGACCTGTTCCGCTGTTCCAATGTGAACTACACCCCCGATGGTCGCGCCATCATCTGCATCCTTCCCCAGCACGACATAGAGCAGCTGCTGGGGTAAAGCGAAGCCTCTCCGTGTTGCAGCTTTTGGGAATATGAGGATGCACCCAGACAGATAGAAGAATAGGGTTTAGTGCTCTCCGATTACGGGGGGCTGTTTAAAACTGAAAAGCTGAAAAAGTTCGTTAGGGGAATTTTTTCGGCTTTTTCTTTTGCCGTTTCAAATAATGTTTGTACCTTTGCACCGTCGTTTGAGTGGAGACGCTCTATAGACGGCAAAATTTTTGACGCTCAATTCCCAGACGAAACAGCTACACGAAAAGGAATTCTAAGAGCATCAACATACATCATTGGAGTTGCGCTATCAAGCGCAGACTTCAAAGTATGGTGTATGTGGGTAGTAGCTGACCTCGTCTGGGAATACAGAGAGGTCTGCGCTTTTCCTATTATTATAAGGTTAGTTCAGACATTCGATGTGAAGCCGATGTGACATCGGCAAAATAGGGGGTAGGGCAGGCCCAGTGCCAGTCACCCAATGCTCCAAATGCTCCAAACAAAAGGAACAATCACTTTACGTCTAACTAATTTTATAATTATTATGTTAAAAAAATTACTTTCAAAATCATTCCTACTGCTATTCGCTTTGGCAGCAGGAACAGGGAGTGTGTGGGCAGATGATTCCTATACGCAAATTACAAACTTATCTGACTTGGATACTGATGCGACCTACATCATCGCCGATATTTCAGGAAATACAGCGAATGCGTTTGGTGCCTTAACTACTCAAAAAAGAGGTACTATTATTGCGAGCGGGCTTTCCGTAAGTGGTACAACAATTACTGTTTCTAGTAGTGCAACAGACAAACCACTTGAATTCACGTTTACAAAGAGCGGTGACTACTATACCATAGCCTCTGGTGAAAATTATCTTGGATATAGTAGTGGTACTGCTTTCACTACCTCCACAAGTGTGCCTTCGTCTAACAGTTATAAATGGAATGTTGCTTATAATGACACATATAAATGTCTTCTTATAAATAATGCCAACAGTACTGCTCGCTATATCTTACGGAATGCATCATCTGCAATTAGTGCATACAGCTCAACAAATTTAGCGAGTTATGGCAAGTCCACTCTATATAAGAAGGTTACAGCAAGTGGACCTGTAGATCCTGTAGTCACCATCGGCTCAGAAAGTGTTGTAGTAGGTAGTACAACAACTATTAGTGGTCCATCTGAACTTAGTATGACTTTTAGTAGTAATGCAGAGGGCGTTGCTACTGTCGATGTGAATGGAGTCGTTACTGGTGTTTCAGTTGGTACTGCTACCATTACTGCTACATGGGCTGCAGTAGCGAATGCTTACAACGCTGGAACTAAGCAGTTCACAGTGTCAGTTGTCGAGGCTTCAATATACAAGAAAGTAACTAACAGCTATCAATTGGTGCCAGGAAACGAGTACATTCTTGTTGCAACAGGAAATAATAAGGCAATGGGTGCCGTTGGTAGTAACATCCGTGATTGCATTGATGTTACAATAACTGACGATGAGGTAACTATTATTGACGAAAATGTGGTCGTACTTACATTAGGAGGTAGTAAAGATGAATGGACTTTCCTTGCATCTGACAATGATGAGTACTTAGCTTATTCAGGTTCATCCAATCAGGTCCATTCAAATTCAGATGCAACAGCAGATGCATCTAAATGGATTATTACAGATGATTTTGAACTAGAAAGTGCTAACGTATCAGGGCGTGTGTTAAGATATAACTCAGGTTCGCCTCGCTTTGCCTGCTATTCGAGTGGTCAACAGAAAGCCGTGCTCTTTATTAAAGTGCCTGCTACTCTAACCAAAAACGTCTCAGATGCTGGTTGGGCAACCTACGTTCCTGAATTTGCTGTTGAATTCAATGCAGATGAAGCATTTATCATTGAATTAGCAGATGATTCAGAAACTGTACTTACTGAAGTATCGAGTGTTCCTGCAGGTACTCCAGTTCTGCTGAAAGGTGCTGGTAACCATACGTTAAATATTATCACGAACTCAACAACCAATGTGAGTAACAACTGCTTGAAGTTGAGTGACGGAACAATCTCAAAGGATGATAAAGTCTACGTTCTTGCAAATGGTAAATACGGTGTTGGTTTCTACCTTTGGATTGGAAATGAAAATATTCCATTTGGCAAAGTCTATATGGTACCAAATGCCAATACTTCACGTGAATTCTTTAGCCTATTTAGCGATGCAACAGGTATTGATGATATGCTGGAGAAAACCAAAGATATGAAATCTAAGGTATTTAGTTTAAGCGGCCAACGGGTAGTTCAGCCCACAAAGGGTCTCTATATTGTGAATGGTAAGAAAGTAATCATTAAATAAGAATGAAAGGAATAGCAATTATGAAAAAACATGTATATATGGCACCAGCAACAAAGGTGCAGGAGATAGAGTTACTTTATTTGATGGCAGGCTCAGAGGGACCAGAAAAAGTCTATTCCAACCCCGAAGATGGCATCGAAACTGAGAGCGAAATTCTCTCTCGTCGCAGCTTTTGGAACGACGAGGAATAAACTATTGCGGCCGCCTTGCGGCCACAGCCCAACACCCCTGTCGATGGAAAAATGCGGCTGGGTGTATAAGTAAGTTTTACATAATGTTTAAGAAGTTAATGCCGGGCGGCCTTGTGTATGGTCTGTGAAGATAGTCTGCCGCCTGAGTATGGACTAGTAATGTGAATTAGCTGGCCGCTGGTGCGAGAGCATCGGCGGCCAGTTCACGTTATCACCTTGGCCGCAAAGAGGCCTGACCCGTGAAACAGCGTTAATAATCAAAAAATCTTTTCGCCGTTTCATCTTTATTTCGTACCTTTGCACCCAACTTTTTTATCAGTAATATTGTAATTAGCGTAAGATGAATATTTCTTATAAATGGCTGAAGGAGTACGTTGACTTCGACCTCACACCGCAGCAGGTGTGCGACGCGCTGACCTCCACTGGTCTGGAGGTAGACTCTTTGGAAGAGGTGCAGACAATACGCGGCGGCCTGAAAGGGCTCTATGTGGGCAAGGTGCTCACCTGCGAAATGCATCCAAACAGTGACCATCTGCATGTGACGACGGTAGACCTCGGACGGGGCGAGCCGTCGCAAATTGTTTGTGGCGCACCCAATGTGGCCGCCGGACAGAAGGTCATCGTGGCCGACCTGGGCTGTGTGCTCTACGACGGCGACAAGGAGTTCCAAATCAAGAAGTCGAAGCTGCGCGGCGTGGAGTCGTGCGGCATGATTTGTGCCGAGGACGAGATTGGCGTGGGCACGAACCACGACGGCATCATCGTATTGCCCGACGACGCAGTGGTGGGCACTCCCGCCGCAGAATACTACCATCTGGAGAGCGACTGGCTCATCGAAATAGACATTACGGCCAACCGCGCCGACGCCCTCTCGCACTGGGGAGTGGCCCGCGACCTCTACGCCTGGCTGCGCGAGAACGGCTATGAGACGAGCCTGCACCGCCCTGTGGTCAGCGGTTTTGCCGCCGACAACCACGACCTGCCCATCGACGTGGTGATTGAGAACACGGAAGCCTGCCGCCGCTACGCCTGCGTGAGCATCACCGGCTGCGAGGTGAAAGAGAGTCCCGACTGGCTGAAGAACAAGCTGACCACCGTGGGCCTGCGGCCTATTAATAATATTGTGGACATCACCAACTACGTCATGATGGCCTACGGACAGCCGCTTCACACCTTTGATGCCGATATGGTGAAGGGCCACAAGATTGTGGTGAAGACGATGCCTGAGGGCACCCCCTTCGTCACACTCGACGGTGTGGAGCACAAACTCTCCGACCGCGACCTGGCCATCTGCAACGTCGACGAGCCTATGTGCATTGCCGGCGTGTTCGGCGGCAAGGGCAGCGGCACCTACGAGACCACCAAGAACGTGGTGCTGGAGAGTGCCTACTTCCACCCCACATGGATTCGCAAGTCGGCCCGCCGTCATGGCCTGTCGACCGACGCCTCGTTCCGTTTCGAGCGCGGCATCGACCCCAATGGCGTCATCTACGCCCTGCAGCAGGCAGCCCTGCTCTGCAAGGAACTGGCCGGCGGCAAAGTGTCGATGGAGATTCGCGACGAGTATCCCTCGCCCATTGACAATGCCCGCGTGGACCTGAAGTACAGCTATGTGCACAGTCTCGTGGGTAAGGATATTCCCGTGGAGACCATCAAGCGCATCTGCGAGAGCCTGGAGATGAAGGTGCTCGGCGAGAGTGCCGAAGGGCTTCAGTTGGAGGTGCCTGCCTATCGTGTGGACGTGACGCGCCCCTGCGACGTGGTGGAGGACATCCTCCGCATCTATGGCTACAACAATGTGGAGATTCCCACACAGCTGAAGTCGTCGCTCGTCATCAAGGGTGACGAGGACCGCAAGCACAAGCTGCAGAACCTGGTGAGCGAGCAGCTCGTCGGCGCCGGCTTCAACGAGATACTGAACAACTCGCTGACCAAGACGTCGTATTACGGCGAAAAGGCTGACATTGTGCGCATCATGAACCCGCTCTCAAGCGATCTCGGCGTGATGCGCCAGACGCTGCTCTACGGCGGACTGGAAAGCGTTGAGCACAACGTGAAGCGCAAGGCAGCCAACCTCCGCTTCTTTGAGTTCGGCAACTGCTACTTCTTCGACCCTGAGAAGCAGAACGACGACAACCCCATGCAGGCCTACAAAGAGGAGAACTATATGGGCATCTGGATTACCGGCAAGCGTGTGGAGGGCTCGTGGGCACATCCCAACGAGGACAGCAGCTATTATGAACTGAGCGCCCACGTGCAGAACATCTTGAGCCGCATAGGCCTGAGCAGTTCGAAGTGCACGGTGCACAGTTCAGAGTGGGATGTCTTCTCAGCCGGGCAGACTGTAGATAGCCGTGGCGGCAAGAAGCTCATCGAGATGGGCATCCTGTCGAAGAAGTTGCTGAAGCAGTTTGACATCACCCAGCCCGTCTACTATGCCGAACTGAACTGGACCCAGCTGATGAAGGCAACGAAGAAGAGCGAGGTGACCTTCACCGACATTCCCAAGCAGCCTGCCGTCAGCCGTGACCTGGCCCTGCTCGTCGACAACTCTGTGGAGTTTGCCCAGATAGAACAGGTAGCCCGTCAGAGCGAGAAGAAACTGCTGAAGCGCGTCGAGCTCTTCGATGTCTACGAAGGCAAGAATCTGCCCGCCGGCAAGAAGTCGTATGCCGTGAACTTCATCCTCCAGGACGAGGAGAAGACCATGAACGACAAGCAGATAGACGCCATCATGCAGAAGCTCATTACCAACCTGAAGAAGCAACTGGGCGCCGAACTGAGATAAAAAACAGACAAACAAAGTAAATCGTAAATAACAACTATGGGAAGAGCATTTGAATACCGTAAAGCTACAAAGCTGAAGAGATGGGGCCACATGGCCAAGACATTCACCAAGATTGGCAAACAGATAGCCATTGCCGTGAAGGCTGGCGGACCGGAGCCGGAGAACAACCCGACCCTGCGTGCCATCATTGCCAACGCCAAGCGCGAGAACATGCCGAAGGACAACATCGAGCGTGCCATCAAGAACGCTTTGGGCAAGGACCAGAGCGACTACAAGGAGGTGACCTACGAGGGCTACGGCCCCCACGGCATAGCCATCTTTGTAGAGGCGCTGACCGACAATACCACACGCACCGTGGGCGACGTGCGCTCGGTCTTCAACAAGTTCAGCGGCAACCTGGGCACACAGGGCAGCCTGTCGTTCCTTTTCGACCACAAGGCCGTCTTCACCTTCAAGAAGAAGGACGGGCTGGACATGGACGAGATGATTCTCGACCTGATTGACTATGGCGTGGACGATGAGTTTGACGAGGATGAGGAAGAGGGCAGCATCACCATCTATGGCGACCCCAGCAGTTTCTCGGCCATACAGAAGCACTTGGAGGAGAACGGCTTTGAGGTGACGGGTGCAGAGTTTACCCGCATCCCCAATGACCTGAAGGATGTCACCCCCGAACAGCGTGAGGCCATCGACAAGATGGTGGAGAAGCTGGAGGACTTCGACGATGTGCAGACCGTCTACACCAACATGAAACCCGAAGAGGAGTAAACGACTCGATACTCTGAGTCGAAACGGATAAAAGAAAGCCGCCCGGTGAAACTTCATCGGGCGGCTTCTTTTATCCGTTTCGCAACTGATTACTTCAGCTCGGCGAGATACTTGATGGTGCGGACCATCTGCGAGGTGTACGAATTCTCGTTGTCGTACCAAGCCACAACCTGAACGAGCGAGTTGCCGTCGCCAATCTTGCTGACCATGGTCTGGTTGGCATCGAAGAGCGAACCAAACTTCATGCCGATGATGTCGCTCGAGACGAGCTTCTCCTCGGTGTAGCCGAATGACTCGTTGGCAGCAGCCTTCATGGCAGCGTTGATGCCCTCGACAGTCACCTCACCCTTGACAACAGCGTGCAGGATGGTGGTAGAACCTGTAGGAGTGGGAACGCGCTGTGCAGCACCAATCAGCTTGCCGTTCAGTTCGGGAATTACCAGACCGATAGCCTTGGCAGCACCTGTTGAGTTAGGCACGATGTTCTGGGCACCGGCACGGGCGCGCTGAACATCACCCTTGCGCTGAGGACCGTCGAGAATCATCTGGTCGCCAGTGTAAGCGTGAACGGTGGTCATGATACCGCTCTGGATGGCAGCGAAATCGTTCAGAGCCTTGGTCATGGGGGCCAGGCAGTTGGTGGTGCAAGAAGCAGCGCTGATCACGGTGTCGGCAGGAGTCAGAGTCTTGTGGTTCACGTTGTAGACGATGGTGGGCAGATCGTTGCCGGCGGGAGCCGAAATGACAACCTTCTTGGCACCAGCGGTCAGGTGAGCCGAAGCCTTCTCCTTAGAAGTATAGAAACCTGTGCACTCCAGCACAACGTCTACGTCCAGCTTGCCCCAGGGCAGCTCGGCGGCGTTGGGAATAGCATAGATGGTAATCTTCTTGCCATCAACCACGATGAAGTCCTCACCAGCTTCAACAGTGTGCTTGTTTTCACCGAACTTGCCGGCGAAACCACCCTGGGCGGTGTCATACTTCAGCAGGTGAGCCAGCATCTTGGGGCTGGTCAGGTCGTTGATAGCGACCACTTCATAACCTTCAGCCTCGAACATCTGACGGAATGCGAGGCGACCGATACGGCCAAAGCCGTTAATTGCTACTTTTGTCATTACTTTTTTTAACTTTAAAAGGGTTATAAATGATTATCTTTTAATTTTCGAGTGCAAAGGTACAAAAAATCTCCCGTTTACGCCAACAATTGCTCTCTTAATAAAAAATAAAAATGCAATAGACTTCAAAAAAAGGCACTTTAGCAGCTGGGTGGTGGCAGGATTGTAAAATACAGATTGCAAATTGCTGTCGCTATGGCGTGTTGGGTGCAAGGCCCCATTGGCTCTTGGTCCACTCCTTGATGTCGCTCCGCCTGAAGACGATGGTGTCGGTGCGGGTCACGGAGCCTGCAGCGAAATAGCCGAGACAGCCACCGCTGATGTTGGTGCGTGGGTTGGCTCCGTTTCTCTGTCCGGCCCGCAACGAGGTGAAGTAGTCGTAGACGGGGCGGTCGATGGTCATCAGTTGGCAGACGATGCTGTCGCCATCGTAGAGTATGGACTTCCACTGTTCCTCTTCGTCCTTGTCCATCGTCTTTTCGCTGGTCGACACGATGTTGAGGAAGATCCTGCCGGGCGGGAAGCCACGGTCGTCAATCACTCCCCAGCGGTAAGGCTCCGTGTTGCGCTTGCCTTCGAAATGGGGATGGTGTGAAATGCGGTCTATGCGATACCAGTATTGGTTGCGCTCAGTAGGGTAGGGGTCGACGGCCCACAGCTCGTAGACCAGCATACGCTGTTCGAGCACCGTCATCCAGAAGAAGTCGCCCGAGAGGATGGGTGCTGCCATCGGCATGAAAGCGCTGGACTCGTAGTGTTGGCCGGCGAGGTCTACGTTCAGATGGTAAGTCTTCCCAGCTTCGGCGGCGAGAGTCGAGCGGTAGCTGTCCGTCACAGCGTCGTAAGCCAGGGCGGTGGTGTTGCCATCGGCAGTAATGGTGACCGTGGCCCCCTGTACGCAGTGGGGATGCACCGAGTCGGTCATCACCCGGCTTCGGGTCACCATCACCGACATCCCCTCGTTGGTCACTCGCCCCTCGATGACCACGATTGGCTCGACTTCGTTGAAATCGAAGTCAATCTCTTTCTTGCAGGCGGTTAGCGCCATTATCATTAGGATGATGTATATGACTCTACACATTTCATTCTTCAGTATTTTAGGGTGAACGACACCGATGGGATGAGGCCGAAGAGCGAGGTCTGCTCGACCACGGTGCCCGTGGGATTGTCAACGTCGTTTTTGAACCTGATGGTGAACGGGTTGTAGCGGCAATAGGCGTTGTAGATGCCAAACGACCAGATGCGGGTGGCCCTCTTCAGCTTCTTGGTGTAGTTGGCGCTCAGATCGAGTCTGTGGTAGGCCGGTGCCCGGTAGCCGTTGCGCTCGTTATAATAATAGAAGGTGGTGCCGTCGATGTCGTATTTGGCTGAAGGGGCGGTAAGCGCCTGCCCAGTATTGTAGCGCCACGTGGCCGCCAGGTCCCACGAGGGCGACAGCTGGTACATGCCCACCACGGCCAAGTCGTGGCGGCGGTCGTTGGAGGCCGTGTACCACTGTCCGCCGTTGATGCCCTCAATCTTGTTTTCCGACCACGACAGAGTATAGGAAATCCAGCCCGTCAGTGCTCCGTTGTTCTTGTGGGCGCACAGTTCCACGCCGTAGGCCCTTCCCTTGCCGCCCAGTATGAGGCGCTCAATCTCTATTTCAGAATAGAATGCTTTGCCGTCGCGATAGTCGTAGACGTTGCGTATGTTCCTGTAGTAAGCCTCTGCCGAGAAGTCGTAGTCGCCACGGTTGGTGATGCCTACCCATCCTGCGGCTATCTGGTCGGCCTGTTCGGGCTTGACGATATTGCTGGTCATGGTATAGCGGTCGAAGGGCATCGACATAGACATGCCGCTGATGGCGTGGATGTCTTGCGAGGTCCGGCTGTAGCCCAGTTTCACACTGTGATGCTCGTTCAGGGTCAGCTTGGCACTGATGCGAGGCTCTACGTCAGCATAAGTCTTCACGATGCTTCCTCTGCTCTTTACGGTTGTCTCGGTGATGTTGCCGTCGGTGTCGATCTGATAATAGGGCGAGCCGCCCAGGGCCGAGAACAGATGCAGACGCACACCGGTTGACAGTTCCATCCTGCGGCCCATCTTCCACTCGTCGCCCACCCAGAGGGCACCTGTCAGTGCTTTGCGCCTTTCCCGTTGATGCAGCAGGTTGATGTCCCATTCGGCCGACTGCAGCTGAAGATGCGTGGCCTCCACGCCGCCGTTCAGCCTGTGGCTCCCTGCTTGCCACACGTGTTGGTGCTGCACGGTGGCGTGGCGGATATAGCCCTTCATCGTATAATAAGTGTTGAGCATGTCGATGCCCACATCGTTTGCAAAGTTGCTGTAGAGCAGTTTCGTGTTGGCATAATGGGCATCGCCGAAGGTGTGCAGCCAGTTGGCCGTGGCGGTGGTGTTGCCCCATTCCATGTTCATCATATCCTCTATGCCCATGTTGTCACGCCCGCCGAAGAGCGAGAGCGACAGTATGTCTTTCTGCGAAAGGCGGAAGTTCAGACGCACGTTGGCATCAAAGAAATGGAGCGTGTTGTCGCGGTACTTCTCCGTAGCTTTCAGAAACAGGTCGAGATAGGAGCGCCTGCCGGCCACGAGAAACGACGAGAGGTCTTTCCTGATAGGGCCTTCGGCCACAATCTTGGCCGAGAGCAGACCTATGGTGCCCCCAAAGTGATAGTCGTGCTGGTCTCCAGAGCGTGTGCTAATGTCGAAGACCGAGGCCGTGCCGCCGCCCAACTGCGCTGGCACCAGTCCTTTATAGAGCGAGCCGCTCATCAGCGCGTCGTCGTTGAACGTGGAGAAGAGCCCCATCAGGTGCCCGGCATTATAGACCGTAGCTCCATCGAGCAGAATCAGGTTTTGGGCCGCCTTGCCACCGCGCACCTGATAGCCGCCCGATGCCTCGTTCTCGCTCTTCACGCCCGGCAGCAGCTGTATGCTCTTGATGATGTCTTTCTCGCCAAACAGGGCAGGCACCTTGGCTAGTGTGGCTATGTCCACCTTCTCCACACCAATCTGCACCTCTTCCACTCGTTTTTGTGCTGAGCGCGAGGTGACCGTCACTTCTCTGAGTGTATCTTCCAACACCACATTGCTGTGCTGTGCCCGGCACGCCAGCGAGACCGTCAGTAGTGCGGCAATGATCAGAAGCCTTTCCATTTGGGAGCGGGGGCATTGTAAAGATGCTGTTCCTGCAAGTTTACCATTGTCTATATACTGTCAATATCCTCTGTTGAGAGACCAGTGTATTTCGCTATCAGCTCAACGGGCAGGCCATCTCCTTTCATACGGCGTGCATTCTCACGTTTATTCTCCTCTACGCCTTCTGCTCGCCCTTCTGCTCGCCCTTCTGCTCGCCCTTCTTCCATTCCCTTTGCCATTCCTTCTTCTATTCCTTTGGCCATTCCTTCTTCTATACCTTTGGCCATTCCTTCTTCCATTCCCTTTGCCATTCCTTCTTCTATACCTTTTGCCATTCCTTCTTCTATACCTTTTGCCATTCCTTCAGCTATACCTTTGGCCATTCCTTCTTCTATACCTTTTGCCATTCCTTCAGCCATACCTTTGGCCATTCCTTCTGCCTCTCCTTTCTTCCGTCCTTTGATTTCGGCCTCCAGCAGTTGGGTTCTCATCACATCGGTGTCGCGCACCAGCGTATCTATGTCGTGCTCGTACTGCCGACGCTCCACATCGCTCATCATCAGCACGTCGAGCCGCTGGCGGGCTTCCTGAAGGCCTGGAGCCGTGGTGTCGGGGCGTATGCGCTCGTTCTTCAGGTAGTCCATCCATTCCTCCAGCCAACTGTCAATGGTGTCCTTCTCGAACTCGTCGACACGTATGACATAGTATTCGGGAAACACTTGATCAGGCGACAGCACATGCAGGTCGTCACGTTCATAGTCTGTCAGTTTCAGATTGTCGTCCGTGTGTACGCCCTTCAGAACCGTCTGGCCGTGGTATAGATAATCCTCACCTTCGCCCAGATTGAAATAGAGAATGTTGATACTGAACACCTTCTTCACGTTTTCATAGCGCTGTCCGCTGCTCATGTGTTCGGTGATAGTCTTCGCCACGCCGTAAATCATGCGCTGCAGATAGTCGTGCTCACGTGTCTGCTGGATTTCCACGAGGATGATTTCGCCCTTTGAGTTCTTGGCCTTGATGTCCACACGGTTGTACTTGTCGTTCTTCGCATCCTTGTTCGACTCAGTGTCGAGCAGTTCCACGATGGTCACCTTCTCGTTCACCAATACAGAGATAAGGCCCTCAAAGATAGCAAAGTCGGCCTTGTTGCGTAGCATATACTTCGCAGCCCAGTCAAAGCGGATATATCTGTTCTTTCCCATAGTAGTACGTTTTTCCGTGGCAAAGATAGTGTTTTTCTTTGAATTGAGCAAGAAAATGAGCGGCATTGTAAACATTTCGTAAAAAAAATGGTGCGTTATTCAAAATAAATGTTTACTTTTGTAGTTGTATTAGAAATTACGTTTAACAGTTTAACATTAATTACTATGGGATTTATCAAAGAATTTAAAGAATTTGCCATGAAGGGCAACGTAATGGACATGGCCATTGGTGTGATTATTGGCGGTGCATTTGGCAAGATTGTCAGCTCGCTCGTCGACGACGTGCTGATGCCTCTTGTGGGTATGATTACCGGCAATGTGGACTTCACCACCCTGGCGCTGACCATTGGCGAGGGCGAAGACGCTGCCGTTCTGAAGTATGGCACATTCATCCAGAACACGGTCGACTTCATCATCGTGGCATTCTGTATCTTCCTGATGCTGAAGGCCATCAACAAGATGAATAAGAAGAAGGAAGAGCCCGAGGCACCCGCTGCTCCAGCCGGTCCTACCCAGGAGGAACTGCTGGCCGAAATCCGCGACCTGCTGAAGCAGAAGTAAACCTTCACTTCAAGAACCCGTATAACCCTAAGAGAGGGGACCCGCCGCCTGGTGAGTCCCCTCTCTTAGGGTTTATTGCTGCTTGCCGTACAGGTAGTACCACCAGTAGGTGTACTCGAAATCTTCGAAGACGCGCAGCCGCCGCTCGGTGATGTCGGGATATTGGGCCTCCAGTTGGCGCAGGGCGTTCCACTTCTCTTCCATGGCGGCATCGGCCAGGTGCGTGCCCTGCTGCTTGTGCAGATGGTCGTAGAGCACCAGCGCTTCGCGGTAGTGGTGGGGCAGGGGCTGCACGCTGTCCGGCTCGTAGTGGCTTGGTAGCGTCTTGACGAAGTCGTCCAGCTTGCGGTCTACCAGCAGGCCGCACAGCACGTAGTCGGCCACGGCCCTCGTTGCCAGCGAGTCGGTTTGCAGCGCTTGGTAGTAGCGCTCCGGCACCAGTTTGTAGATGGGGCGCCCGCCCAGATGCTTCCAGATGGTGTCGGCCGGCAGGATGAACAGGCTGCCTCGGCCGGGCAAGAAGTCGGCCGACGTGCCCGCCAGTTTGTAGGTGAAGAGCTCATCGCCCAGTCGGCCCTTGCGAGCCAGAGCGTGCACGCGCAGCATGGTCAGCTGCGGGTCGCGCTCGTCCGACTCTTTTCCCACCCGTAGTGCATCGTCCAGGTCGCCGCGCATCAGCGCCGTCTCCATGTGCGCCCTATAGTGGAATGTGGCATTGGTGTTGCCTATGGCGGCCACCCCCAGCATCATCGCGGCCATCTGAAGCAGGTTCAGCCAAATGCGGCGAGAGAAGAGGCCGGTGGGGCGCTTGTCATCGTTGTCGAAAGGCAGCAGCTGGCGCGACAGCCAGACCGTCCCGGCCCACACCGCCAGCACGACGGGGGCCGCCCATCGCCATACGCCGAATGAGAAATGGCTGCCAACGTCGGGGTTGATGTCAGAGAGAAAGGCCAGTGCCAGCATGGATGGCAGATAGTTGAGGGCATGAGTGCGCCGCGACAGTCGGCTGACGGCAAAGACGGCCACCTCAAGCAGATAGAGCACAACGGTGATGAGCAGGGCACCAACTGAGCGGTTGTAGTGGGTCACGCCGCCGCTGAGCACATGCTGACCCACGGCCAGCACGTCGGCTTGGAAATAGTAGAGCCACAGCAGACTGAAGGCCCAAAAGCAGACTGCGCACACCAGAATGGTGGTGAGCGTACTGTTTTTCTTATGTGGGTTATAGTATCTCACGAGAATTTAGCTATTGACGGTGCAAATTTAGATAAAATTTCCGAGATTTTAAGCCAGTCGAGATAAAAATGTGAACAAATTGCCCCGAAAAGTTACAAATCAAGGCTCACATACGC
>CADACW010000020.1 GCA_902786565.1 uncultured Prevotellaceae bacterium | reverse complement strand
TCTTTTGACATAGTCTTGATAGCTACATCTTTAACGATAATCTCATTCTTCTTTGCCATAGGATAGTCTCTAATATAAATTATGTGTGCAAAGGTAGCACAAAAACATGAGACGAAGGAAGAAAGAGTGAAAATTCTTTCAAAAGTTTTGTAATCTCGCATATTCCGTGTGCCTTTGCCCCCGACAAAGAGCCATTGAAACAGAGTGGTGGCTCTGCGTCGAGCAATCTGACGATACGCATATCGCGGCAGAATGCGGAAATCATTTAAATGATTCTAACACACATCATTGTAAGGTCGTCGTTAGGCTCGGCACCTTTGCGATGTGCTTCTACTGCAGCACGGACAGCGTCGATGGTTTGGCGGGCTGAGTCGTGCTGGGTGTTACGTATAATGTCTATCAGTCGGTAATCGCCAAACTGCTCTTGTTGTGGGTCTTCCGCCTCATTGAGTCCGTCAGTATAGATAAACAACTGTCGGTTCTTGATGCTGTCAATCTCTTCGCCCTCATAATCAAGACCAGGGAATAGACCGATGGGAGCATTGGGCTGCATTTGCAGGAACTCGCAGTTGTTCTCGCCGTTTCCGATGACAGGAGGGTTATGCCCAGCATTGCAGAAGTCAAGATGACCTGTCTGGAGGTCGGAAAGTCCAATCCAGAACGTCACAAACATACCGTTCTCATTGTCGTCTCCACTGAGTGCATCGTTCATACGTGTACAGATTTCTGCAGGCATCATGCCCTGCTTGGCCATGGTCAGGAACAGGCGAGTTGCCTGGGCCATAAACAACGAGGCAGGTACCCCCTTACCACTGACGTCGCCGATGGCGAAATATAGTTGGTTGCCCGTTAACAGATAGCCGTAAAGGTCACCTCCCACCTCTTTCGCTGGGGTCATTGAAGCAAACATGTCCAGCCTGTCGTGCTCAGGAAAGATGCTGGGAACCATTGACATCTGGATGTCACGGGCCACACGTAGTTCTGACTCTATGCGCTCCTGTAGGGCTTGCATCTTGGTGATGCGACGTTGGTAGATGGTGTAGATGGCAAACGACAGCACCACCAGGGCGAGCACCACCATTGTGGCAATCCACCACAGACGGGTCAGCGAAGCTTCCTTCTGGGCTATCAGTGCCTCCTTGCCCTGCGTGTCGTAGATGGTGGCCAGCTCTGAAGCATCGCTGTTGCGCCAACGGACGATGGCACTATCTAAAGCGCCGCTTATGCTGTCTGCCATCAACAGGGCTTTCGGGCTGTTGGCGAGGCCCCGCCAAGCTCTATATTGCGGAACGAGTATTTGATAGATGTCTTCGAGTGAAAGCTGAGACGGGTCGAAGGCTGTTGAGTCGAGTTTTTGGAACATGCCGATGACCTCCTGCCAGTGGCCGGTTTCGAGCAGGAATTGGCCGCACTCCCGTATGTCCTTTGCTTTTAGTGAAGCTACATCGGCAAGACACGGCTGGAAAACCTGGTATGCCTCATCCACCCTGCCCTGATGGTGGAGTAGGCGCGCCTCAGCAAGTGCCATTGCAAAAACATGCCAACGATGCCCGGAATTGTTTATATCGACACGTTCCTGCAGCCTGCGGTAGTTATCCCGTGCTATGGGAAACCATTTGCCGGCCTTGTCATATTGCTGCTGGTCGATGTAGGCAAGGGTAGCTTCCTCTGCGTTTTCCACCTTCACCTCCATGAATGTTGTGTCGCTGTCGAGACTCTCTCCGTCAATAAACAACAGCGACTGATTACGCTCGTATGAGTCTATCGCTTCACGGTAATGCTGTTCAGCCTCGTCGTAACGCCCCAACTCTACTAAACAGTTGCCCATCGTGGTGTAGAGACGGGAAGTGGTGCTCGGTATCAGCATGAGGGTGCTCGACTCATGGGCCTTGACAACTTCCATGGCGGGCATCAGCACCTTCAGAGCTTCAGCGTAGTCGTGTCTTTCTATCAGCAGACGTGACAAGGCCATGACACTGGTAGCGTAGGTCGTCAGTTCTGGTTCATCACCCGAGAACGCCTCAATGGACTTTCTCAACTGAAACTCCGCCGCCTTATATTGTTTTTGCATTTGATAGGCTGCGGCATGAAATAAGTGAAGGTCTGCCTTGAACACCTTCGTGCGCCCTTCGAGGCTGTCGCACACCACATGGACAGAGTCATAGTTCTTGCGATTAAGTTGGGTGTTTATCAGATTAAAGTCATGCTCTTGTTCGTCGAAGATATCAACCTTCAGGGCGTGCTTAATAACAGGGAGAATTTTTTCATCAAACAGTTCGGGTGCTATACTGGAGGTAATCTCCAGCAACAAGAACAGTCCCACAATCAGCAGCACGGGAAATCCTATCCCCCATATCAGCACTCGTTTTATCCATTTCTTGATTCTTTTATTCATTTCTTATGTCGTTAAATGTATGGTTATGAAAATGGCTCATACCTGTTTATTTGCCGAATATTACATTTTCGGATACAAAAATAGCGTTTTTAAAAAAAACTTTAGGTTGGATGGGCTAAGAATCTATGCCGGGATACCTATATTTAACGTTTATTTGGAAAAGTTTAGAAGTTTCATTTTTACTCTAATTCTGGATTTGGTTACGAATTAGAGACCCAAAGCTCTCCTTCATCCTGTATTTCAGATGTAGCCATCTGCTTGCCGTCACCGCCGCACAGACGGCGAGGGCACAGGATGCCGCCGTGTCCTGCATCTGCGAGAACGGAGCGCCGCAAGCGTACAAATCGCCTGACTGTAATCGTCTCAATAAACAAGCGAATGGGGGGTGTAAAAAAACGGCGGCCCTTTCTCCCGAAAAGACCGCCGGTGCGCTCTGCCTATGGCGTTGGCGCCTATTTAAGTTTGTTATAAGTATTGTCGCTGACGGGCTCCAACCATTCATTTGAGGCCCCCTCCTGCACGTCCTTGTGGTAGGTAAGGTGCTGGAACCAGGAGTCGTGTGCTGCGCCGTGCCAGTGCTTGGTCTCGGCAGGTATGGCAATGATGGTGCCGGGGGTCATCGGCACGGCCTCTTTGCCCCACTCCTGATACCATCCGCGGCCGGCCACGCAGATGAGCACCTGCACCTGCTTGTGGTGTATGTGCCAGTTGTTGCGGCACCGGGGCTCGAAAGTGACGTTGGCCATGGGGCCCATGTCGGCCAGGTAGCTCTGGCCGGTGAAATATTGTCCATAGGGGTTCTCCACGCCCCTGGGCCACACGCTGAAGTCTACGGGGGCTCCGGCCTGGCAGGTCTCGCCGAAGACGCTTGCCACGGCCTGCTGACAGCGCAGCGCCTCGGCCAGTCCTACGCGGGCCTGCAGCGTGGCGGTTATGCTGTGCAGCTGTGCATCGCTGACACCCATGTTGCGTGCGCCGCTGACGTGTGCCTTCAGCTGCGGCTCGCAGCCGGGCAGGGCCGATATGGCGCTTACGGTCACTATCTCGCGCTCGGCAAAGGTCAGGTTGTTGCGGGCGAAGATGTCGCCGAAGAGATGGGCTTTGAGATAGTAGTCGGTCTGCGGGGCGAAGGTGTAGTTGAAGGGCTGTCCGCCCACCAGCTGCGTCTGTACCTCGGTGCCCTGGCGCAGGGCGTCGTAGTCCTTTGGCAGCGGGTCGGCCTCTCTCCCCGGCTCGGTATTCTTGCCGGCGTCGGTGCGCTCTTTGATGACCTGCTGCAGGGCGCCGAGGGCGTTGAGCGAGCGGGGGAATCCGGTGTAGGCATAGAGGTGTGCCAGTGCTTCCTTGGCCTCGCTTATGGTCAGGCCTCCCTTGTCAAATCCTTCGTTCAGGGCGTTTTTCAACCCCTCTATGTCTCCTTTGGCCTCATGGGCTGCAATGGCCACAAGTGCCTGTTGTTTCTCAGTCAAGTTCATGTTTGTCTGTGCTATTGTTTGTATGTGTGCCAGCACTATGGCCAGCAGTACGGCGAATGTCTTCATTCGATTGTGAATTATCAATTATCAATTATCAATTTCTTTCCGTCCTTGATGTAGATGCCGTGCGACGGCTGTGCTACCCTCTGGCCTCCCATCGAATAGTATGCGCTCTCGGCCTTGCTGCTGCGGATGCTGCTGATGCCCGTCGATGCCGGCAGGGCGAGTGTCACGCCGATGCCCGTCTGTCCGGCCTGGAGGAAGTCTGCCAACTGGCTCTCCGTCAGTGCGTCGATGTGCCCCAGCCGTGTGTAGCTCCAATCGTTGGTGCCGTAGAAGATGCAGATGTTGCTGCCGTTGTAGAGCACCACGTCGCCGGGCTGTGCCGTCATCTGCTCGTTGCTGGTGGTCAGTGCGAATCCCAGCGGTCCCCAGATTTCGAAGCCGCCACTAGAGTTGAGCGTCACGTTGATGGGGCCGTTGCTCAGTCTGTCCACCAGCTCCTTGGTGGCCTTGTTGTCGGCGAGTGTCACGCTCTGCGTCTGTCCGCCGATGGTGATGGCCATTTTCTTCATTTCCGTTGCTGATTGAAAGGTTTGTTTTGACAGCCATTGTGCCACCAGCGTGGCCCTTTGGCTGCGGTTGCTGTTGTTTATCCAGAGGGCGTCGCCCATCCGTGTGGCGTCTGGCACCAAGCGGTTGAAGTCGGCCACCACGCCTCCGATGCTGCTGCTGGCGCTCGACACGATGAGCCCCACGTTCTTGCCGGCCATCTGCGGGCCGTAGTTGAACAGATAGGTCTGCATCGGGGCAGCCATCTGGCTCCACCAGAGCGGTGTGACGACGATGATGTTCTGATAGCCGTCCATCGCCGTGGTCACGGGGTCTATGGCGGGATAGCTGCTGGCGTCGCCTGGTGCGGCCTTGATGGCATTCAGCAGCTGCGTGCCCAGGGCGTAGCCGTTGGCCTCGTACTTCAGTCCCTTCTCTGCCGGCTGAATCTCCAGCACGTCGGCTTGGAGCTGGCTGGTCAGTGTGGTCACTATGTCACGGCAGTTGTTGGTGTAGCTGTAGTATGCCACCAGCGTCTTGCCTGTGTTCATCGTAGGCTGGGCGTTCACCTGTCCGGCCTCGTCGTCGCTGCATGCCACGGCCATCAGGCTCAACACCGTCAGCAGCAGTCTTGTCATTGCGTAGTTCTTGATTGATTTGTGATTCATAATTATCTATTTTTATCAATTCTTCCTAAATATCATCTTCATTGTCTTTGGGTCGAGGGGCTGCATGGTGGGCAGTTTCAGTCTCTTCACCATGTGCTGAGTGCCTTGCTTGTAGCGCTGGAAGTGGTCGGTCTTCAGGTGGCTCTGGTAGGCCTCTTGCGAGGCATAGATTTCCAGAATGCGAATCTGCGTGGAGTCTTCGGCGCTCTGCATGGGGAAGAGGCACATCACGCCCGGCTCGCGCTCTACGCTGAGACGGTCTACCTCGTTTGCAAAGTCAAGATATTCAGACAGATATTGCGGGTAGACCTCAATCTCGGCTATTCGGCAAATCAGGCCGGCCTCTGCCGCCGCCGGCGATACGGGCTGAACCGCAGGCAGACTGTCGTCAGTGGCCCAGAGCCGTCGGGCGTTTTCGTGCAGAATCATCTCCCTGTAGGGGGCCAGGTCAGGCTCGTCGGTCAGGTAGCGCCTCATCGTGTCCAGCCCCTTCGTCAGCACCTGCGGCGCCACGTAGGGATAGTCCGAGCCGTAGAACAGATGGTCGGGGGTGGTGATGGTGAGCAACATGCGGATGGCCTGTGGCGAGTGGGCCCCGGCCAGGTCGTAGTAGAGCGAGCGGAGGTTGGCCTCCCAGTCTATTGGGCCCACCATCGCTGCCTTCTGCATCACTGGCGCCAGCGACTTCATCCGTGGCACAGCCAGCGGCAGATAGGCTCCGCAATGGGGCACCACCACCTTCACGTCGGCATAGCGGGCCAGTACATTGCGTGTCATCATATTGGCCACGGCGCGGGTGGTCTCCGAGAGATATTCCTGCATGGCCAGCGGCGTCTGCTGCATCACCTGACTGTTTACAGGCTCCGGGCGGTGGGGGTGCAGTATGACCACCGCCTTGCGCTGGTTGAGCACGGCGAAGAGCGTGTCCAGCTCGGGTGCTCCCAGATATTGCCCTTGCACATTCGTGGCCAGTTTGATGCCGTCGGCCTTCAGCGTGTCCAGGGCGTAAACGGCTTCGCGTATGGCGGCGTTGACATCGGGCAGGGGCAGGGCAGCGCAGAACAGCAGCCTGCCGGGATGCTCCTGCTTCAGCCGTGCCGCCGCCTCGTTGCACTGTCTGACCACGGCTGCCGATGAGGGCTGCGGAGCCGCCAGGGTCAGTATGGCTGTTGCCACGCCAGCCTGGTCCATCCACTGCAGTTGGGCCTCCGCATCATATTGCGGCAGGGGGAAGCCCTCGTCGGCCAGCCGGCCCTCTTGCTGCAGGGCAGTCCTGTATTGTGGCGTGATGATGTGGCTGTGCACATCCACCACCCCCTGTGCCGCCATGGTCATAGTGGCTGTCAGGGCGATGGCCGAGGCCGTAGCTTTCAGCAATTTCTTCGTCATTTTCATTCTGAGTAGCAATTCGGCTGCAAAGTTACGGCAATACTTCCGAAAACCCCTTACGAGAATTACGGAAATATCTACCATTTTTACTGATTGTGCGTTTCGGGAGACAGGGGCCTCACTCCACTTTGATGCACAGCATAGTGAGGTCGTCGCTCGGCTCTGCCTCGCCCACATGTGCCTGGACGGCCTGTGACACACGTTCCACGATGTGGCGCGAATGGGTCTTGGGCTGGCATTGGCCGTCGGGCAGCTGCGCGTGGGCCAGCACGTCGATGAGCCGCTCGTCTGAGAACTGCTCCTGACGGATGTTCTCGGCCTCGTTGACACCGTCGGTATAGAGGAAGATGGAGTTGCCCTTGATGTTGTCGATGTGCTCGGCCGTAAACTCCAGCCCCGGCCATAGGCCGATGGGGGCGTTGGGCTCCATCTGCAGGAAGTGGGTGCTGGCGGGCTGTGAGGGGTCGTCTGTGGCCGGGCCGATGATGACGGGCGGGTTGTGGCCGGCGTTGCAGAAGTACATGGTGCCGCTCTCTATGTCGATTTCGCCAATAAACATGGTGACAAACATGGCACTCTCGTTGTTGGCTGAGAGGGTGTCGTTGAGCTTGGTGGCGATGTATGAGGGCGGGAACCCCTCGTTGGCAATGGTGCGGAAGAGGTTGACGGCCACGGCCATCGTCATGGATGCCGGCACGCCCTTGCCCGATACGTCGCCAATGCAGAAATAGAGCTTGCCGGGGTGGTAGATATAGTCGTAGAGGTCGCCGCCCACGGCCTTGGCGGGGCTGATGTGGGCGTAGAGGTCAATCTGCGGCACGTCGGGGAAGGCGGGAAACTGCCGGGGCACCATAGAGAGCTGAATGTCGCGGGCAATGCGCAGTTCGCTCTCAATGCGCTCTTTGGCGCTGGTTGTCTCTTCCAGCTGGTCGTAGGCCTGCTTCAGCCGGCGCATGTGGCGGTTGCGCCGGTGCAGGAAGAAGAGCAGGGCGGCGATGACGATGGCGGCGACGAGCCCCAACATGAGCATAAAGACGTGGTGGGCGCGCTCGGCACTCTGCTGGGCCTGCATCTTCGACTCCCACTCGCTCAGTTTCAAGTCTTTGTTGTGGCGGTCCAGACTGTCGTTCTTCAGCCTCACGGCGGCGTTCTGCAGTTCCACCTGCTGGTTCTTGAGCGTCAGGTTCAGGGCCTCCTCTTCCAGCCGCCGTTGCTCCAGCTCGCTGGCAGCCTGCTTCAGCTGCAGTGCCTGGTTGTTCAGTTTCAGCTCCTTGGCTTCGTTCTCTATGCGCCCCAGGTCCATGGCAGTTGTCATTTCGGCCAGCAGGTGGGCGTTGCGCTCGGCGTTGACAGAGTCGCGCAGACGGTGGTACAATCCATTTGCCACGTAGGCCTTCCTGTAATCGCCCATCTGCCTGAATATGTAGCGCTGTGACTCCAGTTGGCTCAATCGGTTGGGTATGCTCTTTGAGATTTGGAGTGCCTTGTCATAGTCGTGGGCCAAGATGCTCTTCCATATATCCACCCTGAAGCCGTATCTGTCGTCGCGGCCATTTTGCCTCTTTGCCTCTTCGCGCTCGGCATAGTATTGGTTGAACTGCTGTACATAGTCAGGTTCTTCGTACATGGCGCTGTCGGCCACCGAGAGGCAGATTAAGGAGAGGGCATTCAGGCGGTGCAGAGGGTTGAGGTGGGGCTCGCGCATGGCCTGCTGTGCGTAGTTTATGACTTGATGTGGATTGTTATGGTTGTAGGCCAGCTTCGACAGTTCCAGAAGACTGCTGGCTGCACTCTCGCCGGGCAGATGTTCGTGCAGATAGTCGACAGCCAGCCGGAACTCCTTCTCGGCCTCCTTCGTCGACCCCATCTGAGCAAGCACGTAGGCCGAGATGTGGGTGCCGTTGTAGATGCCGAACCGGCTGTTGTGGCTGATGGCATACTCCTGCAGCTCCTTGGCTATCTGCAGTCCGCGGTTGCGGCGCTGGTGGTTGGCCGAAAAGAGGGCCTGATTGCCCCAGGCACGATAGAAGGTCCGCTCGTCGCCGGCTTTCAGGGCGGCGCTTTTCAGCCGCTCGGTCACCTCGATAAACTGGTCGTAGTCGGTGCCGGGGTAGAGCTTGTACATCTGCGTCTGAAGCTGTTTGATGTTGTCAGCCTCAGACCCCTGAGCCAGTGCCACCGTGGTGAGCAAAGCGAGCAGCAGGGTGATGATGATATGCTTGGCGGAGCGTCTCAACATAATGCCGTGTAGCGTAGGTGTAAATGTCAGATTGAGTAAAGCACCTGCAAAATTACACATTTTATTTGAGAAACACACTCGCCGAAATCTGAAAAAAACGTAATTCCTGAAAGGTTCTTGCCCGAACATTTGCGGGAATAGGGCTTTATTGCTACCTTTGCAATCTTAAAATGTGGAAACGACACACGAGACAATGGAAGAAAAACAGCGAACATACGAGATACGCACCGGGTGCGACCGCGGGCTGTGCCACACAGCAGTGGGGCGTCAGGACCGCCAGCTGAACACCTACGACTGGCTCTCGGACGTGCCAGGCAACAATGCCAACGGAGAGGCACAGAGTCTGGCCATGGCCACCGACTTGGTGGAGGTGCAGTTTAAGAATACACGCAAGGGCTACTACCACAACGTGAACCATCTGCCCCTGAAAAAGGGCGACATCGTGGCCGTAGAGGCCAGCCCCGGGCACGACATCGGCGTGGTGACCCTGACGGGAAGACTGGTGAACCTGCAGGTGAAAAAGGCCAACCTGAAGAGCGAGGACGACATCAAGCGCATCTACCGCCTGGCCCGGCAGGTGGACATGGATAAGTATCGGGAGGCAAAGGCCCGCGAGCACGAGACCATGATAGAGAGCCGCGAGATTGCCGTGGGGCTGGGCCTGCAGATGAAAATCGGCGACGTGGAGTATCAGGGCGACGGCCAGAAGGCCATCTTCTATTATATTGCCGACGAGCGAGTGGACTTCCGACAGCTCATCAAGGACCTGGCGGCCGCCTTCCACGTGCGCATCGAGATGAAGCAGATAGGTGCCAGGCAGGAGGCCGGACGCATTGGTGGAACAGGCCCCTGCGGGAGGGAACTGTGCTGCGCCACATGGATGAAAAACTTCTCGTCGGTCAGCACCGCCGCAGCCCGATTCCAGGACATATCGCTCAACCCGCAGAAGCTGGCCGGCATGTGCGCCAAGCTGAAGTGCTGCCTGAACTACGAGGTCGACGATTATATTGAGCACGGGCGGAGGCTGCCCAGCCGCGAGGTGGTGCTGCAGACGCAAGACAGCGACTACTACTACTTCAAGGCCGACATCCTGGCCGGGCTTGTCACCTATTCCACCGACCGCCGCACAGCCGCCAACCTGGAGACCATCACCGGCGAGAGGGCCAAGGAAATCATCGAGATGAACAGGAAGGGAGAGAAGCCCGTCGACCTGCAGCCCGACGACAAGCCCCGGCAGGAGAACGCTCCGGTGGATTTGTTGGCTGGCGACAGCATCACCCGCTTCGACAAGGCGAAGAAAAAGAAAAAGAAGAAAAAAGACAATGCCCAACCGTCGGCCCCAAAGGCAAAGGGGAACCCTGCTGCTGAAGAGGCTGTCAAGGAGAAGGACAACAAGGATAACAAAGAGCGCAAGGACAACAGGGAGAACAAGGAGAAGCCGCAGAGACCGCCAAGGCCTAAGGGAGGCCAAAAGGGGCATAAGGAACAGCAGCCACCGACACCCAACTCCACCGCCAAACCGAAAGAGAATGAATAGACTGCTCTGCACACTTGCGGTTGCACTGGCCCTGACCAGCTGCAACCGCAATACGCTCTATAGCCACTATGAGCACATACCTATAGAGGGATGGGAAAGGAGCGACACCCTGAACTTCCGCCTGACCGACATACCCCAGACAGGCACTTACACCGAAGAGCTGGGGCTGCGCATCAGCACTGCATTCCCCTATACGGCCCTGACGCTCATTGTCAGTCAGCAAGCCAAAGCGTCGGACCTGGAGCGAACCGACACCCTCACCGCCAGACTGACCGACGACGACGGGAACTTGAATGGCCAGGGCGGCATAGACCACCATCAGTACGCCTTTACCCTCTCTGCCGTCAAGTTGCAACAGGGCGACACACTCACTATTGCCGTCAGGCACGCCATGCGCCGAGAGTCGCTGCCCGGCATCTGCGAACTGGGTATCACCGTTGCACAGCCTGACGTCCAATCCTTCAACTTGCAATAATGTACCAAAAAGATAAGTGCCACTTATCTCGGAGATAAAAGGCACTTATCTCGGAGATAAGTGGCACTTATCTCTAAGGGGGGGTAATCCGTGCTTCCTAATTGGAATTGCGGCGAAGCAATCCGCGCAGGGTGAAATATAGCCACTCCTGCACCCGGAACATCCACCAGCAGGGTAGGGGCCTGTAGCCGAACTTCTGCACCCTTGGGGAGTGGAGCAGGCGGCGGTCGATGGTCTGCCACACACGTTGCATTTCGCCGAGGGCATAGCGACGGTCATCAGCCGACAACTCCCGACGGTGGCGGAAGTAGAAACTGTAGCAGTCGACCAGCACCAGCTGGCGCGTCTCCTCCCATTGGCACAGCACATCGGCATCTACTCCCTCGTTCAGTAGCATAGCCTTCATGCTTTCGTTGGCCTTCAGCCGGTCGAACTGCCGCACACTGACGATGTGGGAGGTGGACGACGGATGCTGACGGTAGTAGTAGACACCCTCACACTGCCTCACTTCACGTGAATGTAGATAGTGCAGGCGCGTGGTGTTGTCGTCGCTGAACGAGCGGCAGGTGTCATCGTAGGGATAGTGCCGATGCAGCGCTGTGCGCACCATGTAGACACCGTGAATCTGCCAGTCCAGACTCCGCCGGAAAGCCTCTTCGCCCGACAGCACGGTGAAGGGGGGCAGGGGGTAGCGCTTTGTGCGGTCGGTCTCTACTATATCCACTTGAAACAGCACGCAGTCGGTGAGGCTATGGGCCTCGAAAACGCCGATGGCCCGCTGCAGGGCATCGGCCGAGAGCCAGTCGTCGCTGTCCAGAAAACACACATAGTCACCCTTGGCTGTCAGCAATCCCTGGTTGCGGGCGTATGCCTGCCCGTGGTTCTCAGGCAGGGCGATCACCTCAATCCTGCGGTCGGCGGCGGCATAGCGCTGCAACACGTCGGGCGTGCCGTCGGTGCTGCCGTCGTCGATGCACACCACCTGTATGTCTTCCAGCGTCTGGGCCAACAGCGAGTCCAGGCATTTGGGCAGGAAGGGCGCAGCATTGTAGGCAGCTACGAGGATGGTGACTTTAGGCATGGCGTGAGAAGCGTGATTTTATTTTCATCGTCAGGGCTGACCACAGCGAGGTCTTCTGCTGTAGGATGTAGAGCGATATGGCAGCGCTGGCCAGACTGAGCATCACGCCCAGGCCCCAGTAGATGAAGGGCTGGTCGACAAAGGTGAGCAGATAGGCTCCGATGCCCAGGGGCGTCTGAATGGCCAGATATTGCAGCACCGAGAGCGACACGCTGTAGCCGTAGCGGAAGTTGGCGTAGGCGTAAATGACGAAAATCTCAATCAGGTAGGCCACCGACAGGGCGATGCCCGTGCCCAGAAGGCTCCAGTGGTCGTAGCATACAATCATCAGCACCACCAGCAACACGTCGTAGACGGCCTCCAGACTAAGGTAGGCCAGCGAATCGCCACGGGCCAGGGTGATGTAGGAGATGGGCAGCGACACCGCCTTGATGTACATGGAGAAGACGGCCACCTGTGCCATCGTCACAACGGGAGTGAACTCGCTGGTGAAGAGCATGGGCACCAGCAGCGGCAAGGCCACAATCAGCGCCACCAGCATAGGGGCCACAATGAGAAACGACACCTCAATCTGCCGGTTGACGGTGGGCGAGAGCTGCCCGCGGTCGTGGCAAATGGCGGAGAGACGGGGGAAATAGTCGGTCTCCATGGCCGAGAAGACGGTCCCGGCGTAGGTGACGATGAGCATGAAGCCTGCGTTGTAGAGACCAAGAATGTTCAGGTCGCCGCGCACGTTCAGATAGGCCCTGATCAGCATTTCGGCACCGCTGCCCAGCACGCCGGCCATCACGAAGGCCACGCCCAGGCGCACCATCTCCATGCCCTCGCCCAGTATGCCTTTCGTTCCCCTCAGGCGCAGAGGGTAGAGCCGGTAGGAGTGGCGCAGCGTGAGCAGCAGCGAGGCCAGTGCCATGAGCACCATCACGGGCACGATGCCCGTCTCGCCGAAGAGGTAGTAGATGGGCACGGTGATAATCAGCGACAGGAACACCATGGCCACCTGTATCATGGCCAGCGGGCGCAGCTGCCGCGCCCCCTTCAGTATGGCCGTCTCGCCGCCGCAAATGGCAGCCAGCCCCACGGCGGGTGCCAGCAGCACAAAGTGGAGCGTGTGGTCGCCCCACGAGAAGGTGTAGTTGCTCAGCATCGGGCCTGCCATCATGCACACCAGCATGCCCAGCAGGGCGGTGAGCAGGCTCCAGGCCCTCACCACTTTAATAAAATGGGCAATGCGCTCCTCGTCGCCTGTGTCGAACAGTTCCGACACATGTCGCACGGCACTGAACGAGATGCCCATATTGGTGGCTTGCGAGACAAAGTTGACGGTAGAGTTGAACAGCGATACCAGTCCCATGCCTGAAGGGCCGAGCAGCCAGGCCACAATCTTGTTGCGCACCAGACCTATCAGGATGTTCAGGCCCTGCACACCGCCAAAGATGCCGGTGTACTTCAGTATGTGGTCGTAGCTGTCGCCAGTTTCCTTGCTCATAGTGTGTCCGATTCTTTCTTCAGGTCGTTGATAAACTGGCAGATTCTTTGCATCTCTTGCGGAATCTTGATGCTTTGTGGGCAGTGCGACACGCACTGGCCGCACCCTATGCAGTGGTCGGGCTGGCGGTTGCGCTCTATCACGCGGTCAAGGCTGACCAGATAGCGGCGGCGGTTCTTGCGGTAGTCGGGCGAACCGGCATCAGTGGGCAGCAGCTTGTCAATCTTGAACTTGTTGTAATGGACAAAGGCGGCGGGTATGTCGATGCCGTAGGGGCAGGGCATGCAGTACTTGCAGTCGTTGCAGGGAATGGTGTCTTCCTCCATCATCTGGTGGGCCAGGTCGTGGTCCAGGAAGTGCTGCTCTTCCTCTGTCAGCGGCACCAGCGGACAGTAGCTCACCAGATTGTCCTTCAGGTGCTCCATAAAGGTCATGCCACTGAGCACGGTGAGCACTCCTTCTGGCGTTCCGGCATAGCGGAAAGCCCACGAGGCCACCGACTTCTGCGGGTCGCGCTGCTTGAGTTCGCTCACCACATATTGCGGCACCTTTGCCAGACGTCCGCCCAGCAGCGGCTCCATGATGACGGCCGGGATGCCCCGCTTCACCAGTTCGGCATAGAGGTAGCTGGCATCGGTGTTGCGGTCGTTTATCTCGTTGGCATAGTTCCAGTCCAGCCAGTTGAGCTCTATTTGCACGAAGTCCCATTTGTAATGGTCGTGATGTGCCAGCAAATAGTCGAAGGCTTCGATATTGCCGTGGTATGAGAAGCCCAGGTTGCGTATGCGGCCTGCCTCACGCTCCTCGAGAAGGAAGTCCAGCATGCCATTGTCTAAGTAGCGCCTGTGCAGGTCGGGCATGCCATCGCCGCCGATGGCATGCAGCAGATAGTAGTCGATATAGTCTACCTGCAGCTCTTTGAATGAGTCGTGATACATCTTCATCGAGGCTTCACGCGAGCTGTTGCCGAAGTTTGACAGCTTGGTGGCCACGAAGTAGCTCTCGCGTGGATGGCGCTTCAGGGCTATGCCTGTGCAGCGCTCGGAGAGGCCGCGGCAGTAGGCGGGCGACGTGTCGAAGTAGTTCAGCCCGTGCTCCATGGCGTAGTCCACCTGGCGGTTGATCATCTCCTGGTCGAACTCGTCGCTGTCGGGTAGGGTAGGGAGTCGCATCATGCCATAGCCCAGCAGCGACACCTTCTGGCCCGTTTTCGGGTTGAGTCGGTAGGTCATCTGGCCTATGGGCGGTTCGATGGGCGATGTTTCGGTTGGGGCTGAGTGGTGCTTCCCGGTGCAGGCGGCCAGCGTGGCAGCGGCTGTTCCGGCACCCATGACTTTCAGAAATTGGCGGCGGGAAATATCTTCGTGTTTCATAGCTACAATATTATATATTATGGTGAACTTCGTGGCCTTCAACGTAGATGGCGGAGAGTGGACGCACGGGGCAGAGGTACTCGCAGGCACCACAGCCGATGCAGGCTTCCTCGTTGACAGCGGGCACCGAGGGCGACAGGTCGTCGTCTGGGTCGGTGGGCACCATCTCGATGGCACCGGTGGGGCAGTGGCGGGCGCAGTTGCCACATTCGGCCTCGCCTTTGGCCGAGAGGCAGTGGTCGGGGCTGACCACGGCGTGGCCTATCTGGATGCTCGACTTCTCCACCTCGTCAAGGGGCTGGATGGCACCGGCGGGGCAGACGTCGCTGCACCGTGTGCACTCCGGGCGGCAGTAGCCGCGGTCGTAGGCCATCACAGGCTGCATCAAGTGCCACAGGTCGGTGCTGGGACGGAGCACTCCGTTGGGGCACTCGGAGATGCACAGCTGGCAGCCCGTGCAGCGGGTCTGCATATTCTTCAGCGACAGCGCACCCGGGGGAACCAGGGGCGTCTGCCGCTCGGGGGCCTTCTTGCCGGCAATCTCGGCCAGTCCGCCATCCATTTTCTTCTCCTCTTGAGCCAGTGCAGCCGTGGAGACTAAGGCAGCCGACAGCAGGAAGGAGCGGCGGGAAGGCTCCTGTATTTGGCCACTTGACGATTGACCATTTGACGATTGGCTGTTGGGCCGGGATGCGTATTTCAGCGCCCCGAACTTGCAGCTCTCAATGCAGTCGCCGCAAACCACGCAGCGGGTGTAGTCTACGCTATGGTTCTTGAAGTCAATGCACGCCGCCTTGCAGTTCTTGGTGCAGAGCGAACAGCTTTTGCACTTTTCGGCATCGAAGCGGATCTTCAGCCATGAGAAGCGGGCAAAGCAACTCAGGAGCGTGCCCACTGGACAGATGGTGTTGCACCAGGTCCTGCCGTTGCGCCAGGCCAGCACCGCCAGCACAACCAGCGTCACAGCTGCAATGGCCAGCGACGACAAGGAGCGCACCCACACGTCGGTGTGGTAGAAGGCATAGCTGTCGTAGTGCTCGGCAATGTCGGCCAGCACATTGTTGCCAGCCATATAGACTGGCTGCAGCAGGTTGGTGACCATGCGCCCGAAGGCCGAATAGGGGGCCAACAGTTGCACAATCACGCCTCCACCCAGCACTAATGATATGATAAAGAAGGTGAAAACGCCAACCCCCAGGCTTTGTTTGGCTTTAGAGTAAGTGTAGCGGTTCTTCTTCGCCTTCTTGCCTATCCAGCCGAAGAGGTCCTGCATCACGCCCAGTGGGCAGATGACGGAGCAGTAGATGCGGCCAAAGATGAGGGTGAGCGCCACGAGGCCCACGATGACCACCGCGTTGAGCGCCAGGATGGCCTCCAGTGCCTGCACCTTGGCCATCCATCCCAGCCAGTGGTGCAGTGTTCCCGTGAAGTCGAGGAACAACAGCGTCAGTCCGATGAAGAACACCGCTGCAAGTGCGATTCTGATTTTCCTTAGCATAGTTGTTAATTTAAATGTATGTCTGTTTAGTTATATACCTTCTAACTCCCAGTTATATACCTTCTAACTCCCAGTTATATACCTTTTAACTCCCCCGATGGCCTGGCCGACGGCACCAGGAGGATGCTTGCCTCGTAGAGCAGCCAGATGGGGAGCGAGACGATGCAGAGGGTGAAGACATCGGTGGTGGGGGTGATGATGGCCGCCACAATGAGGATGGCCACGACGGCGTGTCGGCGATAGTGCGACATCAGTCGGCGGTTGACCATGCCCAGACGGCCCAGAATGGCGCAGACCACGGGCAGCTCGAAGATGATGCCCATAATGAGACTCATAGAGAGCAGCGTGTCGATGTACGACTGGAGGGTGAGCATGTTGTCAACATCGGCACTCACCTGATAGGTGCCCAGGAAGCGCACGGTCAGGGGGAAGATGAGCAGATAGTTGAGCAACGTGCCCAGCATGAACATCACGTAGCCCGACGAGACCACCCAGACGGCGGCGCGACGCTCTGCGGCATAGAGGCCGGGCGAGATGAAGCGGAACAACTCGTAGATGATGTAAGGCGCTGCACACAGCACGCCGGCATACATAGCCACCCGCATGTGGGTCAGAAACTGCTCCGTCAGCCCTGTGTTCATCAGGTGGACGCTGAACGGCTCGACCCCCATCAGGCGGAAGGTCACGAAATCGCTGCTGCGGGGAGCAAGCACCACGGCGAAGAGCAAATCCTTCAGGCAGAAAGCGGCCACGGCAAACACCACGGCAACTGCCAGCGAGCGCAAGATGGCCCACCGCAGAATGTCCAGATGATCCCAGAAAGTGCCTGTAGCCTGCCCGCTCATCACTGTTTCGTTTCTTCGTCGGCCGAAACTTCTTTCATACCATCCTTAAAGCTCTTCACCCCTTTTCCCAGTCCGCGCATCAGTTCGGGAATCTTGGCACCTCCGAAGAGCAGCAGAACGATGAGGGCGATGACCAGGATTTCCTGTCCGCCGAGTCCGAGAAAGAGCATTGTCTGTGTTGTCAGCATATTTTTATAATATAAATAGTTGTGTTATCGATGATGCAAAGGTACGAAAAAGTATTGAGCCCGACAAAGGATTTGCCGAAAAACTGCTAAATTGTTTTGCTGTTTAGAAAAATATTGTTACCTTTGCCGCGCTTTAACAACGACAACGATTAAAGACTGATAGATAATATGGCAAAAATGAAAGGTGCAATTGTCGTTGACACTGCCCGCTGCAAGGGATGCTCTCTCTGCGTGATTGCTTGTCCGCAAAAAGTCATTGCCTTGGTGGGTAAGGTCAACGTTCACGGCTACCCCTACGTGGACGCCGTCAACCAAGAGGCTTGCGTGGGTTGCGCGTCGTGCGGCATTGTATGCCCCGACGGGTGTATTACTGTTTACCGAAAGAAAGTAGAGTAGTATGGAAGAAAGAGAAGTGGTATTGATGAAAGGCAACGAGGCAATAGCCCGTGCCGCCATCCGTTGCGGAGTGGATGGCTATTTTGGCTACCCTATCACCCCGCAGAGTGAAGTCATCGAGACGCTGGCAGAGCTGAAACCCTGGGAGACCACCGGTATGCAGGTGGTGCAGGCGGAGAGCGAGCTGGCGTCTATTTATATGGTCTATGGCGCTGCTGGGGCTGGCAAGAGGGCTATGACCTCGTCGTCGTCGCCTGGCGTGGCACTGATGCAGGAAGGCATCACCTATCTGGCTGGCGCCGAGCTGCCTGCACTCATCGTCAACGTGCAGCGTGGAGGCCCCGGACTGGGCACCATACAGCCCTCGCAGGGCGACTATTTCCAGGCTACTCGCGGAGGCGGCAATGGCGACTATAACGTCATTGTGCTGGCTCCGGCATCGGTTCAGGAGATGGCCGACTTTGTCGACCTGGCCTTCGACCTGGCTTTCAAGTATCGCAACCCGGCCATGATTCTCTCAGACGGCGTCATAGGACAGATGATGGAGAAAGTGGTGCTGCCGCCGTTCAAGCCACGCCGCACCGACGAGGAGGTCATTGAGCAATGCCCATGGGCCTCGACGGGCAAGAAGAAGGGTCAGACGCGCCGCGTCATCACCTCGCTGGAACTGAAGCCTGAGGTGATGGAGCAGAAAAATCTGGCGCTGCAGCGCAAGTATGCCGAGATTCGTGAGAAGGAGGTGCGCTACGAGCAGCAGCACTGCGACGATGCCGAATATTTGATTGTGGCCTTTGGCTCTGCCGCCCGTATTGCTGAGAAGAGTGTGGAGCTGGCGCGTGCCGAGGGCATCAAGGTGGGCCTGTTCCGGCCCATCACGCTGTGGCCGTTCCCCACAAAGGAGATTGCCGCCACAGCCAAAGGCAAAAAGGGTGTGCTGGTGGCCGAAATCAATGCCGGACAGATGGTGCAGGATGTGCGCCTGGCCATCAATGGCACCGTGCCCGTAGAGCATTTCGGACGCCTGGGCGGCATCGTGCCTGATCCCGAAGAGATAGTGGAAGCATTGAAAGGCCTCACCCCCGGCCCCTCCGGCGTGGGGGAGGGGAGTGTATAGACTCTTCCCGATGGAACGGAAGCATGAAACGGCTGCTCCAGACAGGTATGAATTGCTGAAAGAGTTTGCAAGGCTGAACCGTAGGGAAATGACAAGAAGCGAGACTATTCTATGGAAAGCCTTGTGAGAAGAGTTTAGAGGAATTAAGTTTAGGCGTCAGCACCCTGTTGGAGACTATATTGCCGAATTCTTGTGCTTGTCACATAAACTTGTCATTGAAGTGGATGGTGATTATCACAACGAACCACAACAGCAGAAAGAAGACCAATGGCGAACAGAATACTTACAGTCAAAAGGTTATCATGTGATTCGTTTCAAGAATGAAAAGGTAGACAATGACATAAAAGGCGTAATAAGCAAAATTAAAGAAGAACTAATAAAAATCGAAGATAGTTATGAATAATAATCAGTCAGCAAAAGTAACTACTCCCCTCCCCACCGAGGGAGGGGCTGGGGGTGGGGCTTGGTCTCTCGTCTACAAGAAACCAACGCTCCTGAACGACAATAATATGCACTACTGTCCGGGCTGCTCGCACGGCGTGGTGCACAAACTCATTGCCGAAGTCATCGAGGAGATGGGACTGGAGGAGAAAGCCATTGGCGTCAGCCCCGTAGGCTGCGCCGTCTTCGCCTATAACTATATTGACATCGACTGGCAGGAGGCTGCCCACGGACGCGCTCCCGCACTGGCCACCGGCATCAAGCGCTGCTGGCCCGACCGACTTGTGTTCACCTACCAAGGCGATGGCGACCTGGCTTGCATAGGCACCTGCGAGACCATCCATGCACTGAACCGTGGCGAGAACATCGTCATCATCTTCGTCAACAATGCCATATATGGCATGACCGGCGGACAGATGGCTCCCACCACGCTCATCGGTCAGAAGACTGCCACTTGCCCCTATGGCCGTGACCCGAAGCTGCATGGCTATCCCCTGAAGATGGCCGACATCGCCGCCGGACTCGAGGGCACTTGCTACGTCACCCGTCAGTCGGTGGAGAGCGTGGCCAGCATCCTCAAGGCCAAGAAAGCCCTGAAGAAGGCATTCCAAGCATCGATGGACGGCAAGGGCTCCAGCCTGGTAGAGTTCGTCAGCACATGCAGCAGCGGCTGGAAGCTCACGCCACAACAGGCAAACGAATGGATGAAGGAAAATATGGTTCCCTTCTATCCGAAGGGAGATCTGAAAGACACAATCTAAGCTCAGAAATATGAAAAAGGAAATTATCATAGCCGGTTTCGGTGGCCAGGGTGTCCTCTCGATGGGAAAGATACTGGCATACTCCGGACTGATGGAAGACAAGGAGGTGACGTGGATGCCTGCCTACGGACCTGAACAGCGTGGCGGCACGGCCAATGTCACCGTCATCGTGAGCGACGAGCGCATCTCGTCGCCTATTCTCAGCAAGTACGATGTGGCTATCGTCCTCAACCAGCCTTCGCTCGAGAAGTTTGAGCCGAAGCTCAAGCCCGGCGGCATACTCATCTACGACAGTTACGGCATCATCAATCCGCCCACGCGCAAAGACATCACGGTCTATAAGATTGACGCTATGGACAAGGCGGCTGAAATGAAGAACGGCAAGGTGTTCAATATGATTGTGCTCGGCGGACTGCTGAAGGTCTGCCCCGTGGTGGGCACCAACGGCGTGGAGAAGGCGCTGAAGAAGACACTCCCTGAGCGTCACCATAACCTCATTCCCCTGAACATGCAGGCTGTGGAGGAAGGTGGAAAAATCATTGAAGAGGTGAAGTAGACACACCTTGAAAGCATAAAATGAAGCAGGGCAGTCTGGAATGTTCCAAGACTGCCCTGCTTTGAATAATTAATAATGTGAATTTACTTGATGATGCCCTGCTCCACAAAAATCTTCTTCAGGGCAATGACCGAGCGCTCCACCTGCTCCTCGGTGTGGGTGGCCATCAGGGCGTAGCGCACAAGCGTGTCCTGAGGGGCGCAGGCAGGAGGAATGACGGGGTTGATGAACACGCCTGCGTTGAAGGCAAGGGCCGTCACCAGGAATGTCTTCTCAACATCGCGCACATACAGCGGAATGATGGGACTCTCGGTGTCGCCAATCTCGAAGCCTTCCTCGCGGAAACGCTTCAGGGCATAGCGGGTCACGGTCCACAGACGCTCAATACGCTCCGGCTCTTTCTGGATGATGTGCAGGGCCTCCATGGCAGCAGCGGTGGCTGCCGGTGTGTTCGAAGCCGAGAAGATGTAGGTGCGGCACGTGTGGCGCAGATAGTTGATGGTGTCGCTGTCGGAGGCAATGAAACCGCCGATGCTGGCCAGCGACTTCGAGAACGTGCCCATAATCAGGTCGACATCGTCGGTCAGGCCGAAATGGTCGCAAACGCCACGTCCCTGACGTCCAAACACGCCAATGCCATGGGCCTCGTCGACCATGACCGAGCAGTTGTACTTCTTCTTCAGGGCGATAATCTCCGGCAGCTTGGCAAGGTCGCCTTCCATTGAGAACACGCCATCGACCACAATCAGCTTGATGGCTTCCTGTGGAAGTCGGGCCAGCACACGCTCCAGGTCTTCCATGTCGTTGTGCTTGTAATGGAGCTGTTTGGCAAATGCCAATCGACGACCGTCGACAATGGAAGCATGGTCGCGGTCATCGCAGATGACGAAGTCGTCTTTACCCAGTAGGGCCGGTATGACGCCCTGGTTAACACTAAAGCCTGTTGACATGCAGAGGCAGTCGTCTTTGCCAATGAATGTGGCAATCTCTTTTTCCAACTGAACGTGGAGGTCGAGCGTACCGTTGAGGAAACGGCTGCCGGCACAGCCTGTGCCATATTTGTCAAGGGCGGCTTTTGCCTTGTCAATGATGCGCTGGTCACCAGTCAGGCCGGTGTAGGCATTCGAGCCGAACATCAGCACCTTATGACCGCCCATCTCTACCTCAGTGCCCTGTTTGCCTGTGATGGCGCGGAAGTAGGGGTATACTCCTTTGGCCATAAACTCCTGTGGCACACGGTAGGATTTGTATCTTTCTTGTAGTTGTCCCATATTCTTTTGAGGGGTTTACATTTATTTGAGGCTGCAAAGTTACATAAAAATATTTAAATAGTGAACGTTTTTGGCAAAAATGTTTGTTTTTTGCATTTTTAATAGAGTTTATAGGCTATATTTGGGCAAAAAGTCGTATTTTTGCACCTATGCAAGAAAGAAAAACTAAAATTGTGTTCATCGTGAACCCCATTTCGGGCACTAAGTCGAAAGACGCCCTTGAGGGGTTGGCCAGGCAGACTTTAGGCGTAAACGACACCTGCCAATGGCGCATTGTCAGGACAGAATATGCAGGACATGCGGCGGTGATTGCCGCACAGTGCGTGGATGAGGGTGTCGACATTTGCGTGGCTGTGGGAGGCGATGGCACCGTCAATGAGGTGGCACGCTCGCTGGTCCACAGTTCCACGGCGCTGGGCATCATACCCTGCGGCTCTGGCAATGGGCTGGCCCGCCATCTTTGTCTGCCAATGGATATGGAGAAGGCATTGAGGATTATCTGTCTGGGACAGACCGAACAGTTCGACTATGGGGTCATCAATGACCAGCCTTTCTTCTGCACCTGCGGAATGGGCTTCGATGCCTACGTTTCGCAAAAGTTTGCCGAGGCGGGCAAACGCGGGCTCGCTACGTATATAGAAAAAGTGGTGAAGGAGTCGCTTGGATACGAGCCCGACACATACACCGTTGAAGACGAGATGGGCATCCACAGCTACAAAGCGTTTCTCATTGCCTGTGCCAATGCAGCGCAGTATGGCAACAACGCTTATATAGCCCCAAGGGCTTCGATGCAGGACGGACTGCTCGACATCATCGTGATGGAGCCCTTCAAGGTGCTGGAGGCGCCCCAGATGGCTGTCGACCTCTTTGCAAAGACATTGGTCAACAACCAGCACATCAAGACATTCCACGCCCGGCGACTGCACATACACCGCGAGAGGGCCGGTGCTGTTCACGTGGATGGCGACCCCATCAAGATGGGAACGGAAATCGATGTGAAAATCATGGAAAAGGGCCTCAAGGCAGTTGTCAACCCTGACGCTATAGAAGATGCTGCCGAGCCTAACAAGGTGATCAATGCCATGAGCAGCCTGGTCAACAAAATTAAAATATGAGTCTTCTATGGGTTAGTACCGTCAGTACTTTTCCGCAGTTTGATGGTTTCTTCGCGTAGGAACTCTTCCCATTGCCCTTCGTAGCCGTTGAACACATTGAGGTCGACGGTTCCCTGGATGCCCTGCACACGGCCGTCGGCACTGAGCTGCCAGAGGTCCAGATGGATGTCGGGCTTGTATTCGCCATAGCGGGCTATCCAGAAATGATAGTTCTGTTTCAGGTCTGAGGCATAGTCGAGCCATGCGTTGACAAATCGCTGGTTTACATAGAGTAACGGACGCACGCCCGTGGCACGCTCTACGATGTTCAGCCAGGTGCGGACTTCCCTGAAGAGCACCTCCGGCCCACCCATCTGTGCGATGTGTGCATCGCTGGGTTCGATGTCTAACATTGGGGGCAGGTCTCCGTCCTGGAAGTTGGTCGACAGCAGGAAATGGGTGGCCTGGGCCGAAGCGTCCTGCTTGGTCGAAAAGAAGTGGTAACTGCCCACGGGGATATGATGGCGGTGGCAGTTCTGGTAGTCGGCAGCGAAATATTTGTTGCGGATGGAGATGCCTTCGGTCGACTTGATGTAGACGAAGGAGACGGGATAGTCCACCGCTCCGTCGACGCGCTGCTCGCTGATGCGGCGGCCCAAGTGGGTGATGCGCAGAAACTTCCAGAGGATAGGGTAGACCCGACGGCCCCGCTCGTGCTGATAGCGCGATATGTCGATGCCGTAGATGCGCTCGGTGGTGTAGAGCATCTGCTCGCCGCGGAAGCGGTCTTTGCGCCACTGGCCGGCACGAAGGTTGTCGGGACCCACGCAAAAGCCGAACCCTTCGCGGCGGTCTTCCTGCCAGCTGCCCTCATAGTAGTTGCCGTAGGCGTCGCGGTAGGAGCCATGGCCGCTGGCTTGCATTTGCGCGTTGAACTGCCCGGCGTATGTCCCCGAAGGGTCAATACGGATGCCGCTGACCAGCGTGTCACAGTGGAACACCCCCAACACTATGCGGCCTTTGGCATCGGTCGCTACGCCATTGCCCTCTCGCGGCCATTGGCTCCAGCGAAGCTGGTTGCGTAGCAGGAAGGTGCCACGGGGCATATAGGCCGACAGCGTCGAGTCGCCGCTCTCAGCGTAGCGGGCCACCATATCGAAGCCTTCGTCCATCACGTTGTGACGCTCCAGATAGTAGTCCAGCTCCCGACGGATATTGTCCTGCTGCGCCTGCCGCTCCTGGGGCGTGAGGTGCGAAGGGGGCAATGACACACTCGTAGCTGCCATCACCTCCTCAGTGCGGGGCGCCTCCTTCGGCCTGCAACTGCCCAAGAGACAAATGCCGAACAAGAATATGATTATTGCTCTCATTGGCCTGCAAAATTACTATTATTTTGTGAAAACAGAGAGGAAAACGACCTTAAAATCACTTTTTTTTGAAAAAAAAGAGAAAAATATTTGGTCAGTTCTTTTTTTCTTCGTACCTTTGCACCCGCAAACGAAAGGAAAGCAAACCAAATGGTGCCTTAGCTCAGTTGGTAGAGCATCGGACTGAAAATCCGTGTGTCCCCGGTTCGATTCCTGGAGGTACCACTCCTCCTTTCATTATGAACCCCGTGATGACTTTGGTCGGAGCGGGGTTTTTTTATTCCCAAATTCGCAGACGAATTACAAGACAGACAAAATTGGAATTTATGAATACATTCGCAGAATATTTCAAGAATATCCGGGAGCGTAACAGGGCGACAGGCTATATTCACTCCTGCCCGGAACTGATGGAGTGTGTCCGTCAGGTTGGCTTCCTTCCACTTTTGGAGAGCGGCATACAGGGCTATTCAGCAGAGAGCCTGATGGCCGAGGAATGTCGCTTCACACAGTTTGATGACGGGTCTTGGGAGTGGCCGCTCTGGCAATGGAAAGGTTCTGTGGTGCGCGAAGGCGGCTGTGTCTATGGCAAGTTCTTTGCGGGCAAGGCAGGTTTCATCAGCCGTGAGTGGTGGCCCGACTTCTGCAACTGGCGGCGTAGCAAGAACCCAGCCCCTGAAGAAGGCAGCATTGAGGACATGATTCTGACCACCCTGCTCGAGCAAGGCAACATGATAGCCCGTGAACTGCGTGCTGCCTGCGACTTTACGGGTAAAAACATGCGCTCAAAGTTCGATGCGTATGTAGGCCGCTTGCAGATGGGAACTTACATTGTCACAGAGGACTTTGTCTATCCCGTGGATAAACACGGACGAGAGTATGGGTTCGGCTGGTCACTGCTCACCACGCCCGAGCAGTTGTTAGGAAAAGATGCTTGTTTATGCGAAAGAACCCCCAAAGAATCCTATCAGCGCATGGTGGAGCATCTTGCAAAACTGTTACCAGATGCCACAGAAAAGCAAATCAATAAAATACTGAAATGAAGTGAAAACGTAAGCGTCCGACCGAGAAGCCGTTGTAGTTTCATTGTACCTTTGCAGTCGCAATAGTGCCTATTGGCGGTGGTCGAGGGCATACAGGAAACTCCTGACCAGCGGCTCAGGCATCTGAAGACACTACGGAGAAAGTAGGTGTTATAGACAAAAGCTGCTATACATACATTACTCTGAATATTAGTATTTTGACTCTAAGGTCAACTTAAAACAGACTTTCATGTTTTCAATCTGTTCTGGAGTTGCAGGCCTTCTATTATCAACCTCTTTCATAGATATTAATATCTCCTACTTAGTTGGATATGTTAGATATTTGTTCAGAAATTCGTCGTCTATGTCAAACCCATCTGAGCCATCGGTATAGGTATATCCATTAGACAACAAGATGTTCTTAACCATTGATATTTGACGTTCTTTTGTTAACGTCAGATTTAAAGCCCTTTTATCTTTTTGCTTTTCCTCTATTGAGAAATGCTCTTCAAACAATTCAGAAAGATATCTTTCGGTATCGAGTTCTCTAATCAGTTCTGTATCTACCAGTTCTATAAATCTCAATACTGCTTTGATAATAGATGTCGTTTCTTTTAAAGATGGACTCTTATGGGCGTTGAAATGATCCAATGCAGCATCAATGGCAAGATGACAAAAATTAGTATAATACCATTCCTTATTATCTAGTAGAATTTTCACAAACTCTTCATCCAAAACATTTTTGGCTTCAGAATGAGTTGTTATGTTTCTCCATTGAATCCCTAAAGCCAGCAAAGCACCATATAACTTGATTTGCTCACTACTCTTATATCTATTATCTATTGAATAGGACGGCAAATTTATCATTAACCCTTCTGTCTGCACTGTCCAGGTCACTTAACAAGTCTTTCTTTTCAATTAGTCTTGGCTTTCGCTTACAATTTTGGACATAAGCATCAAAATTGTCAATAATCCAAACTAACGAAGAATTCAAAGCAAATTCCCTACTTCTTATTACCGAAGCTTTTGTATCTTTGGGATTCCACGCAGCATCAAGTGAATCAGGTTTCTTAACCGTACCCTTACCCACTTCGTCAAGACCAATCAAAATAGTGATGAGGAAGTGATTAGCTTGTCCCATTTTCTTCTTGAATAGTCGTTGGACTTTACTATGATTAAGTTGAATACCCATAAACGTTTGTGTATGTGGGTTAAGAAGGAATCGAACCTTCATCTCACGCTTTTATGGCATTGTTTAAATGCTTTAAAGACGTGCGTCTGAACCAATCAGGACCGTTAACCCATAATCTTCTACCTCATCCTTCGTACTTTATGCCATAATTCATAATGATTATCTAAAAAAAACGACAAGCGGCCATATCCCTATTGGTTGCTCATAACCAATAGTTCCATGACCGACTTGCCTATATCTTCCATCAGACATCTTCCTTCATACCTCGTTTGCGCCCCATTGAGGAACCAACAAGTACGAGCAGAGTTGCCAGGTGGCTTTCAAAAAGCTTTTCATAGTCCCGGAAACTTTATCTCAGTCATAGCCGCTTCTATATCTTCAAGAGGTACGCTGCCATTCCACATTCGTTAGATATAGAGCAGAGTAATACCTCCCACATCCATAGAGCATGAACGTGTTTCATTGTCTATGAACTCGTTCATACGCAGTATCAATTCTTGCCTGTCCATCATCTTTCTTTTACGATTACCCAAAAGGTCTTGAAGATTAACCCCAAATCGTAAAAGAAGCTATGCTTCTCCACATACTCCAGATACAACTTGATTTTCTCCTGCATAATCACCTCGATGTAGTATTTCTCAGGATCTTCGGCCTTTTCCATCAGTTCGTTCTCATTTCTGAACTTGATGGAGGCTGGGTCAGTGATTCCTGGACGTACATCCAAAACATGCATTTGCTCAGGTGTCCAGTAGTCCACATAGTGACGCACTTCAGGACGAGGACCTACCAAAGACATGTCACCCACGAACACGTTGATCAACTGCGGCAGTTCGTCAAACTTGAACTTGCGGATAAAATAGCCTGAACGAGTCACACGAGGATCATGACCACCAATAGTCACCAGACTACCCTTATCAGCCCCAACCCTCATCGAGCGGAACTTAAAGATTCTGAAATCCTTATTATATCGCCCTACACGAGTTTGGCGATAGAATACCGGCCCTTCACTATCCAGTTTTATCCAGATAGCAAGAACAAAGAAAAGCGGACTCAGCACTATGAGTCCAAGTCCGCTCGCTATTACATCAAATAATCTTTTCATCAAAGACCTTTTACTATTTCCACGAAGTTGGCAATCACATAGTCCACATCTTCATCCGTCAGTTTCGTATGCAGCGGCAACGTAATCTCATTCTCAAACAGATGATACGCATTTGGGTAATCCTTTATGTTAAACCCTAAAGCCTTATAGGCAGTCATCATAGGCAGCGGTTTATAGTGTACGTTGCATGCTATGCCCCTTTCCGCCATCCTTTCAATTACCACATTTGCATCTTCACGAGTCTTGCCAAGTAGTCTCACCAAGTACAGATGATGAGATGAACAATGCTCTTTATCTTTATGGTTCAAGACGGCAACATTCAGGTCTTTCAATCCCTCATTATATTTTGCAACAATCTCTTGACGACGTTTCAACAAACCACCATAACGTTCCATCTGCACCAAGCCCAAAGCAGCCATAATGTCTGTCATGTTGCACTTATACCATGGCCCTATGATGTCATACTCCCAAGCACCCAGCTTCGTCTTGGCCAGAGCATCCTTATTCTGCCCGTGCAATGAGAACAACTGACACAAACGATACAGCAGTTCATTCCAGGTTTCCCCTTCTTTCTTGGGTACAGTTGGCAAATAATCCGTTTTCATAGGAGCCACTTCGTTTCCGAAAGGTAGGTTCCAAGTTAACGCGCCGCCTTCCGCAGTCGTGAAGTTTTTCACAGCATGGAAGCTGAACGACGAGAAGTCGGCAATCTCACCAGCCATTTTCCCCCTTTGGTTGGCACCAAACGAATGGGCACAGTCGGCAGACACCACAATCCTGCCAATCTTCGCCTGAAGTGCATTGTTAGGTTTGAACAACCCTTTCTTGGCCTCCACAATCTTGAACACTCGGTCATAGTCAGCCACGATGCCACCCAAATCCACAGGACAAATCATCTTCGTCTTCTCCGTAATAGCATCAGCCAGCTTGTCATAGTCCATCTCCACAATATCCTTCTGACTGTCCACTAGCACCAACTTACATCCCACATGCTGTGTCACCGATGCCGTTGCCGTGTAGGTATATGCCGGCACAATGACCTCATCGTCAGGCTGAATATCCAGCAAGTGCAGCACCATCTCCAGTGCTGCCGTTGCCGAGTTCAGGCACACAGCTTTGTCTGTATGCACATACGCAGAAATCTCCTGTTCCAGTTTCTTTGTTCGCGGACCAGTTGTAATCCACCCTGAGAGAATCGCCTCTCTCACTTCTGCAGCCTCCTTCTCCGTCATATCCGGCGGAGAGAAAGGAATATTTCTCAATTTCATGTTCATATTACAAGTTTACTATTTTCAATTGATAATATCTTTTTTTATAAAAGGCACTACTCATTTCGACGTACTATCTCCTGCGTAGACTCTCTAAAAGCAATACCATTATTGACATTCAGGTATGGAAGGAATACCTGTTCTATGATGTCATCCTTAAAAATATTTGTGTGAGTCAAGATTTCCAACTCCCTGTTCTCTACAAATTCCGATTCTTTCTTTATGCCCACAATTGCCCCTTTTCCAAACAGGGTGTCCATACCTATCAGTTTCTTCCAGTCCGTATTCGGCATATATTTAACTGCATCGTCGCCTCCAGCAACAACATTAAGCACACGGCCTATCCTTCTCGGAATGTAGACATTCCAATCGAAATCTGGTTTGATAATACTTCCTGTTAGTATCAAGGAGTTGATTTGAATAGGCAAGAATCCACTTTTGGTGGCAAAACCTTCTACATATTTCGTTATGATATATGTTCCAAATGAGTGACATATAACAGATATTGTATTTGGCTGATACTTCTGCTTCAGGACATATATCCAGTCGCGGAACTTTTCTACAACCTCCTGTCGCTTACTATTGTCAAACAGTAGTGTAGCAGGGTTATCGTAAATAAATGGAGCCACTATCCAGCCTTGACTATTTGCAGCTGGTATTACATTTGACAACCATTCAGCCTTTGTCATCAGTCCATGTATCACCACAAGAAGACCACGTCTTTTGTTGCGTTCAATAATATTGCGCTCACAATAGACACGGCTGATTATTTCCATTTCTTCCCGATTAGGTTCATAAACAACCTTCCATGGCTGCACCTTGTCATGAAGCCTCACCTCAACCACACCGCTATCATCAAACCCATGTATATCTGTAGACATCAATTTGATGTACGTATCTATTGATTTTGGCATCTGCTCTGATGAATAGAGAATGTCATACTCCAAATTATCCATCTGAGCACAGTCCACGAAAGTTGGGATATGACGTTCATCATAAAACACCATCATACAATCCAGATCATGGGGGTTATCTGCCTGTGTAATAAACGAACCCCCAATGATTAATCTCGTTGCACCATTTTCCACTGCGTAGTCAAAGATATTTATGATAGCGTGTTCATAGCCTCCCCTTTTGCCATTTTTGCAAAAGAAATCAATAAACTCATTGGCCGTCATGGAATGCAACCCAAGTTCTAATTTGCCATTTTTATCAAATCTCATATAGCTATCTGCTAATTTACATATTTGCCATCATACCCTTGTCTTATATGAGTCTCTAAACATCCGATATGATTCAGTGAAGACCTTATCCAACAGAAGTAAAATGGCAAAATAAGAGAAATAGTTACAGTTCATCATCTGACTATCCTGCATCTCTGTTAGTGTCAACATGTCCTGCTGATACGAAGCGGTATTATGTGCACAGCGGTTACGCTGCTTATATAAGGCATCATACACTTTCTCAATGCTCCCTGCTAACAATTGATTACTTTTGGCAAAGTGGTCTGTCCTCCATGTCTTGACAAAAATCTCATAGCGATGATACTCATCTGGGAATGACCTTGCAATCAGAGAATCCTTCATAGCTACTTCCATCTCAAACTTCACCTCATTAAGGATGTCTGTTTTCTTAGAATCTATATTGAACTCGCCTCCATACTCCTTGGTTTTTTCCTTCAGCAAGGTAAAGACACTCTTCTTGTCATCCAATTTCGAGAACTCACCGTAACTGACATGGCCTTGCAACGTTTTATACCTATAGTCCAAATCAACCGTAGCCACCTCCCAACATATATTGCGAAGCTTCTGTTCCTCAAAGCCCGTCATCCTAAGAAACACAGATTGAAGCAGATAATCCAGTATCGGATAGGTATCTATACCGTCCTGCTGTAAGCACTCTGCCGCTGCAACCCCTTGTTGCAATATCTCGTAAACAGAGGTTGTAATAAAATCCGTTCTTACACTCATTCTGTTATTCCAAACATTGCTTTGTAAGCATTGACAGACTCTTCAATTCTCTTTCGCAGATACTGAAGCTGTCCTGGATGGTCCTTATGTTTTTGCTCGACACTATTTATCAACGCTTCTATAGCTGTCTTGGTTTCATTCCATTTAGCCAAGTCATAGTCTTTTCCTTTGACCAGAAGATAATAGATAAGCCCATTAAAGAAATAATCCAGTTCTATAATAGTAGAACATTTCATATCCTTCAGACCAAGTACATCCAACGCATTCTTCAACTTTTCAAGATTGGTGGCATAGTGCTCCCTGTCAAGCAAAAATTTGTCGTTATCTGGTTCCTTCAGAACGTATGCAAGAACAAACTCCTCATACAGCGTTTCCCTGCTACCTACATATATGTATCCTCTGGCCGTTCTCTTTCCTCCCACCTTATTATAATTAGACAGCAAAGCTAGTGACCTCACGAAATCCATCTGAGAGTTATTGGCAGTAATACCTTTACAAAATTCTGGTTCTAATTCTGCCTGATAGTTACCACCCTGATAGTATAGTGCTGCACGGCTCTCCTGCGGCGTCAATTTTGTTCCTTCTCTATTGATACTATGAAACACATTAGCGAAGTATTTGCTCTTCTCCAATTCCGAACTACTTGCATCAGGAACCAGATAAGCAAAGTGAATGAAATGCTTCGACAAGAAAGAGTCTGTCATGTTTATCCCGTCAATAGCGAAATCCGTATAGCTGTTGGAAAATTCGGTGTTTATCTTGGCCAATATCGATGGTTTATCACTCCCCATGGCAACAAGATCCTTGATAGTCCACTCAGAAAGAAGTTCATCGTCATCTTCTGTTGCAGGCATATCATTCTCGTCAGCATATTTCTTCCTGCTGATAGGATTTTTCCTCTTCGGGAACTTACCCAGATAGGCCAGCAAAATAGAAGTGAGTCTTTGCTGACCATCAAGAATCATATTTGCCTTTTTCCCGGTTTCCGGGTTTTTGCCTATTCCAATTGTAACAGCAGGCAGATAACTATAGTCTTTTATGGACTTCAAGAGCTTCACTGCTTGTTCTTCTTTCCAGACAAAAAACCTCTGATAAGGCGGTAACACAATACCTCCCTTCAAAATTAGTTCTATCCACCTTTTTAGTGAATACTCACCATAGTAAACTTTGTTATTTGATGCAGCCATAGTCCTTCAGGTTAAATCTTTCACCATAAATTGGTAATAAATGAAAATCATCCCAAAGCTAATTTGACGTTTATCCCCACCATCTTCGGAATCATCATCCGCATCTCAGATGGAGCCAATTTATAGTATCGGATGCAGTTCCTTGTTGTCATCCGTAAGGTCTCAAACTTATAGCCGAGAGATGACTTAGCGCAATGGTTTTTCTTCCCGAAGTTACCTCCATGAAACACATCATGGAGAATCTTTTCCTCATATTGTCTGTCTGATTCATCCAGTTCCATTGGGAACTCTGCTTCTGGTAGTCCAAGTTTGTCAACAAGTATGCAACCAAACGCCTTGTAGCCTTTTAGCGTATCCATTTTCATCATGAGCCCTGTCAGCCGCCTGCGGTCTATCTTGTCGTGATTGGCGTGTAAGAATACTGCCCAATCGCAAAACTGGCGCAAGGAAATGCCCTCTCTTATCAGGTGAAAGAATAAATGTACGAACAGATATGCCGCGTTAAATGTTGGTGAAAGCGTTCTTACCTTCGTGCCATTCACGTCAACATAATGTTCTTGATTCCACTCCTCAGAGACCGCGTTCTCCCACACTTTCTGATGTCTCTTGCATCCGAAATCCGTGAGACGAGAATGTAGTTCGTATGTCACCCCATTATGCTTGAATGCGAATTCCTTCTCGTTCAGCATATCGGGAATCCCCGCATCAGGGAAAACATTGTTTATGCCGATATGTTGTTGCATTAGAAAATCAATGTCCCCAGACTGCCTTAGCTCAGGCTTACTAAATTGAGTTGCCATCGTCTGCCCTTTCATAACGATGCACTGTAACCCCGCTTTGTCTGTCTTCTCGACAAACCAAGCCAATTCCCTGTTAACAATGTCGTTCTGCTGCTTGATGTTTTCAGAAAGGCCAATAGCCTGATAGATGGGAGTCCTGTCTTTCATTCCTTCTATCTGCATGTCTTTCAGCACATCAAACACGAAACCTGCCACCGTCTGTTCCTCTGCTAATGTCATAACTTGTGAGAACTGTTCTGCCAGCATACTACTTATATGATTAGCCATTCCCCATAGGGAAGCACGCAGTAAATCATATAGTAAGTTATGTGTTTCTTTTACAAAGTCAGTCATAGAGGAAGAATAATGTCGTATTTATCTTATTTTGTATAGCAACTTCTTTACCCACGACGGCGAGACCGTCATACAGAACATTGCGACAGCGAATAGGTTTGCTGACATATCATAATTAAGTGCCTTATTCATAACCAATCTGTCCTTCAGCATCTTCTTTGCCCTCGCCCATCCATTTCGTCTTGACTTATAAAAATCATCCGTAACTCTGAAGTTTAAGACTATATCAGATAAGTTGGCAAACACGCAGCCATTCATGAATCCGTCAAACCAAAGCATGGTATCCTGGTTCTTTCGGTATTCATTTCTGTATCCTGATGGAACTTTCCCAAAGTATCTTGCCCTGAACATCACAGCAGGATGTGCCAAAGGGTCGCGATAGCGGAAGAAACGACGACATTCCTCATGCGTCAAGGGGTACTCAACTCGTTTTCCTTTCAGTTTGCCGTTGCCGTCAATCTCCTCTATGGCACCGCCCACCACATCCACATCAGGGTGGTTGTCAAGAAATGCCGTCTGAAGCTCAAAGCGTTTTGTCTCTGCCACGTCATCGGCATCCATTCTGGCATAGTAGGTACATTTCTTGGTTTTGGCAATGGTTATGAGGTCGTTCAGCACACATGCCAGGCCTCTGTTCTCCTTGAACCATGTCACATTGATGTCGCTGTGCTCATTGAGCAGTTTCAGGTAGTTCTCCACTGTCTCTGTGACAGGCCCGTCCACTCCGATTAAAATAACGAAATCCTTGCGGGTCTGGAAAATGATGCTCTCTACCGCCTGTCGTAAGAAATTCGCATCGTCATTCATATAGACAGGCAGCAGTACTGCTATTTCTTTTGTCATTGAAGAAGATTTTTATCAACTTATTCGAATCCAATGAGGACAGTATATGTCCTTTGCACCTTCTCTGTTCACCCAGGGGTCAGGAGCTATCACCCTACCATTGCGATTATTGAGGAAGGCACCCCACCAGCTGAATGAGCTGTTGGCGATAATCAAGTCGTGGCAATAGGTCATCAGAAACATATCCCAGCAGCTATCCTTTCCTTTGTTACCGTCTAAGAATACAATCCGGCTCTCCTTAACGAGCGGTGCCAAGTGTTCCACACACCACTGTTTGTCGTTTGAGAATACATAGAACGTGTGCGTTTTCTGGTCAGAAAGGATTTCCCGTATGGCTTTCATGTAGTAATTCTCATCGCAAATGTCACGATAAGCAGGTTCATTCAAGTAGTCGCCCCTTCGTACATGAATGCCTACCGACCCAGCAGCCTTTATTTCCTCTATCATCCGCCGGTTATATTCATTAGGCTCTGGATGGGCGAACACCCTGGCTATTTCTACCTTTGCATCAGCGAAATAGTCTGCAGACTGCCAGAAGCCTTCATAGTAGCGGTTGCCCCGTTGATAGACCGACGGGTCATAACTATACGTCTCGCTATATGGAGGAATCATTTCAGACTTCCGCTGCGGCAGGAATTTCCTGCCCAGGCGTGACAGTACATAGTTGGGAATGTAATAGCTGACGCGCAACAGCTGCCACCACTTGGCGACAGGCAGATCGGCGTTGGGGAAAACAGCGTCAATCTCAAAGCCGTTGTGAAGATTGATGCCTTTATACTTCTTGAAGAACAGCGTATGATAGTGCGACGTGTCTATCAGCACCTCCTCTTCGGGAAAATGCTTTTTCAGCGACAAGGCAAAAGCGTACTGGAACATTTGGTTGCCCAGTCCGCCGGATATGTTGATAATCTTCATAACACGTTTATCGCAGAAACAAATCAGCTTTTAATTGAAGCCGCAAAGTGTGCGCAGCCACTTGAAGCGTTTCTCCACAAGCAGCATGGCCGTTGCAATGGTAACACCAAGCAAGAAAACGACTATAAGGGAAAGCAGCGGGCTGACTACATAACATCTGGCACCGACATAGAAACAGCCCATCATAATGAGCAGATGGTTCAGGTAGTACTGAAGAGAGTATTTTCCAAACCATGTAAAAAACCTTTCGTTGTCAAAGTAGGTGGTCAGCCCTACAGCCATAATCCACAAACAGGCGCAAAGACATAAAGGGGTGACGACAGGAATTTTTACCATCATCCCGCCGACGTTCACTATTGCTATAGTCAAGAACATCATACAGGCTATAATGCCCAAGGCCGCTATGTGGCTTTTTACGTAACCAGACATCTCTTGATAGCAGCCTTTCAAAAGAAATCCCATGACGAACCAAGGGTAATAGTTAAACAGGCGGTTAATAAGCAATGCATTCCACGTTGGCTTTATGCCAACGACGTGAACAGTAAAAATTCCCCCCCCCACGAGTGCCAGCAGCCATTTGTTCTTAATGGCTCTGGTCAGCAGCATCATTAGGAAAAGAGCATACAGGAACCAATAGTATTTCGCCGTGGTAACGGCCAGCAGCAACTCGTGGCCAAAACTGCCGATGTGGCTGTGAGTAAACGAGCCAGCCACGGTGCGCATGGTTATCGACAGCACCACGAACACAATCCAGGGCAACATCAGCCGCTTCAGTTTCTTATTGAAAAAGTCAGCCCAAGGGCCACTTACAGAAAAGAGCAATCCTGATATCCAGAAGAACATGCTCATGTTGAAACTGCTGATGAAAGTTTGCAGCGAAGCAAAATCTTCCCTCAGGTTGACAGGGAACTCACAAAAGCTGTGGCCGAAGATGACAAGCAAAATTGCCCATCCGCGATACACGTCAATTTCAGTGAAGCGTATTTTCGATTTCTTTTCCATATCAAGATTTCTTTATTGTTGCTGCCTGTCGATATACCTCAGCCTGTTTTACGACCGTGAAATTGTCGGCCAACCGGGCAACGACATTCCTCATGGCGGGTAATTCCGCCTGGTGCGTGCAGACATATTCCAGTGCTGCCATACATGACTCCACCCGGTCTTTGTGGAACACAGCTCCGAAAGGCTCCGGGCGGAATAGTTCTGTGTCCGTTAGCGGGTTGTTGCCCAACACCTCGCGGAACGAAGGTATATCGGTGACGACGAGCGCACAGCCTATGGCCAGTGTCTCTAACAGGGCGATGCTGTTGCCTTCCCACAATGAGGGAAACACCACCACATCAGCCGATGTGATATGCGAATAGACCTGGTCGCGCCCTATCATGCCAAGGAAAGTAACCTGTCCCTTGGCTTTCTCCTCCAGTTCCTGACGGTCGGGGCCGTCGCCAGCTATCAGGTATTCTGCCCCAACGGCCTTTCCCGCCTCCTTCAGGCGTGCAAAGGCTTCAACCGATAGGAATATATTTTTTTGGTATGCCAGTCTGCCGACGGTGAGCAGCCGCACGTTCTGTCGGTCAGGGCGAAGGTCGGTGGCCATAGCCCTCAGTTTTTCAACGTCCACGCCGTTATAGGCCACCTTCACCTTACTCTCCTTGGCACCAAACTGTCGCACAAGTTGCTCTTTGCCCTCTTTCGATACAGAAAGATACTGGTCAATGAACGGTCTGCACAGGAAAGCCTGCAGCTTGTAGTTCATGTACCCGGAATGGTACACCTCCACCCGGCGTATGTTCTTCATTTCCAACGTGGCCAGTATGCCGCACAGCACGCCACGCTTCAGGTGAAGGTACAGACAGCAGTCATCCTCACGGCAAAGTTCCTTAATGCGACGGTGCACATATCGGATGGACTGCCACCATGACTGCGATGTGCTGATGACCTCACCATGCACACCTGTAGTTCGGCTCCACTCTTTCATGGACTGCACAGTGAATCCCTCTGGGACGCTCATAGCCAGAACATAGACATCATCACCGTCCTTAGCCATCTGCTTCGACACGTCTTCCACCACACTTTTCACGCCTCCGCCTTCGAGGCTGAAGCTCTCTATCACATGAATGTATTTCATTTGTCGTTGCCTGTTATCACGTTAATAAAATCTTCTTTCCGTGCTGGCTGATAGGTCATCTTGCAGTCCTTCAGCCGGACGGCCAACAGCATTTTATCGGCCAGTTCTTCTGCGTTGCCCACCTCACAGGTGTAGCCGTTTTGTCCTTCGCTCACCATTTCTTTAATAATGTCAAGGCATCTGGCTGCTACCACAGGCCGGCCCAGGTACATGGCTTCCACAAGCGCATTGGGCAGGCCCTCGAAGCGTGAGGGCAGCACAAAGCAGTCGCAGTGCTGCATCCAGCGGTAGGGGTTGCTGTCATGCCCCACCAGATGTACGCTCTCGCCAAGACCTTTCTCACTTATCACCGACAATACCTTACGGACATATTCGCTGTCAGGGTTGTATCGGCCCACAAGCCAGAGCTGGGCTTCGGGTTGTTGCTGTCTTACTATGGCAAAAGCATGTACCAATACGTCCTGGGCCTTTTCCTGAGCGAAGCGTGCCACCCATAGGTAATTTACTGCCTTGGCATCCTTTGGATAAGGGTTAGGAGCCGTGATGCCCTCGTTGATGTGTACCACGTCAATAGGGTTGTTAAGCGTAATGGTTTTCTCGCGGGGCAGTCTTGGTATACGCCGGTGGAGGTCTTCGCGCATCTCGTCCTGCTGAAGAATGATGCAGTCGGCCCATTTGTAAGTGCGCTTCATCAGCCACTGCACATCGCGGCGCTCAAAGCTGAACATGTTTGAGTTGCGAACCACCACCCGTATGATCCCGACCAAACGTGCCGCCACAATCAACCTGGCGTTGATAGCGGGCGAGGCGCAGAACACCACTTGCGGCCGTTCTCTGCGCAGAAGCCTGTATATTGGACATGTGGAAAGATAAATCCGCTTGCACGGTATTCTTATGATAGCATCGTCCTTCCGCATAAACTGACAGATGGCATCGTCACCCTGCTGCACCAACACATAGCGCACGTCGTACTGCTCACGGTCAAAGAAATTGGCTATGGTGATGGTCATGCGCTCGGCACCGCCAACGCCGTTCATCAGGAAGAAGAGCAGTTTTGGCTTCATAGGTGTAAGGACCTGATGATGTTTGCTTTACTCTGTCTGGAATAATTGAAATGAACCAGCATGGGCGTTGTAATGAGCCAGAACAGCACGTCACCAGTGACAATGGAATTGTTGTGGGTGAAGGAAACCATGTTGTAGCAGAAGAACGCGAAGGCTAGCATCACCAGGGTTTTGTTCTGCTCGGTGAGCGGCCCCATCAGAATTCGCAGCACTTTCAGCGAAATCACACCAAGCACACCCAGGATGATGATGCCTCCTACGAACGTTCCGCAGATGAACGCATTATAGATAAGGTGGTGCGGATAGAGGTTTGTCTGCTGATTGAAGTCAAACATGTTCGCCGTCATCGGGTTAAGTATGATATAGTTTACGGCCTTGCTATAGATGCCCGTGCGCGAATCGAAATCGAAAGACTCGTAGCGTGTTCCCTCAATGGCCGACGACATGTCAAGGTCATTGCCGGGAAGATAGAAAAACATTCCGCCCAGCAAGCATACGAAGATGGCCAGGACAAACGAAGATCGGCTGCTCGACACTACCTTCACCAGATAAAGCACGGAGAATGCCAAACCTCCCACTAAGGCCGCACGCTCACCCACACAGAACAGGGCATAGAGGAACAGCGGCCACAACGCAAGCCACAGCCACTTTTTGTTTCGGGCAAACATATAGAGGCTAACCACACAGCCTACGGCGGCATAGTACCCATTCTGGAACGGTCCCATCAGGCCGGGCAGGGCAAATTCTTTCACCACATCGTCCGATTTCTCTATCATGCTGTCCATCTTGTCCACGCCCATCACATCAAGTGCCCTCGGTATGCTGAAGGCTATGGGATTAAGGAAATGCTGTCCGATGGTAATGAGGGCATTCATCAGGCAGATGGCCAGGAAGGAGTATATCAGAACATGCGTGGCCCGGTATTTCACGATGAGAATCCATGTGGCCCAAATCCACAGAAAACAGTTAAGGTAATAACCGACAAACAGTTTCAGAAAGTCTTCTGCATAGCCCTGTGTGAACGACGTGAAGGCATAGAAAAGGATAAATATGACATAAAGCCATAAATAGCCGTTTCGTGGTATCAAGTACCGCTCAGAGAGACAAGCCGCTGCCAGCACAAGCATTGCAAAGTATCTGACAATGAGCGGCTCTACCACATAGACACTGCCGAAGCAGAACGAAACGACCAGTAGTATTGAGTAGAGTACTGGAAACATAAACATACTTTTTTCGCTACTTGTTGCGGACCGGCTGCTGCATGTAGCCCTTCACAATGAATTTATCCTCGGGCAGGGTCTCATGCATCTCGCGTTTCTTATCTTGGGCAAGTCCCTTTGTCTTTAGGTTGTATTTTTCGTTCCGCAGTTGGTATTCCTCAATGCTGCACAAAATACGGGCGGGATTGCCACCAACTACCATGCCCGACGGCACAGACTTAGTCACAACGCTGCCAGCAGCCACCAGTACATTGTCGCCAATGGTGACGCCCGGCATTATCAGCGCATTGGTACCCAGATAGCACCAAGAGCCGACAGTCACCTTGCCGAAGGTGTCAAAATCCGGGTCTTTGTCTCTCAGCACATGACCGCCACCGTGGGTCACCATTTTCACCCCAGCAGTTATCTGGCAGTGGTCGCCCACGGTGATAAGCCACGGCTCCGTACTCCAGAAATAGGAGCTCACCCAGTTTTCCACACCTATCTTTACACCCGCCTTGCGTGCCTGCACGTCAAGCGGCGTCATCTTCTTTCGGATAAAATCTATTAGGCGTTTAAGCATGGGCTACAAGCATTTTTTACCAAACAATTTTGCAACTAAGATTGTTCTATATGCACCTAATTCATGCTTCCAGTTTGTCGAGAACAAGCGAGGAATGCTTTTGAGTACATATTTGGCTATAGATGTGTCTGAATAGGTATAGGAAAGTCTGCACATCAAACATGTCGGCGAGTCGCATAAAAGCGTTTCTGGTGCCTTTCCGATATAACGCTTTTCAATATCATAAGTTGCTTTCATACTGGTCACAACAGCCTTTCCGTTACCCACATTTCCCTCGCTTAAAATAGTATCAGGCTGATTTAGAATATGGTCATTGAAGAATTTCTGAAAGCCTGTATAACAAAATGCTGACACCTTACGCTCCTTCCACTTTCTCACCCCATTGTCAATGTAAAAGGTTCCTTCTGGTAGTCGCGTTTGATAAGCACCTTTATAAACAAGCCCTTCTGTAAAAGCAAGATGAGCTGTTCCATCAAGGACGTTTCCCCCGATGCGAAGACATTTCGGATGAAACTTGTCTATCATCATCCGAACAATATCATAGCTATCTTTTTCTGGTGTATGACTTTTAGTAAGCAATTCTGCATCTTTTCCAATAGCCACATACGGCGAAATGGGGTGAGAGGATAAGTGAGCATTGGGGTATGAGCACATAATAACAGGTATAACTCCTGTTATAGGTTTGACCCCAGGTTTATAAACATTGTCTTTGTGGAGCCATCTTGAATAAGAACGGACTCTTGGAGGAAACGCTGTGGCGAGGAGCGTACCCTGTTCTCCGATTGTTTCAAGAATGGCATCTATTACAGTTTTTGGGCCACCATCCACTTTGCCTATTGCACGGTACGAAATTCGTACAAAAAGCATGTCACCTTCAATGATACCGAGTTTTGTTAGGTCTGACTTTATTGTATCTTTTGTTATCATACCTTTATTTTGTCAATTTGATTTTTCTTATCCAAAATCTTACGAGCCATCTTTAACATTGGAGGACCAATGAATTTGTTGTCTTTGACTGCGACTCCCTTACCCTCTTTGACTGCTTCTTCTGCCAGTTCAACCATTTCTGTTGCCCATTTAACTTCGTCTGCCGATGGAGAGAAGTATGAATTAACCAGTGGTAATTCCTTTGGATTGAGTACAAGCATTCCTTCAAAGCCAAGATTTTTAGCAATTATCAGATTGCGTTCAAGGTCTTCAAGGTCATGTACTTTTATGTGTACTGTATCAATAGGAATTATCCCAGCAGAACGTGCGGCATTAACAATTGCGTTTCGGGCATAGAATATGCTTTGTCCATCAGGGTCATGTTTCCCCCCAAGGTCTGTTACATAATCCTCGCAACCAAATGCTACGGCAACAACTCGGGTACAGGCAGTACATATTTCTTTAATATTGACGACTGCTCCAGCCGTCTCTATCAGAGGAATGAGCTTGAATGTTCCGACAGGAATATTCTTTTCATATTCTATGGTTTCAAGCAATTTTCCCACAAAATAAACATCTTCTTCCTTTATGCTTTTGGGGTACATAAAGCCCGTGATACCAGGAATGGTTAGCTGACAGAGATCCTTAAGCAACTCTCCGCTCTCACGGTCATTCACACGAGGAAAAATAACCTTTCCGCAAGCTTCTGGTCTCTTTACAAACTCCTTGATATTGTCACGTGCAGTCTGTTTATCTGTAACAGGCACGCTGTCCTCAATATCAAGGAGGAGCACGTCAGCATCGCGCCGCAAAGAACTGTCCAGCAGTTTCTGATTATGCGCAGGCACAAACATAAGGCTGCGCATTAAGATGTTCTCATTAATCATTGCTTCTTTTTTTAACTAACACATGACGCCTGAATGACAAAACATCCTGTCCATTTTGATTATAGGCGATTGACTCTACATAAATGATGCCTCTGTCATTCTTTGACTTAGATTCGCGTTTATCCAAGACCTTTGTACGAACATAAATTGTGTCACCAAGGAAAACCGGAGCCAGGTGTTTTATGCTTTCATAATCAAGATTTGCAATAGCTTTACCACTAACATCTGGAACAGTAATGCCAACCGCCAAGGAAAACACAAGAGTTCCCACTACAAGTATCTTGCCATGCTGATTATGGCTGGCGTAGTCCACATTTGTATGAACGGGGTGATGGTTCATGGTGAGGAGTGAAAAAAAATTATTATCACTCTCGAATATTGTCTTTGACAAGGAGTGGTGTATTTCACCTCCGATGTCAAAATCTTCATAGTACAATCCCAAAACTGATGTTTTCATTTTCTTTTTATCTTTTCAATTATTATTTTTTTTACAAGTATCTTCTCGCCGTGTGTAAAACCAACATACCATACGACAGATAGGATGAAAACTATATATATTAGTGTTATCGATATTTTCTCTGCAAGTCCTATCTTATTTATATAGTTAAAGCATAAGAAATAGAATGGCTGGGTAATAATTACGATTTTCAGTATAGGTAGAAGCGATTGCCGAATAAAACTCTTGTAGCCTACCTTTGCTTGGCTTTCCGCAAAATAGAGTCTAACTATAATTACTATGAAAGATATTGCTATCTTTATGTAAAACACCCACTCAGGAGAACAGCCAAGATATAGGAACAGCCATGAGAGTATTAAATTCAATGAAATTGCCAAACTTACAAAAATCTGATAATTCCTATTTCTTCCAGTTGCCATAACCACCATTACCAATGGCATACCAATAGCTTCAAAGTATGAATACCAAATAATAAGACGGCAAAAAGTTGCAGAATAATCAGGTACCGTTTCCAACCATACTTTTAATATATAATCAATGTTAAGCATTAGCGGAACAGAAATCATATATAACAAGAAAAATGAGAATTTAGATGCCTTATATGTCAGCCGTCTCATATCATCATACTGCTCTGAAGCATAGCTCTTCATTATCTGAGGACGAAATGATGTTTGGAAGTTATTGACGAACATAGAGATGGCACCGTTCACTTGATTTGTTATTTCTATGGCTGCATTTATAATGACACCATAGAAAACATTTGCAATCATATTGACACCCTGCGTTGTCAATACCATCGCCATTTGACCACACACATTCCATCCGAGGAAGCCAGCTAATTTCTTAAACAATGAACCATCCCACAAGAAGGAAAATCTACATTCAGGAAATTTAAGTGAGACATAGCCAGAATATAGCGCAAGTAACAGAACGTGTACTGCAAACATTAAAAAAGAATAAAGAATAAGCTTATCATAAGCGAAATGCGCAAGCAGTAGAGTTAACATAAGTTTCAAACAAACGTCAAAGATACTTAGATAAGCATATACCCCCATCTTTTCGTATGCGAATAATGCCGAATTATATGGGACTTGAACAATGCTTGTGAATGTCATACCAACAACAAACTGGAAACTCCAATTTGCTGCAGTCATCCTGTCAGGGGGAATGTTAAGAGCGTTATTTATTAGCCAAACACCGACTGTTTCTGCCAGCACAATAATTATAACTCCTACGATAATATGAATATTCAACGACATGTTGAACACCCTGCGAATGTTTCCTCCTTCTTTCTTCCCAAGTTCTACATTTAAGAACCTTTGTGTAGCCATTGTCATAGCGTTATTCAGGAAGCCAAGGAACGCAACGGCACCAGCCACCACGCTATACACGCCATAGTCCTTAACGCCAAGAACATTAAGCACAACCCTTGCCATATATATGCTTATACCCATGACAAGAATCATGCGTAGATATAGTAAGATGGTGTTCTTGGCTATTCGACGAGCATTAACGTTTTCGCCCATAATCTAAGGTTTCAAGAGTGGTTTCGTTATTTTTATTACAATCTCATCAAGATTTAAGATACCCTTTCTGCATATCCTTCCATTTCCGCGTCAGCTCCTCATTGTCATTGCTGTATAATGACAGCCATCAGAACGATGCCCGTAGCCATCAGGCATACGGTTTCGTTTCTATGCAACTTGTTAGCCAGTAGTTGTGTCATATTGAACAGCACATTGATAAAGAACATTGCCCACAGGAACCAGAAGTATTTGTCCGGGTAGAGGGCGATGGAGGAGATTGCATGCAGAGAATAGTCGCCTTTTCGCATAAAACTAAAGAATGACCACAGAAGATAAGGAGCCATTAATTGCTGGAAGCGTCTTGGAACCTGATTTTTACCCCCCTCCCCCATTTGGCCGGAAGGCAAGCCAGCCGCTGACCGCCATAAAAGCGGGCATGTGGAACGAATAGATGATGCTCCACAGGTGGTTGTCCTCACACCCTGTACCCAGAGCACTTTGCAGGGCATGGCCTATGATGACCAGCAGCATCAGCCAGCCTTTCAGCGAGTCAGTCCAAACAATTCTTTTATTCTGCGATGTTGTCATTGTAAATTGTGAGAAACGGCCCGTCAACGTGTTTTTCTGTTTTTAACACACAATTATGAGAGTTGCCACGCGGGGCCGTCTTGTTTATCGCTCTGCCCGCATTGGGTTATTCAAAAAGTCCTCATATGCGAGGCGGATGCCATCTTCTAACTTGGTCTTGTATGTCCATCCGAGTTTGGTGGCTTTGCTGACATCAAGAAGTTTGCGAGGAGTGCCGTTAGGACGTGTGGTGTCCCATTTTATCTCGCCTTGGTAGCCTACAACCTTGGCGACCAGCTCGGTGAGCTGTTTGATGGTCAACTCCTTGCCTGTTCCGGCATTGACGGTCTCATTGCCACTGTAGTTGTTCATCAGGAACACACAGAGGTTGGCGAGGTCATCGACATACAGGAACTCACGCAACGGTGAGCCATCACCCCAACAGGTAACTGTCTCTGCCCCATTCTCCTTGGCCTCGTGAAAACGACGTATCAGAGCAGGCAGCACATGGGAGTGCTCTGGATGATAGTTGTCGTTGGGGCCGTATAGATTGGTGGGCATCACACTGATGTAATCTGTACCATACTGACGGTTCAGAAACTCACAGTATTTCAGACCACTTATCTTGGCCAGGGCGTATGCCTCGTTGGTCTTTTCAAGTTCGCTGGTCAATAAGCAGGATTCCGGCATTGGTTGTGGTGCCATACGGGGGTAGATGCAGCTGCTACCCAAAAACTCCAACTTCTTGCAACCGTTCTTCCAAGCAGCATGAATCACGTTCATCTCCAGTATCATGTTGTCATACATGAAGTCGGCCAAAGCGCTCTGGTTTGCCACAATACCACCCACCTTAGCTGCTGCAAGAAAAACATATTCGGGCTTTTCTTCAGCAAAAAACTTTTCTACTTGGTCTTGTCTTGTCAAATCCAGTTCTTTGTGTGAGCGAGTGACTATATTTGTATATCCCTGACGCTGGAGTTCACGTACAATGGCAGAGCCCACCATACCGCGATGGCCTGCAACATATATTTTACTATCTATTTCCATTATTTTACAATGCCTTTTTCAAGGTACTCTGCTAAGTTTGTACGCACCTTTGCTGCAGCACCTTCGGCTGCCACCTTGGTAATATCACTCTCTACCATAAGTTTAACAAGATCTTCGAAGCTGGTCTTATTCGGATTCCATTTCAATTTTGCCTTGGCCTTGGTGGGATCCCCCCAAAGGTTGACCACATCTGTAGGACGATAGAAGTCTGGGGAAACACGGACCACCACGTCTCCAATTGACAATTGACAGTTGACAGTTGATAATTTTTCGTCGATGCTCTTGACAACACCAACTTCGTCAAGGCCTTTGCCATTGAATTCGAGGTTGATGCCCACATGTTTAAACGCCAATTCAGTGAACTCGCGTACACTGTGCTGTACGCCAGTGGCGATGACAAAGTCCTCAGGTTTGTCCTGCTGAAGGATAAGCCACATACACTCCACATAATCTTTGGCATAGCCCCAGTCACGAAGTGAATCCATGTTACCAAGGTACAGACAATCCTGTACACCCTGAGAGATACGTGCTGCAGCAAGGGTTATCTTACGAGTTACAAATGTTTCACCACGACGCTCTGACTCATGGTTGAACAAGATACCTGAGCAGCAATACATATTATAAGCTTCACGATATTCCTTCACAATCCAGAAACCGTACTGTTTGGCTACAGCGTATGGACTATAGGGATGGAAGGGCGTGTTCTCGTTCTGAGGAACTTCCTCCACCTTGCCATACAGTTCAGAGGTGCTGGCCTGATAAATACGGCAGGTCTCAGTCATACCAAGTTGGCGAACTGCCTCCAAGATGCGGAGTACCCCTACGGCATCGACATCAGCCGTGAACTCCGGCGAGTCAAAGCTCACTTGTACATGGCTCTGTGCAGCAAGGTTGTAGATCTCGTCAGGACGTACCTTACCGATAACGCCCAAAACACTCATGGAGTCACCCAGGTCTGCATAGTGCAGATGGAAATGGGGAGTACCCTCCAAATGTGCTATACGCTCACGGAAGTCCACACTGCTACGGCGGATGGTTCCATGCACGTCATATCCTTTTTCCAACAAAAACTCGGCCAAGTAACTCCCGTCCTGACCAGTAATACCAGTAATTAATGCTGTTTTCATATATTTATATGTTCAAATTTCCTTTTATAAATGCTTCACGAGAACCAATTAAGTCACGATGATGGTACAATCGTAAAGATGGCTGATGGCTGAAGTATGATGTCTGATGTTCTAACTGCGGATGAAGATGATCCACTATCATTTCCGCATTACAGAGGCTATCAGAAGGTACTTTGCTCATCACGAACTCACGCAGGATAAAATTGATTGCAGCCATGTGTAAGCTGCCGATTATTTATTTCCCTTCTATCTCTTGGACTAGACTGCGAAGATATGCATTGGAGACATTATCTATATCAGACTTATCATAGATGGTCATCAATGTGATAATGATTTCATCCTCACTCGGCTGTTGCAAGTTGTAGGTAATAACACGGGCACCTCCACTCTTGCCCTTCCCTTGGAGGCTATTGCCATACGGTTCTTATAGGTATGTATTCCTAACGACTCGCCGGAAAAGGGATTCTTTTCTAATTCGTCAAGAAAAGTATTGTAGTCACCTTCAAAGGATGGATATTTCTTCCGCAGAGCCTTTGCTCCACGCAGAAATTCATCAAGATAGTCAAAAGTTACTTTCATTACGCTTACTCAGCAAAGAGTTTACGGGCATCATGATGTACCTTACCTGAATGAAGCTCATCAAAGGCTCTTGTCAGACTTTCTTTAACCATCGTCTTTTGGACTTTGGTCTTATCCTGTTCGGCCAAAAGACGTTCTGTAAGTGCCTTGCGGACAGCTTTTGTCTGACTTTGTATGAGTACCCACAATGCATCGACCGTGGTCATCTCAGATGTCTGTGAAGGTATTGTCGTTATCATTTCTTGATCTCCTTACTTTATATGCGGTGCAAAGAAACGAAAAAGATTTGATCCTTGTCGTACTTTGAACCATTATTTATCAATTTTTGTATTTTAGGCAATACGCCCAGTGTGCTATGCCCTGTAACTTTCGTTAACAGTCAAAATACAATTTTCTTAATGCTATTGCAAGAATGCCTGATTTTTGCTATTTTTGTATTGGAGATGCCGGAAAAGGCCCGGATTCCCGGACGTCTGATGAATGTCGTTAAGATGGCTGATGGAAGATGGCTGATGGCTGATGTTATTCCGCTCCGTCTAGCTTCTTACATCGATGCACCAAGATTTTTACCAATTCTTCGCAGTCGTTATAGAGAGAATCATGATGCTTATCGGTCAGATACCCATTACGGTGTAGGAGATCTATCCAATAGAGTGATTCACGAGCTTCCTTTAGCGCTATATAAGACTTACTCTTGAAGTCGGATTTTGTGATGGCATTGCATGCCTCTGCATTGTTTGCACCAATACTTGTGCCGCTCCTTAGCAATTGATTGCACAAGTTGGAGACTGATTGCAGATACACAGGCACTGATTTCTCATACACTCGTTTGCCCTTTACCATCTTGAAGGATGGCTTCTTGTTTGCAGCCTCTTTCAATAGGTAGTCATTGAGTTTTATGATTCTGTCACCAAAGGCCAGACACTTTGCTTGTATAGCGTCTGAGATTTCACTCATGATATTGATGTATGGTATTTGATGACTAAGAACTGAAGCCTACTTCTTATTGAATATGAAGTTCAGACCCTGCTTGCAGTAGAAGTCGAATTTACCATCTGACGATATTAGTGGCAAATGCTCGGTTATGGCATGAGCTATGATAAGATGGTCAGAGGTGTCTGTATGCTTGGCTGCAAGATTCCAACGGAGATTGACGAATGTCTGGTAGTGCTCGCGCTGGGGATAGAGGATCTCTACTCCATAGAGGTCACGTACCTCATCCATCATATTCTGAGGGGTCTTCCAAGTGCGCTGCATGTGCTGATATTTATGCCATGCTGCAACAAGTTCACGTACACTCGCTGCACATATATAAAGCCTATTGCCATAGTCAGAGACTATTGTTTCAACATCATCGCTCATCTCACCTGTCTTATTGAGCATATAGAGCATGATGCAGGTATCGAGCAGGTATCGCATGGACTACAGGTTCGTAAATTCTGCAACCATCTTGTGGAACTCCACCTCCTCTTCGGGAGTAAGCGGAGTCCATCCGTGCTTGATCTTATAATCATAAGCATCCTGAAGCCTGGAAAGCCTGCTGGGAGTGCCCGTGTTCTGATTTGTAACCGTTGTCATCATAAGCTTATTATATTTACGCGGTGCAAATTTAGATAAAATTTCCGAGATTTTAAGCCAGTCGAGATAAAAATGTGAACAAATTGCCCCGAAAAGTTACAAATCAAGGCTCACATACGC